>NZ_CP029331.1:611864-917796 GCF_003345255.1 Pseudothauera hydrothermalis | reverse complement strand
TGACCAGCCGCACGCAGTTGCGCGAGGCGCTCGAACGATATAACCGCTCGGCACTGAGTCTGCCTGAACTGCAACGCTTTTCGGTGCCCCGGCTGCGCGACGCGCTGGCCCAATCGCCCGAGATCGTCGGCATGGTACGTCTGGACGCCGACGGCCAAGCGGTGGTGCAGCTTGGGCAAACCATAGCGCCGCAGCACTGGCCGCAACCGCCCGAGGGCCGCGATATCGTGCTGTACGGTCCGGTCGAGATCGGCGCGGAACCCGTCTTGGTGGTCGGCGCCCCGATCAGGTCGGCAGAAGGGGCGCGCGTGGGCTACGACATCATCGCCTTCCGGCTGACCGATCTCAGTCGTCTGATCGCCGACGCGCAGACCTATGGCCGTCACACTCACTACTACCTTATCAATCTGAGCAACGGCCACCTACTGCAGTTCGCCGGCTCGGCGCAGCGACTGCAACCGGCCGCCAGCGACGACCCCTTGCACGCGCTAATCGGCCCACATCTGCCCGCACCCGCCGTGGCCGTTCCGCTTGACGCGGCGACCGATCGGATCGCCTTCGTCCAGCCACTGCCACAGGCGCCCGCATGGGCGCTGGCGATGAGCACCGAGCGCACGGGGCTGTTCAGTCCCGCCCTGGGCAAGCTGGCCTTGCCGGCCGGTACCGTCCTGATCCTGGTGTTGGTCGGCACGGTGCTGACCTCACGGGCTATCCGTCCATTGAGCGAGCGCATCGTGCGCCAGGCAGAGCAACTGACCCTTGCGGCCAGCGTTTTCGAGAGCGGGCAGGAGGGCATCCTGATCATGGACGAAAGCCACCGCATCGTCCAAGCCAACCGCGCCGCCCGGCAGATGACCGGCACCGACCCGCAGCCGCTCTCTGGACGTAAGCTTTGCGAAGCACTGTGCAGCCCAGAGCACAGCGACTTTTGCGAGCACATCTGGCAGTCAGCGCAGCAGCACGGCCGCTGGCAGGGCGAAGCGCGTTTTCTCCACTCGCGCGACGGCTATTTTCCGGCGTGGCTGTCACTGACCGCGGTGCGCGACAGCGATGGCGCCGTGCTGCGCTATATCGCCATGTTCACCGACATTTCCGAACGCAAACAAGCCGAAGCGCGCATTCGCCAGCTTGCGCACTATGACGGGCTGACCGGCCTGCCCAACCGCGCGCTGCTGCATGACCGCCTGGCACACGCGCTCGAACGGGCGCGCCGCCGCCACGAGCAAGTGGCCGTACTGTTCGTTGACCTGGATCGCTTCAAAAACGTCAACGACAGCCTTGGTCATGCGGTGGGCGACGAATTGCTGCGCGCCGTGGCCGGCCGTATGGAGGCGGTGCTGCGCGAGCAAGATACCGTAGCCCGCCTGGGCGGCGACGAGTTTCTGATCGTTCTGGAGAGCCTTGACGGCCCGGCGGCCGCCGAGCAGGTCGCGCGTAAGGTGTTGGAGGCGTTGCAAACGCCCTTCCACCTCGGGGATCACGAATTATTCATCGGTGCGAGCATCGGCATTGCGCTCTACCCCAATGACGGTCAGGACGTCAGCATGCTGGTGCAAAACGCCGACACGGCGATGTATCGCGCCAAGGATTGCGGACGTAACACCTTCCAGTTTTATACCGCCGAACTGGCACAAGCCAGCCGCGAGCGCTTCGAACTGGAAGCCGGGCTGCGCCGTGCAATCGAACGCAATGAGTTTTTCCTCGAATATCAGCCTCAGGTCGATTGCGCAAACGGGCGCATCATAGGCGTCGAAGCCCTGCTCCGTTGGGCGCATCCGCATCTGGGCCGGATTGCGCCCGACAAATTCATCGCGCTGGCCGAAGAAACCGGCCTGATCGTGCCGATTGGCCGCTGGGTACTGCGTACCGCTTGCCAACAGGCAATGCGCTGGTACGCGGCGGGCCGGGCCTTGCAGGTGGCGATCAACGTTTCCGGCCGTCAAATTACCCACGATGACATCGTCGCCGCAGTACGCGATGCGCTGGCCGCCAGCGGACTGCCGCCAGCATGGCTGGAACTGGAGATCACCGAAGGCCAAATGCTGCACGACGTGGCGCAAACCACCCGCGTGCTCGAAGCGCTGCGTGCCCTCGGGGTGACGCTGGCGATCGACGACTTTGGCACCGGTTACTCCTCGCTGAGCTACCTCAAGCGCCTGCCGCTGAACCGTTTGAAGATCGATCGCAGCTTTGTCAGCGGGCTGCCAGACGACCGTGACGATCTCTCCATTGTAGCCACCATCCTGGCCATGGCCCGCAACCTGGGTTTGGAAGTCGTCGCCGAAGGGGTGGAGACCGCCGCACAGCTCCACTATCTGCGCGAACACGGCTGTAATGCTTATCAAGGCTGGTTGTGTGCCCCCGCCATGGATGCCGATGCGCTGCAAACACTGCTGGACACCCAGGCGGCCAGCGTCTGAAACCCCATCGGTGAAAAAACCGCTTGCGCCGTATTCAAGCGTTGCCGCCGATCATCGCGGTCACACGGATGGTGCGCGATTCGGGCACTTCGGAATTGGCGATGACTTTCAGCGAAGGCACTGCGCGGCGCAGGAAACGTGACAGCAACATGCGTAGCGGCGCCGGCACCAGCAGCACCGGCGGCAGGCCGATGTCTTCCTGGCGCTGAGCGATTTGCGCAGTCTGGCGCAACAACGTATCGGCCAGCCCCGGCTCGATCGCCCCGCCCTCGCCACCGGCGTTCACCGCTTGCAACAGGATGCGTTCCAGACCGGGTTCGAGCGCCATCACTTGCAGTTCGGCATTGCCGGGGAACAGCGACTGCACGATGGCCCGGCCCAGCGCCTCGCGCACTTTGGCGGTCAGCTCGACCGGATCCTGGTTGCGTGGCGCATGTTCGGCCAGCACCTCGATGATGGTGCGCATATCGCGGATATTGACGCCTTCTTCCAACAGGTTCTGCAGCACACGCTGCACGGTCGCCACCGGCAGCACCTTGGGCACCAGATCTTCGACCAGCTTGGGCGAATCTTTGCCGATGTGATCGAGCAGAGCCTGGGTTTCCTGGCGACCGAGCAATTCGGCGGCATGATTGAGGATCAGATGGTTCAAATGGGTGGCGACCACGGTACTGGCATCGACCACGGTGTAACCGAGCGCATGCGCCTGTTCGCGCTGGCCGGCATCGATCCAATAGGCCGGCAGACCGAAGGCCGGGTCCTTGGTTTCGCGCCCTTGCAGCGGCCCGGTCACCCGTCCCGGATTGATCGCCAGATACTGCCCCGGATACGCTTCGCCGCTGCCGATTTCCACACCCTTGAGGGCAATCCGGTAGGCATTCGGCTTGAGCTCCAGGTTGTCGCGGATATGCACCGGCGCGGGCAGGAAACCGACCTCCTGGGCAAACTTCTTGCGCAGACCGCGGATGCGTTTGAGCAGTTCGCCGTCCTGTCCCTTATCCACCAAGGGAATCAACCGATAGCCCACCTCCAGGCCGAGCACATCGACCGGGGAAACGTCGTTCCAGCTGGCTTCCTGCGCCTCCTGCGGCGGGGGCGCGGCCACCGCGGCGGCAGGCGCCTCGGCAGCCGCCGCGGCCTGCGCCTTGCGCTGCAAGTGCCATCCCCAAGCACCGATTGCCGCCGCCAGCAGCAAAAACACAAAATTGGGCATGCCTGGAATCAAGCCCAGAATGCCGATGATTGCAGCGGTGAGAAACATCACCTGCGGATGGGCAAACACCTGGCCGATGACCAGGCTGCCGATATCGCCATCGTCGCCCACACGCGACACCACCAGGCCGGCGGCCACCGAGATGATCAGCGCCGGAATCTGCGCCACCAGACCATCGCCGATGGTCAATAGGGCATAGGTGCGGCCGGCCTCGGCAACCGCCATGTCATGCTGGACGACACCGACGAAAAGTCCGCCCAGAATATTGATCAGCAGGATCAAGATGCCCGCCACGGCATCGCCGCGGACGAACTTGGAAGCACCGTCCATGGCGCCGAAAAAGTCCGACTCCTGGCCAATTTCGCGCCGCCGGCGCTTGGCCTCTTTCTCATCGATCAAGCCGGCGTTGAGGTCGGCGTCGATCGCCATCTGCTTGCCCGGCATCGCATCCAGGGTGAAGCGTGCACTGACTTCGGCGATGCGGCCGGCGCCCTTGGTGATGACCACGAAGTTGATCACCGTGAGAATCACGAACACCACCAGGCCAACCGCCACATTGCCGCCCACCAGCACCTTGCCGAATGCCTCGATGACCTTGCCCGCGGCGTCGCCGCCAGCATGGCCTTCGAGCAGCACGATACGGGTGGAGGCCACGTTGAGCGACAGCCGCAGCAGCGTGGTCACCAACAGCACCGTGGGAAAAACCGAGAAATCCAACGGTTTTTTGGTGTACATCGCCACCATCATCACCATCACCGACAACGCGATGTTGAAGGTGAAGAACACATCGAGCAAAAACACCGGTAGGGGCAGCACCATCATCGACAGGATCATGACGATGAGCACCGGCGCAGCCAGTTGACGAAGTCGCCCGGAGGTAAACAGCTCGCGCAAGTTGAGGATGTCGTTCATTCAGATTCGCAATCGATCGTTCAGTCGGACGCGCCAGGATCCATGCCGTCGGGCACCGGTAGCTCGGTGGGCGCCTCGGGCGGCAGGCCGCCGTTTTCCATCCAGTGGTTGAGCTGATAGATGTATGCCATCACCTCGGCCACCGCGGTATAGAGCGCCGCCGGAATGGCCTGATCCAGATCGCAGTGCGCGTACAAGGCGCGCGCCAGAGGCGGCGCTTCGAGCAGTGGCACCCGGTGCTCGGTGGCGATTTCACGAATCTTCAAGGCCACCTCGCCACGCCCTTTGGCCACCACGACCGGCGCGCCCATCTTGGCCGGATCGTACTTCAAGGCCACCGAGAAGTGCGTCGGGTTGGTCACCACCACATCGGCCTCGGGTACCGCGGCCATCATGCGCCGGCGCGCCAACTCGCGCTGCGCGGCGCGGATGCGGCCCTTGATCTGCGGATCGCCTTCCTGTTCCTTGTTTTCACGCTTGACCTCTTCCTTGGTCATGCGCAACTTCTTTTGGTATTGCCAAAGCTGAAACGGCACGTCCATCAATGCCAAAAGGCCCAGGCTAAGCGATATCAACAAGGTGGTGAAGATCACCGTATCGGCAAAGTCCGGCATGCTCACTTCGAGCGGCTCGGTCATCAGATCGAAAATGTGATCCCGTGTGTGCCACAGCACCAGCGCACCTACGCCACCTACCAGCAGCGCCTTGAGCATGGCCTTGACCATCTCCATCAGGCCATGGACCGAAAACATCCGCCCTAAACCTTTGATCGGGTCCATGCGGTCGAATTTGAAACCCAGCGCCTTGGGTGCAAACACCAGGCCGCCGAGCATCAAGGGTGCGGCCACGGCGGCAATCATCAATGCCAGAAACAGCGGTAGCAAAGTCATCAGCGCACCGCCCAGCACATCTTGCAAACGGTCGATCAGCAAGGTGTGATCGAATGCCGCTTCGCGGTCAAACACCACTCCACGGCGGGTCAGCATGAACATGCGCTCGGCAAACCAGCCACCGAGCAGCCAGAGCACGGCCACCCCGGTGAGGGTCACCAGGAAGGTCGACAGCTCACGCGACTGCGGAACCTGCCCTTCCTCGCGGGCTTGCTCCAGTCGCCTCGGTGAGGGCTGTTCTGTTTTTTCGAGATCGCTTTCTTCGGCCACTGCCGGCTCCGGCTGCGCCGCCCTGCGCAAAGGTCAAGGCGGACGAAGATCGACATGCGGCAATTATGGCCGGCACCCGGCAACGCTTGCCGGACAATAAGACGGGGGAAAACGCTTCAATTCGGCCCTTAGCAGGGCCAGAGCTCACTGCGCAGCGGGCAGCCGCTCCAGCCCGCGGATCGGGGTTCCAGCGCCCAGCCCCTTGTCGGCAAACCAGCCGCGGTTCATTTCCAGGGCGTAGCGCGCAGCATCGATCGCACAGTGGCTCTGTTCGCTGTGCGGAGTCATGTCGGCGATATTGAGGATACGACCGTCTTGGCCGATGAAAGCCACCGACAAAGGGATGTAGGTGTTCTTCATCCACATACAGTGGCGCGCGGCCTGCGGGAAAACGAATACCATGCCGCGCTGCGCCGGCAGCATCCGACGGTTCATCAGCCCGATCTGACGCGACTGGGGCGTGTGCGCCACCTCAGCCTCGATGCGGTACATACCGGCACTGAGTTCGACCATCGGCAGCCCGGTTTGAGCCGACACCGTGGACACAGACAACATGCCGGCCAGTGCGGCAAGCACAAAACGCAGACCCAAAACGGATTTCATGTCGGCACACCTCGCACTACCACCGCCGGCATTCTAACCCGCCGGCCGACGCCCGCGACCGCCCGCAACCCCCCGGCCAAGCTGCCTTGGGCGAGCGGCCACCGCAAGCGAGTTCGCTTCCATACGCCACTGCCCGGGCGCCAATCCGCCCAGGTCCCAGTTGCCGATGGCCACCCGCACCAGGCGCAAAGTCGGCAAGCCGACTTTGGCCGTCATCCGCCGCACCTGACGGTTTTTACCCTCACGCAGCACAATCTCCAGCCAACAGGTGGGCACCGTTTTGCGAAACCGCACCGGTGGATCGCGCGGCCACAACCAGTCCGGTTCGGCCACCCGGCGCACCTTACAGGGCCGGGTGACGAAATCGCCCAGATCCACTCCGGCACGCAGCGCAGCCAGCGCCGCCTCGTCCGGCGTACCCTCGACCTGCACCAGATAGGTCTTGGGCAGCTTGTGGCGCGGATCGGTAATGCGGTGCTGGAGGGCGCCGTCATCGGTGAGCAACAGCAGCCCCTCGCTGTCCGCATCCAGGCGGCCAGCGGCATAGACACCGGGTATCGGGATGAAGTCCTTGAGCGTGGAACGCCCCGGCTCAGCAGTGAATTGACACAGCACCCCAAAAGGTTTGTTGAACAAAATCAAACGCGACATCAGCTAAGCAGCCCTGAAAATGAGCGCAGAACAAGGTGCGCGCATTCTACGCATCCTGACTGGCACGGATATCGCTTTCTCACCCTTGTCATGCGGTCAGACGGCCGCGCCAATCTGCCCGGAAGTTTTGCCATGTCCTCTGCCATCCTTCGCCCGATCATGCTGCCGCCCGAGCTGGGCGGCAGACCCGCCCCTTTCGATCTATTCGATGAGCGGGGCAACTTGTTACTGCGTCAGGGGCTGACGCTGGCAGCGAGCATCTTCACGTCTGCCACAAGGCGGCGTTTCTATTGCCGGGCTGAGAGCGCCGCGCCCACATTGACACCCACACCACCGCGCACCCTGCAAGACGCAGGCGAAGCGCTTGCGGTACTCGAACGCCTAGTGGTCAGCGGCCACAGCCCGACCGCCGACACCTTCATCGATCTGGCCGAGCAATACCATGCCGCGTGGCGTTTAGACCCCGACGCGTGCATTGGCCTGGCACGTCTGGCCCGCCCGGTTTCACCTGCGATCGGCCAACTCATGCTGGCCGCGCTGTTTGCCGCCGAAATCGGCGACGCCCACGGCTTGCCCCAGCAGGCGGTCAGCCATTTGGTTGGCGCCGCACTCACCATGAACCTGGGCAGCCTGGCCTTGCACGACCAGATGTACACTCACCGCGAAGCGCCCGATGAACACGCGCGCGCAGCGCTGGTGCGCCATCCTATGCAGGCCGCCAAACTGCTCGCCGGTCTAGGCCCTTTGCCGGACCAATGGCTGCGCGCGGTGGCCGAACACCATGAAAATATCGACGGCAGCGGCTATCCGCGCAGCCTGCAGCGCAGCGAAATTTCCCTGGGCGGGCGCATCCTGCGCGTAGCCGATGTGTTCGCCGCGCGCCTGCTTGGCCGACGTGGCAGAGGTCCGCATTTTTGGAATCTGGCCAAAACCGGCACCCACGATCAACTGCTGGAGCATGTATTCGGCCGGGACCTGCGCCAATTGGATCATCACCTGGCGCGCCTGTTGGTCCGCCGTCTGGGACGTTTTCCGCCCGGCAGTCTGGTGCGATTGTCAAACGGCGAACTGGCCATGGTCTGCCGCCGTCACGGCACTACCCAGCCACGCGAGGCGCTCGCGCTGCTGGCAGCGGATGGCCGTCGCCATGCGCAGCCGCTGCATCGCCTATTCGCCGACACCGATCTGCGTATCCTGGGTTACGCCCACGATGACCAATTGCGCCTTCTGCCCGAATACGACTGGGCCCTGCTTTGGGGCTACAGCCCGCGCCCGCAGTGCGGCACCGGGCGGCTACATTGAGCGCATGCCAAGCGGGGCTGCGGCTACAAACTCGTCTTACTCCATTTCGGCCGCGCGTTTGATCCGCCGCGCGCGCGCGGCCTCGGCAAGCAGATCCAGCACTTCGACGCTGTCCTCCCAGCCGATGCAGGCATCGGTAATGCTCTTGCCGTATTCCAGCGCCTTGCCCGGCACCAGATCCTGACGGCCTTCCTTGAGGTGGGATTCGACCATCACACCGATGATGCGCGCCTCGCCCGCGGCCATCTGAGCGGCCACATCGCGTGCCACATCGATCTGACGGCGGTGCTGCTTGCTGGAGTTGGCATGCGAAAAGTCGATCATCACCTTCGCCGCCACGCTGGCCGCAGCCAGCTCTTTACAGGCGGCATCCACGCTGGCGGCGTCATAGTTGGGCGTTTTGCCGCCGCGCAGGATGATGTGGCAATCCTCGTTGCCGCGGGTCGACACAATGGCCGAATGGCCGGCCTTGGTGACCGAGAGAAAATGATGCGGCGACTGCGCCGCCTTGATCGCATCGATGGCAATTTTCACATTGCCATCGGTGCCGTTCTTGAAGCCCACCGGGCAAGACAGGCCGGAGGCGAGTTCGCGATGCACCTGGCTTTCGGTGGTACGCGCACCGATCGCCCCCCAGGAGATCAGGTCGGCAATGTATTGCGGGGTGATCATGTCGAGAAACTCGGTGCCCGCCGGCAGGCCGCGTTCGTTGATCTCCCACAACAGCTTGCGCGCCAAGCGCACGCCTTCGTTGATGCGGAAGCTGTTATCCAAATAGGGGTCGTTGATCAGCCCCTTCCAGCCCACCGTGGTGCGAGGCTTTTCAAAATACACCCGCATGACCACCAGAAGATCGTCCTTGAGGCGGTCGGCTTCTTTCTTCAGCCGCTCGGCGTATTCCAGCGCGGCATCGGCATCGTGGATCGAGCACGGACCGATCACCACCAACAGCCGATCGTCCGCACCGTACAAAATGCGATGAATGGCCTGGCGCGCCTCGTAGGTGACTTCCGCAGCCTTATGGCTGGCCGGAAACTCGCGCAGCACATGCGCCGGTGGCACGAGTTCCTTGATTTCCTGAATGCGGACGTCGTCGATATGAATTTTCACCGAGGCAGACATGACCGGACTCTTGCACTGACGTTGGGGAACTGACGATTCTAGCAGCCCGTGCAGGGCGTGCGTCCAGCCGGTTTGAACCTTGGCCAACAACAGGGAGTCACAAGGCCACGACAGCTTGTGAAACCGGCTTCACCGTCGGGCCTCTGATCGCTTTTGCGAGCCTCAATTCATGCTCATCAAATGCCCTGCAGACATTCCGCCTTCGGAGATCACCCCGCGCGAGCAATTCGAACGCCGGCGCGAATTCCTCCGCCACGCTGGCCTGGGGGTAGCTGCCGCCACCGCACTGTGGCATGGACTGTTGCCCGAGGCGCGTGCGGCGAGCGCGCTCGGCCCGCTCATTGCCGGCCCCTACCGCACCGACG
The DNA here is from genome assembly GCF_003345255.1 of Pseudothauera hydrothermalis. Lineage (GTDB taxonomy): Bacteria > Pseudomonadota > Gammaproteobacteria > Burkholderiales > Rhodocyclaceae > Pseudothauera > Pseudothauera hydrothermalis. The sequence continues at coordinate 908,048 of NZ_CP029331.1, read as the reverse complement.
AGACGCCCACTCCTTTTGAAGCGGTCACGCGTTATAACAACTTCTACGAATTCGGCACCGATAAGGAAGACCCGGCCAAGAACGCTGTGCGCATGGCACTGGAACCGTGGACCGTGAGGGTCGAGGGCCTGGTCAACAAGCCGCAGACGTTCGACATCGATACGTTGCGCAAGCTCGCCCCGCTCGAAGAGCGCATTTATCGGCTGCGCTGCGTCGAGGCATGGTCCATGGTTGTGCCCTGGGTCGGTTATCCGCTGGCTGCGCTGCTGCGCGCGGTCGAACCGCTGGGCAGCGCGAAATACGTGGCCTTCGTCACCCACTATGACCCGCAGATCATGCTGCGCCGGCCGGTGCTGGATTGGCCCTACACCGAGGGGCTGCGTCTGGACGAAGCCTTGCATCCGCTCACCCTGCTCACCTTTGGGCTGTACGGCGAGCTGCTGCCGGCACAAAATGGCGCGCCGTTGCGCATCGTGGTGCCGTGGAAGTATGGTTTCAAGAGCATCAAGTCACTGGTCGCCATCCGGCTCACCGAGCGGCAACCCGCCACCGCCTGGAACACCGCCGCCCCGCATGAATACGGCTTCTACGCCAACGTCAATCCCGAGGTCTCGCACCCGCGCTGGAGCCAGGCCACCGAGCGACGCATCGGCGAACTACGCCGCCGCCCCACACTGATGTTCAACGGCTACGCCGAACAGGTGGCCCAGCTCTATCAGGGCATGGATCTCAAGACGAATTTCTGACTTTGTTCTGACCTTCTCGTACCGATGAACCTGCGCATACCCACTGCCCGTCAGATCGCTTTCATCAAAATGGCGGTGTTCTTGCTCTGCTCGATACCGGCGGCGCATCTGGCCGCAGGCTGGTTTAGCGGCACCCTGGGCGCCAACCCGATCCAAGCCCTGCAGCACGCAACCGGCGAATGGACGTTGCGCATGCTATTGATCACCCTGGCCGTCACCCCGCTACGCCGGCTCACTGGAATACACTGGCTGCTCCGCCTGCGCCGCATGCTGGGGCTGTTCGCCTTTGCCTGGGCCTGCGCCCACTTGGCCAACTGGCTGTGGCTGGATTTGTGGCTCGACTGGACGCTGATCGCCCACGATATCCTGGAACGCCCCTACGTGACCGTGGGCTTGGCCGCCTTCGTGCTGATGGTGCCGCTGGCCGCCACTTCCAACGCCTTCGCCATCGGCCGCCTTGGCGGGCGGCGCTGGCAGGCGTTGCACCGTTCGGTATATGCCATCGCGGTGCTGGGCGTAGTGCATTTTTGGTGGCTGGTCAAAGCCGATGTGCTCGAACCGCTGCTCTACGCCCTGGCGCTGGCTGCCCTGCTGGGCGTGCGCGGCTGGTGGCGCGAACTAGAACGGCGCCGGCAGCTGGCGGCCGGCGGGCCGGGTTGCCCGCAGATCAAGAACAAGGTGATCCGCATCGTACCCCGGTAGAGGCAGCATCGGCCGCGCCTACGGGCGCGGGCGGATTGCGCTTTTGGGCCGGAAGGCCCGGACCACCGACTCGTCGGTTTCCATGTACGGCCCGCCGATCAGGTCCACGCAGTAGGGAACCGCCGCGAAGATGCCCACATGACTGACGCTGCCGTCTGCCGCACGCACCCCCTCGAGCGTCTCGCGGATCGACTTGGGCTGACCGGGCAGGTTAATGATCAGCGTCTGACCACGAATCACTGCAACTTGGCGGGACAGGATGGCGGTGGGCACAAAGTTCAGGCTGATGCGACGCATTTCCTCGCCGAAGCCGGGCATTTCCTTGTCGGCCACCGCCAAAGTGGCCTCGGGCGTCACATCGCGTGGCGACGGACCGGTGCCGCCGGTGGTCAGAATGAGATGACAGCCTTCGACATCGGCCAACTCGATCAGAGTGCGCTCGATCAACGCACGCTCATCCGGAATCAGTCGGCACACCGCTTGCCACGGCGAGCGCAGCGCCCGCCCCAGCCAGTCGCGCAAGGCCGGAATACCCTGGTCTTCATAGGTGCCATCGGCGGCACGATCGCTGATTGACAATAAACCGATACGCATCGTCTGGCTCATGACCGCTCCCCGGTGTTGGTACTCACATCGTGCTGACCGCCCTGGGCCAGCAGGCGGGCGCTTTCACTTTCATCCAGTTCGCGCAACAAACGGAACAACTCGCGAAAAGCCCGTGGTGGTTTGTTCTGCTCGCGCTCCTTGAGCGCATTGCGACGCAGCGTGCGCAACTGCTGCAGATCGGCCTGTGGCCAGCGCTGGGCCAGCGTGCTAAGCACCGTCTCGTCTTCGAGCAAATCGGCGCGCAATTTCTCCAATCGATGCATCCGCGCGGTTTCGGCCTTCGAGACGCCATTGAAGGCATCGAGCTCGGCCTGAATAGGCGCCGGATCGATGGTGCGCATCAGCTTGCCGATGTACTGCATCTGCCGGCGACGCGCGCCATGCGAGGTAAAACGCTGGGCGTCGCGTACCGCGTCGAAGAGCGCCTCGGGCATCGGCACCTTGCGCAGCCGCTCGGCCGACAGCGCGACCAGCTGTTCGCCCAGCTCCTGCAATGCATGCATCTGTCGCTTGCGCTGGCTTTTGCTCGGCTCATCGAAGTGCTGACCGGAACCGTCGTGAAGGTCTTGCATCATGGAGTCGGGATGGCGGTGTGATCGGGGTAAGATTATAGCCTTTGCGCCTTTCGGTCCCATGCCCATGTCTGCTCAGGATTTCGCCTTTTCTCACCAGCAATTGCAAGAGATCGCCGCCGATGTGCTCAAGTTTGCCCGCAAGTGCGGTGCCTCGGCCTGCGCGACCGAGGTGTCGGAAGGGGTAGGCCAAACCGTAACGGTACGCCGTGGCGAAGTCGACACAATCGAGTACAACCGCGACAAAGGCATCGGCGTCACCGTCTATGTCGGCCAGCAGCGCGGCCATGCGAGCACCTCGGACTTTTCGCGCAAGGCGCTCAAGGCCACGGTGGAAGCGGCCATGTCGATTGCCCGCTTTACCGCCCCCGACCCTTGCGCCGGCCTGGCCGACGCGGCGCTGCTGGCCAAAGACTGCCCGGACCTCGACCTGGATCACCCCTGGACGCTCAGCGTGGAACAAGCCATCGCGCTCGCTCATCGCTGCGAGGAAGCCGCCTTCGCCACCAGCAACAAGGTGACCAATTCCGAGGGCGCCTCGGTGTCGGCGCAACGTTCGCACTTCGTCTCGGCCAACAGCCTGGGCTTCGTGGGCGGCTATGCCTCGACCCGGCACGGTCTGTCATGCTCGGTGATCGCGGGCGAGGGCGACGGCATGCAGCGCGAGTACTGGTACGACAGTCGGCGCAAAGCGGACGAGCTGATGAGCGCCGAAGAAGTCGGCCGCCGTGCCGCCGAACGCGCGGTGGCTCGCCTGGGCGCAAAAAAAATCCGCACCTGCGAAGCGCCGGTGCTGTTCGAAGCGCCACTGGCCGTTGGACTGATCGGCAACTTCGTCCAGGCCGCAAGCGGCGGCGCGCTGTACCGCAAGTCATCGTTTCTGCTCGACAGCCTGGGCAAGCAGGTGTTTTCGCCGCTCATCCACATCGCCGAGCGCCCGCACATCCGTTGCGCCTTCGGCAGCACGCCGTTCGATAACGACGGCGTGGCCACCCATGACCGCGAGGTCGTGGTCGATGGAGTGCTGCAAGGTTACTTCTTGTCCACCTACACCGCCCGCAAGCTCGGCATGCAGACCACCGGTAACGCCGGCGGCTCGCACAACTTGCGGGTCGCCGCCGGTGAGCTGGATTTCGATGGTCTGTTGAAGAAGATGGACCGCGGTCTGGTGGTCACCGAACTGCTCGGCCACGGGGTGAATTATGTCACCGGTGACTATTCGCGGGGCGCGGCCGGTTTCTGGGTGGAGAAAGGGCGCATCAAGCACCCGGTAGAAGAAATCACCATCGCCGGCAATCTGCGCGACATGTTCCGCAGCATCGTCGCGGTGGGCAACGATGCCTTGCCGCGCGGCGCCAAGCATTGCGGCTCGCTGCTGATCGAACGCATGAAAGTCGCCGGGCGCTGAGCACCCCAATCGGTTCGCCGTACCACCAAGGTTAGGGTTTTCCGCGGTTTTCCACCGGGGTCGAATCCCTATAATCGTTCTCGCTTCGCCATAACATCACAAGCAAAGGAGAGATCGTGGAACGTCGCAAATTCATCAAGAGCGCTGGTCTGGCCGGTATCCTCGCCGCCGGCTCCGCCCCCGCCCTGGTTCAGGCCCAGCAGCAAATCCGCTGGCGCCTGGCGTCCAGCTTCCCGAAATCGCTGGATACCATCCATGGCGGGGCCGAAGTGTTCGCCAAGCTGGTCTCCGACATGACCGGCGGCCGTTTCCAGATCAGCGTTCACGCGCCGGGCGAGCTGGTGCCCGCTTTTGGCGTGGTCGATGCCGTCCAGCAGGGTACCGTCGAGTGCTGCCACACTTGCGGCTACTATTTCTTTGGCAAGGACGAAACCTTTGCCATTGATACCGCGATTCCGTTCGGCATGAACTCTCGCGGCATCACCGCCTGGATGTATGACGGTAACGGCATGAAACTGATGCGCGAATTTCTAGCGCAGTACAACATCGTCAACTTCCCAATGGGCAACACCGGCGCGCAGATGGGCGGCTGGTACCGCAAGGAAATCAAATCCGCGGCCGACATCAACGGCCTTAAAATGCGCCTGGGCGGCTTTGCCGGCCGTGTCATCGCCAAATTGGGCGGTGTGCCGCAAAACATCCCTGGCGGAGAGCTTTACCAGGCGCTCGAGCGCGGCACCATCGACGCCGCCGAATGGGTGGGCCCTTATGACGACCACAAGCTGGGTTTCCACAAAGTGGCTCCGTTCTACTACTACCCAGGCTGGTGGGAAGGCGGCGCCCAAGTGTCGCTCTATATCAACGACAAACAGTGGAACAGCCTGTCGAACGAATACAAGGCCATCGTCCAGGCGGCCGCCTCGCATGCACATGTGAACATGCAGGCCATGTACGATGCGCGCAACCCGGTCGCCCTGAAGCAACTGATCGCCGAAGGGGCCAAGGTCAACCGCTTCCCGCGCGATGTCATGGATGCTGCGCTGAAGGCCCGTAACGAAGTCTACGCCGAGCTGATGGACAAAAACCCGAACTGGAAAAAGGTGTTCGGCGACTATGAGCGCTTCATGCGCGACCAGTATCAGTGGGTTCCGATCGCCGACGGCAGCTACGACCAGTACATGGCCGCCCAGAAGCTGTAAATCGCATCGCGATGCCTGCCGTTTCGCTGCGGCGGGCTTTTTTTGCGCCCGCCTGCATCGCCACCGCAGGCGCGGCCGCGGTGCCCGTGCCGGGCGCCATCTCTATCTTGTAAGACCCGACCCGCCATGGGAACGCTGCTGAAAATCTCACACTTGATCGATACGCTGACCCGCCTGATCGGCCGCTCCGTCATCTGGCTGATCCTGGCAGCAACGCTGATCAGCGCCGCCAACGCCATTGCCCGCAAGGGCTTGAATATCGGTTCCAACGCCATGCTGGAGATCCAGTGGTATCTGTTCGCAGCCGTGTTCATGCTCGGCGCGGGATACGCTTTTTTGCAAAACGCTCATGTGCGCATCGACGTGCTGGCCAATAAGCTCTCCAAGCGCACCCGTACCCTGATCGACATCGGCGGCATCATCTTCTTCCTGTTGCCAATGTGCTACCTACTTTCCGCCTTTGCCTGGCCGGTGCTGGTTGCAGCGTATGAAACCGGTGAAGTGTCTTCCAACGCCGGCGGACTGATCCGCTGGCCGCTCTATGCGCTGGTGCCGGCGGGTTTTGCGCTGCTTGCACTGCAAGGCATCTCCGAGCTCATCAAACGCATTGCCTACCTGGCCGGTGCCGGTCCGGACCCGCTGGCGCATGAAGCCGACGCTCATGCCGCGTCACCTGCAGCGGCCTGCGGCACCCAAGACAACGTATCGGGCGAGGTTCGTCAGTGATGGAATTCGTCGCCGCCAATCTTGCCCCGATCATGTTCGGATCGGTGGTCTTTTTCCTGCTTTCCGGCTTCCCGGTCGCCTTCGCACTGTCGGCTTGCGGCCTGCTGTTTGGCTTCATCGGCATGGAACTGGGACTTTTGCCCAGCACCTTGTTCCAAGCCCTGCCACTGCGGGTGTTCGGCATCATGCAAAACGACATCCTGTTGGCGATTCCGTTTTTCACGCTGATGGGGCTGATCCTCGAACGCAGCGGCATGGCGGAGGATTTGCTCGACACTGCCGGGCAGGTATTCGGCCCGGTACGGGGCGGCCTGGCGCTGGCGGTCATCTTCGTCGGCGCGCTGCTGGCCGCAACCACCGGCGTGGTGGCGGCCTCGGTGATCTCGATGGGCCTGATCTCACTGCCCATCATGCTGCGTTACGGTTACAGTCGGCCGATCGCCTGCGGCGTGATCACTGCCTCCGGCACGCTGGCCCAGGCCATTCCGCCATCGCTGGTGCTGATCGTCATGGCCGACCAACTCGGGCGCAGCGTGGGCGATATCTACAAAGGCGCCTTCATTCCGGCTTTCATGCTGGTCGGCTTGTACGCCCTGTTCATCATCGGACTGGCGATCTTCCGCCCGCAGACGGTCCCCGCCCTGCCGCCGGAAGCCATCCGCTACCGCGAACCCAACGGCGCATCCGGTTTGCGCTCGCTGTTGGTGTTTTTGTCTTTGGTGGTTGGTATCTCGACGCTTTTTGGGGCCAATTACGACACCATTCTCAGTGCCATCGAAGGGCGCGAAGTCGTCACCACGCTGGAAGAAGTGGTGGTCATCGCGCTGACCTTCGGCACTGCGCTCGCCCTGCTGCTTGCCGGCCTCAACCGCCTGCTGCGTCTTGGACTGCTGTCGCAGATCGCCGAGCGCTTCACCTTCGTGTTGATCCCGCCGCTGGCGCTGATCTTCCTGGTGCTCGGCACCATCTTCCTCGGTATTGCCACGCCCACAGAAGGCGGCGCGATGGGCGCAGTCGGTGCCATGATCATGGCGGTATCGCGCAAGCGCTTGGACTTGGTCAAACTGCGCGAGGCGCTCGAATCCACCACAAAGCTGTCGGTGTTCGTGTTGTTCATTTTGATTGGTGCCACCGTATTCAGCTTCACCTTCACCGCAATCGACGGAAAAGAATGGGTCGAGCATCTGTTCGATAAGCTGCCGGGCGGGCAATTGGGCTTCTTGATCTTTGTCAATGCGGTGATCTTCTTCCTGGGCTTCTTCCTGGATTTCTTCGAGATCGCCTTCATTCTGATCCCCTTGCTCGCCCCGGTGGCCGATAAGCTGGGCATCGATCTGATCTGGTTTGGGGTAATGATCGCGCTCAACCTGCAAACCTCGTTCCTGACGCCGCCCTTCGGCTTTGCGCTGTTCTATCTGCGCAGCGTGGCACCGGTCGGTGCGTTCATCGACAGGGTGACCGGCAAACGCGTCGACGGCGTCAGGACCACGCAGATCTACCGCGGTTCGGTCGCTTTCGTGTGCATCCAAATTTTGATGCTAGCGCTGATCATCGCTTTCCCGGAAATCGTCACCGGCAACCTGGACGAGAAGGTCCAGGTCGATCTGGACAGCATTCAAATCCAAGCGCCGCCGTCTGACGGCGGCTGGGGCGCGCCGGCCGGCGGCGACAACGGCGGATGGTAAGCCCCACCGCGCTCTGCCTGGTCCGCCACGGCGAGACCGCCTGGAACGCCGAACGGCGCCTGCAGGGCCATTTGGACATCCCCCTGAATGACCAGGGGGATGCCCAGGCCCGCGCAACGGCAGTGGCGCTAAGATGTCATCGCTTTGCCGCGATCTACGCCAGCGACTTGGCACGCGCCCGGCAAACCGCGCAAGCCGCGAGCCAAACGCTGTCTCTTGCCGTCATCACCGACAGCCGTTTGCGCGAACGGCACTACGGTTTTTTCCAGGGCCTGACCTATGACGAAGCACAGGCGCGCCATCCGCAGGCGTATGCGCGCTTTCTTGCGCGCGACCCTGACTTCGTTTTCCCGGGCGGCGGCGAGAGCCTGTCAGACTTTGCCAAACGCATCCGCTACACCCTGCAGGAAATTGCCGCGCGCCACCCCGGCGAACAGGTGTTGGTCGTCACCCACGGTGGCGTGCTCGACATCGCCCGACGGCTGGCAACCGGCAAGCCGCTCGACACGGCACGCGACTTCGCCATCCCCAACGCCGCGCTGAACTGGCTGGAAATCGGCAGCGACCACTGGCGCCTGGTCTCCTGGGCCGACCAGTCCCACCTGCACCACACACGCGACGAACTGTCCAACGCCTGAAACCGCATCCGCTCTAACGCCTTGGACGCCCCATGCACCGGCTGGGCGCATGGTAATATCCGCTTTTAAAACAACCTTTCCGAGCCTGTCGAATGTTCTCTTCGCAAGACACCCTCGCCAAGGTCGATCCGGAGCTGTGGGCCGCCGTGCAGGCGGAAAACCGCCGTCAGGAAGACCATATCGAACTGATCGCGTCTGAAAACTATGTTTCCTACGCGGTCATGGAAGCCCAAGGTTCCCAGCTTACCAACAAATACGCCGAAGGCTACCCGGGTAAGCGTTACTACGGCGGCTGCGAGCATGTGGATGTGATCGAGCAGCTGGCCATCGACCGGCTCAAAGCGCTGTTCGGCGCAGAAGCCGCCAACGTGCAACCCAACTCCGGCTCCCAGGCCAACCAGGCGGTGCTGATGGCGTTCGCCCAGCCGGGCGATACCATCATGGGCATGAGCTTGGCCGAAGGTGGCCATCTCACCCACGGCATGCCGCTCAACATGTCCGGCAAATGGTTCAACGTGGTGGCCTACGGCTTGGACGAAAAAGAAGAAATTGACTACGCGGCGATGGAGCGGCTGGCCCGCGAGCACAAACCCAAGATCATCGTCGCCGGGGCCTCGGCCTATTCGCTGCGCATCGACTGGGAGCGCTTTGCCCGGGTGGCCAAGGAAGTAGGCGCCATTTTCTGGGTGGACATGGCCCACTACGCCGGCCTGATTGCAGCGGGTTACTATCCCAATCCGGTGCCGCATGCCGACGTGGTCACGTCGACCACCCATAAAACGCTGCGCGGTCCGCGCGGGGGCATCATTTTAATGCGCGCCGAACACGAAAAAGCCATCAACTCGGCCATTTTCCCCGGCTTGCAAGGCGGCCCCCTGGAGCATGTGATCGCTGCCAAAGCAGTAGCCTTCAAGGAAGCGGCCAGCCCCGCGTTCCGCAACTACCAGGAACAAGTCATTGCCAATGCCCGTGTGATGGCCCGCGTGCTGGGCGAAGAGCGCGGCCTGCGCATCGTCTCCGGCCGCACCGAAAGCCATGTCTTTCTGGTCGATTTGCGCGCCAAGCAAATCACCGGTAAAGCGGCGGAGGCGGCGCTCGGTCAGGCCCACATCACGGTCAACAAAAACGCCATCCCCAAAGACCCGGAAAAGCCTTTCGTCACCTCCGGAATCCGGATCGGCTCACCGGCGATGACCACCCGAGGTTTTACCGAGATCGAAGCGGAAAAGATCGCTCACCTGATCGCCGATGTGCTCGACGCACCGGACAACCCGACGGTGATCGAGCGAGTGCGCGGCCAGGTCGCCGAGCTTTGCGCTCGCTTTCCGGTCTACGGCAAGTAGTAGGCGCTGGCGGGCGGTGCGGCGCGATCCCCTACCCTCTGAAAACCCCCAGCACAGGCACCGCAGATGAAGTGCCCCTTTTGCGGCGATCCCAACACTCAGGTCACCGACACTCGCGAAAACGAGGACGGCGATGTCGTTCGCCGTCGCCGACGCTGCTCGAAGTGCGACAAACGCTTCACCACCTATGAGCGCATCGATCTCAAGATGCCGCACATCGTCAAGCGTAACGGTAACCGTACTGAATTCGACCATGCCAAACTGGTGGGTAGCATGCAGCTTGCGCTGCGCAAGCGCCCAGTGACCACCGAAGCACTGGAAGCCGCGGTCGACCGCATCGAGGCCCGCCTGCTATCGATGGGCGAGCCCGAAATCCCCAGCGAGCAGGTCGGTGAATTGGTGATGAAAGAGCTGAAAAAGCTCGACAAAGTGGCTTACATCCGCTTTGCCTCGGTGTATCGCAACTTTGCCGACGTCGATGAATTCTCCAGTGTGATCCGTGAGGTCCAGGCGAAGCCGCGGCGCGGTCGCAAGGGGCCTGCGGCACCGGCAGAACCCGAGCATGACCTTTTCGGCCACTGATCATGCGCTGATGGCCCGCGCACTGGCGCTGGCCGAACGGGGGTTGGAGACCACCACGCCAAATCCGCGCGTGGGCTGCGTCTTGGCCAAGGAAGGGAAAATCGTTGGCGAAGGTTGGCACGCGCGCGCCGGCGAGGCGCACGCCGAAGTCCATGCGCTACGTGCCGCGGGCGAACATGCGCGCGGGGCCACCGCCTACGTCACCTTGGAGCCTTGCGCCCACCATGGACGCACTCCGCCGTGCGCCGATGCACTAATCGCAGCCGGCGTCACCCGTGTTGTGGCCGCCATGCAAGACCCCAACCCGCAAGTCGCCGGCCAAGGTCTTGCCCGCCTGCGCGCTGCCGGCATCGATACCGCCGTGGGCTTACTGCAGGCGCAAGCCTATGAGCTGAACATCGGTTTCGTGTCACGCATGACCCGCGGCCGCCCCTGGCTGCGCATCAAAACCGCCTCTTCCCTGGACGGCAAAACCGCGCTCAATAACGGCATCAGCCAGTGGATCACGGGCGAAGCCGCACGGCACGACGGTCATCGCTGGCGTGCGCGGGCCTGCGCGGTGCTTACCGGCATTGGCACGGTGCGTGCCGACGATCCGCAGCTAACCGTTCGCGCCGTACCCGCCAGCCGCCAGCCGCTGCGGGTGTTGGTGGATGCCCGCCTGGAGGTATCGACTCGAGCGCGCATTCTGGCCGACGGACACTGCTTGATCGCCACCGCTACGGATGATGCGACAAAGGCCGCAGCGCTGCGCCAACGCGGCGTGGAATTGCTTTATTTACCTGACCGCCACGGCAAGGTCGACTTGCCGGCGTTACTGTATGAACTGGGCCGGCGCGGGTTCAACGAAGTACACGTCGAAGCCGGCTGCGGGCTGAGCGGCGCCCTACTGCGCACCGGTTGCGTGGATGAGCTGCTCATCTACCTTGCGCCGACCTTGCTCGGCGAGGCAGCTCAAGGCTTGTTCCGTTTGCCTGAACTGAGCGCACTCGATGAAGCCATCCGGCTCAGGATCGTCGATTTGCGACTCGTCGGCGGCGACTTGCGGCTGCTGGCCCGTCCCGCGACCTAAGCGGTTCAGATCGGCAATCAGACGCTTGCGCACACCGTACAACCCGGATCGCGCACCAAGCTGACGCTGCGCCACTGCATGGCCAGCCCATCGAGCAACAGCAGCCGCCCGTCGAGCGAGGTCCCGCACCCAATGATCAGTTTCAGCGCTTCGGCCGCCTGGATGGTGCCAATCACCCCGACGATCGGGGCAAACACGCCCATCACCGCGCAACGCACATCCTCCGCCTCCAACGCCTCGGGAAACAAGCAGTTGTAGCACGGCCCAGCCGGGTGCCGCAGGTCAAACACAGACACCTGGCCATCGAAACGGATCGCCGCGCCCGACACCAGCGGCCGTCGATGACGCACACAAGCGCGGTTGACCGCATGCCGGGTGGCAAAGTTGTCGGAACAATCGAGCACCACATCGGCTGCCGCCACCTGCTCGTCCAGCGCCGCGCCTTCGAGGCGCACCGCCAACGGCTCGATCTGCACCTGAGGATTGAGCCGGTGTAGGGTCTGGCGAGCGGATTCGACCTTGCTCAGTCCCAGACTGTGCTCACTATGCAAAATCTGACGCTGCAAGTTGGTCAAATCGACGGTGTCGCCATCGGCTAGCACCAGGGTGCCGACACCGGCCGCTGCCAGATACATGGCAGCGGGCGAGCCCAAACCACCGGCGCCGACGACCAGCACCCGTGCGCCCAGAATGGCCTGCTGCCCTTGGACATCGATTTCCGGTAGCAAAATGTGGCGGCTGTAACGCAGCAGTTGATCGTCGTTCATGAACAATCGTGGCACACGCAGTCTGCCCTATACAGCAGGCACCGACAGCCGTTGCGGTTATTTGTACTCGCGCAGTTCGGGAGGGGTGTCGTCGTGATCGCCGTGCGGATGCTGATCCCAGGCTTGGATATAGACCTCATTGGACTTTTTGATCAGACGCTCTGGCGATTCGAGATTGTGGCGCTGGGTTTCCTCGCAAAAATAAACCAGCGCCCGCACCAGCTTCATATAGAGCGTGTTGTCCAGGGCAAAGCCGGCCTCGCGCAGCGCATTCTCGATGGACTCCATCGAGTATTCCAGCACCGAATAGCGCACCGTCAGCGCCAGCGGGTTGGGCCGGCATTCGACCTGCAAGCCCTTGAGCATCCTCAAGGAGCGATACGCCGCCTCCACCTGCCCCGGCGGCAGAGCCTTGAAACGCAGTTCACGCTCCTTGTGGATGCCTGCCGCGCTGACGGTATGTTCGTGCTGCCGTCCGGCCAGCTTATAGGCAGTTTCACGACGCATCACTCCCCCTCCTCAGCGCCTACCTTCTGACGCTATTTTTTATTCTGGACGATCTGCAGCCCCTTTAACAGATTGATCGCTTGACTGAGCTGGTAGTCGTCCTTGCCGCCCATCTCGAAGCGCACCGGCGGCTCGTCCTGATCGACCCCTCCCTCGCCGCCAGACGGCGTGGCTTCTTCCGGTGAGCGGTCGTTGTTCAGATGGCCTTGCAGATCGACCTCGCGGATACGACGGGAAGACCCATTGACGCTTTCCTCGACCACGATGTCCGGCTCGATGCCCTTGGCCTGAATCGAGCGTCCGCTCGGTGTGTAGTAACGCGCCGTGGTGAGCTTGATCGCAGTGTTGTTGTTGAGCGGCAAGATGGTTTGCACCGAACCCTTGCCAAAAGTCTGCGTACCCATGATGACCGCACGTTTGTGATCCTGCAGCGCGCCAGCAACGATTTCGGACGCGGAGGCCGATCCACCGTTGACCAATACCACCATCGGCACATCGCGGATTTCAGCCGGCAGCGCGCGCAGGAAATCGTCACGCCGGCCGCGCAGATAATCCTCGGGTCTGACACGGTATTCACGTTTGGCGTCCTCGGCACGACCATCGGTCGACACCACCAGGGTGTCGGGCGGTAAAAACGCGCCGGCCACGCCGACCGCGCCGTGCAGCAGGCCGCCCGGATCGTTGCGCAGATCCAGCACCAAGCCCTTCAGCGCCCCTTCACCGCTGAGCCTAGTCAGATGCTCGACCAGCGATGCGGCAGTGTTCTCCTGAAACTGGGCCACACGCACATAGCCAAAGCCCGGTTCGACAATCTTGGAACGCACGCTGCGCACCTTGATGATCTCGCGGGTCAGCGTGAGCACGATCGGCGCGCTCTCCCCTTTACGCATGATGGTCAGAGTGATTCGGGTGTTGGGCTTGCCGCGCATGCGCTTGACCGCATCGTTGAGCGTCATGCCTTTGACCGGGGTGTCATCCAGCTTGACGATCAGGTCGCCGGCCTGCACGCCAGCGCGAAACGCAGGGGTGTCTTCGATTGGCGAAATCACCTTGACGAAGCCGTCTTCCATGCCGACCTCGATGCCCAAGCCGCCGAACTCGCCCTGCGTGCCGACCTGAAGCTCCTTGAACGCCTCGGCATCCAGATACGCCGAGTGCGGGTCGAGATTCGACAGCATCCCGCTGATCGCATGGGTGATCAGCTTTTTGTCTTCGACCGGTTCGACATAGCCTTGCTTGATGGCGTTGAACACATCGGCGAAAGCTCGCAGTTCTTCGACCGGCAAAGGCGCCAGGGCCGCCTTGTCTGCTTGGGCGGAAAAATTCAGGCTGATCAGTATGCCGGCCAGCACGCCGGTAAAGATGAGCCCGATGGTTTGCAACTTGCTACGCATGAACACTCCATTGGCGGACCGCCGCCACGCACCTGTCGCCTCAATCGAGCCGGACCCACTGCATCGGGTCCACCGGCCGGCCCTCGTGGCGGATTTCAAAGTATAAACCGGATTCCTCGACACCCCCGCTGCTTCCCACGCTGGCAATCGTGTCACCGCCGGCCACTCGATCGCCCACCTCGCGCAGCAGCGCGTCATTATTGCCATACACGGTGAGATAGCCCTTGCCGTGGTCGAGGATGATCAGATTACCAAAGCCACGCAGCCAGTCCGAGTACACCACCTCGCCCGCCGCCACCGCGCGCACATCCGCACCGCCTGCGGCCCGGATGAACACGCCCCGCCAACTAGTGCCGCCTTCGGCCCTTGGAGCGCCGAAGCGGCCGACGAGTTCGCCGCGCACCGGAAAACGCAGCTTGCCGCGCAATTTTTCGAAATCGACTTCACCCGCCATCGCTCCTGCCGCCTCGCGCACCGTGGCGACGACCGGCTCGGCGGGCTGAGCAGGCGACCTCACTGTCCCCGAGCGCTGACGGGATGCGCTGGCTGCAGCCTGCTCCCGCGCGCGCTGCTGGGCCCGCGCAGCGCGCACCAATGCATCGATCAGCTTGCTCAGACGTTGCTCATCCTGACGCAGCGAGGAAGCCTCCTGACGCTGCCCCTTGAGACGCTCGGCCAACTCGGCCACCGCGCGTTGGCGCGTCGCGTGCATGGCTTGCAGCTCGGCGCGACGCGCGGCCTGCTCCACTTCGAGCGCCGCCAAGCGGTCCCGACGCGCCGCCTCGGCCGCGGCCAAATCGGCCTTTTGCTTCAAATCGCCGCGCAAAGCGTCGATCAGCGCCAACCGGGCACGACCGAGGTGCTCCAGGTAATACGCATCCCGCGCGAGTTGATTCGGATCGCGCGCAGACAACAACGGTGCGATCCCGTCGGCTGCGCCGAACATGTAATGACGGCGCAGCCAATCGCCCAGTTCGGATTGCCGGGCATCGATACGGGACTGGACTTCGACCTGCTCGCGCGCCAAACGGGTCAGGGCCTGCTCGGCCTCTTGCCGCTCGGCGGCCAGTTGCCGCAGCCGGCGCTCCAGCCGCGAGACCTCGCGCTCGGCCGCTGCCAGCGCCCCGACTGCGCTATCGTGAGAAGCTTCGGTGGCAGCAATCTCCTTTTGCAGTTCGCGCAGACGCTCTTTGACCGCTTCCAGGTCGGCACGCCGCTGTTCGGCTTCGTTTGCCGGGCTGGCGACGCCCCAGTCCGGCAGCAGCAGCCCCACCCACAACCCAAAGGCAACAAGGAGTATGCGACTTCCCGGTCGTGCCGACATGACGCCTCCAGCATTCAATCCGGAAACGCCCGGATCGAACCCCACGCCGGCGCCAACGCTTTCGCTTTTGCACGCCACCGACATGCGCTGCGCCGCGCGCCCGCGCCCACCCAGCTCGAGGCGGCGAAAGACTGCCGCAGAGCGCGGTTCAGGCAACCGAGGAAGAAAGATAACGGTGGCTGCAAGTGTTCTCGCACGCTAATCTGTGGCACCGTATTTTATACTAGCCGCTTTATCTTCTCGCAGCGCATCGTGATCAAGGACGACATCTTCACGCTCATCGATCGGCACGAGCACATCGAGACTGCCGCCCGCGCGTTGAAGGCCATCGCGCACCCTCTGAGGCTGAAGATTCTGTGTGTGCTCGGCGACACCGATGTCTGTGTGCAGGACATCGTCGAAGCGGTCGGCACCTCTCAGAGCAACATCTCGCAGCATCTTGCCATCCTGCGCGACAAAGGCGTGCTGCAAACACGTAAGGAGGCCAATCGGGTGTTCTATCGTGTGGGCGATCAGCGCACGCTGCAATTGATCGTATTGATGCGCGAAGTATTCTGTAGTGACAAACCGGGTAGTTGAGCCCCCCCCGAAACGGAGTAACACCAAGTGGAATTTCTGCAACAAAACTGGCATTGGGCGGCGCTGGCGGCATTTAGCGGCACCTGGCTGCTGATCGAAACGGTACGCATGAAGGCCGACAAGTCGCTGTTGTCGCCGATCGAAGCCACGTTGCTGATCAACCGCGAAGACGCGGTGGTGATCGATGTCCGCGACGACGGCGAGTACAACAAGGGGCACATCCCCAACGCCCGCCACATTCCGCTCAAGGATCTCGAACGACGCAAGGGCGAGCTGGACAAACTGCGCGACCGCCCGCTGATCCTTTGTTGCGCCAGCGGCGCCCGTTCGGCAAACGCCATCGCGGTGTTGAAAAAAGCCGGCTTCGAGAAGCTCTTCAATCTGCGCGGTGGCCTGTACGAGTGGGAAAAGGCCGGTCAGCCGCTCGAGCATGGCCGCAACAAGGACAAGGGAAAAAAGAAATGAGCAACGCGCCCCATATCCGTATGTACGCCACCGGTGTGTGCCCCTACTGCGTCCGCGCCGAAGCGCTACTCAAGCGCAAAGGCGTGAGCAACCTGGAGAAAATCCGCATCGACCTCGACCCCGCAAGACGCGACGAGATGATGCAACTGACCGGGCGCCGCACGGTTCCGCAAATCTTCATTGGCGATTACCATGTCGGCGGCTGCGACGACCTCTACGCGCTCGACCGCGCAGGCAAACTGGACCCCCTGCTCGCTGGCGGCGCTCCATAGCAGGCCGGATGGCCGTAAACACCGTTCATTTCACCCACCACCGATCGGACCTATTACATGACCGAAAACGCCCAGCCCGTATTCAACATTGAGAAACTGTACGTCAAAGACCTGTCGCTGGAAGTGCCCCATGCGCCAAAAATTTTCCTCGAGCGCGAGACCCCGCAAATCAACGTGCAGTTGCGCACCGAAGGGCAAGGTGTCGATGAGGGCATCTTCGATGTGACCCTGACGGTGACCGTCACCGCCACACTGGGTGAGAACAAGACCGTGTTCCTGGTCGAAGTCCAGCAAGCCGGCATCTTCCAAATCCGCAACATCCCCGAGGGCGAACTGGAACCGTTGCTGATGATCGGCTGCCCGAACATCCTTTTCCCCTACGCCCGTGAGGCCGTCACCGACGCAGTCACCCGAGCGGGCTTTCAGCCGGTCATTCTGGCCCCGGTCAACTTCGAAGCGCTCTACCAGGCCCAACAACAACGCGCCGCGGCCGACGCGGCGGTGCAGTAAAAATGCCCATGCGCAGCGCATTCCACTTCGCCCCGGTGGCCGCAGCACTTGTATTGTTTGCCGGCGTTGCGCAGGCCATCGACTTTCGTTCGGTCAATGAACCGGCCATTCTGTACGACGCACCGTCCGTCCAAGCCAAACGCCTCTTCATCATCGCGCCGGGCACCCCGGTCGAAGTCGTGGTAGTGCTCGACAAATGGGTCAAGGTGCGTGATCCGAATGGTTCGCTGAGTTGGATCGAAGCGCGTCAGTTGGCCAACACACGCACCGTGCTGGTCAGCAGCGAGCGTGCGATTGCCCGGCGCAGTCCGGACGAAGCGGCTGCAGTCGCGTTCGAGGCGGTCAAGGACGTGGTGCTGGAATTGACCGGCAGTGCGTCAAACGGCTGGGTGAGCGTCCGTCACCGCGACGGCGCCAGCGGCTATCTACGTGTCACTGACGTCTGGGGGTTGTAGACGGATGCGCATCGCCGTCTTTGGCGCCGGGGCGTGGGGGACGGCGCTGGCGCTCGCATTCCACGGTCCGCATTCGGTCGTTCTATGGGCCCGCAATCCGGCGCGAATCGAAGCCATGCGCCGCGAACGCGAAAATCGCCGTTATCTGCCGGGCGTGGCCTTGCCCGACACCTTGGAGCTGACCGACGACTTCGCAGCCGCAGCCCGCGGCGCGGATCTCCATCTGATCGTCACGCCACTAGCCGGCCTGCGTGACACCGTGCGCCGCTTGCAGCAGATACAGCCGAAAACGCCTTTGGTGTGGGCGTGCAAAGGCTTGGAGGCCGGAAGCGGCCGCCTGCCGCATGAGATCGTCGCCGAAGAGCTTGGCACCGACGCGCCCTGCGGCGTGCTGACCGGGCCGAGCTTTGCCGCCGAAGTGGCGCGCGGACTGCCCACCGCGATTACCTTGGCATCCCGCGACGACGCGTTCATCGAGCGCTGGCTACCCGCCCTGCATCAGCCGGTGTTGCGGATTTATGCCAACACCGATCTGATCGGTGCTGAAATCGGCGGTGCCATCAAAAACGTCATGGCCATTGCCGCCGGGGTCTGCGATGGTTTGGGCCTGGGCCTGAACGCCCGCGCTGCGCTGATTACCCGCGGACTGGCGGAAATCGCCCGCCTGGCAGTGGCTCTGGGCGGCAGACCGGAAACGGTGATGGGTCTGGCCGGCATGGGCGATCTCATTCTCACCTGCACCGGCGACCTGTCGCGCAATCGCCGGGTTGGGCTGGCGCTGGCCCAAGGCAAAACACTGGATGACATCCTGGGCGAACTCGGGCAGGTGGCCGAAGGCGTGTCCACCGCACGCGAAGTAGCCGCCCTGGCCGCCCGTCACCGGGTCGACATGCCACTGTCCGAGGCGGTCGACGCGCTGCTGCATCGGGGCCTGTCAGCCGAGCAGGCGCTCGACCGGCTCCTCGCCCGCGATCCCAAGCACGAATGATCGTTTGCGCTGAAGCGGCCAGCCTGCCGGGCGTGCAGCTCAACATGGCTCGAGCGCGCCGGCAAAATCATGCTGCCGCCAAGCCTCATAGGCCGCCAAGGCCACGGCATTGGATAAATTGATGCTGCGATTGGCCGGACGCATCGGAATGCGCAGGCGTTGATCCGGCGGTAAAGCAGCGAGCACTTCGTCCGGCAGACCGCTGGTTTCGCGCCCAAACAGCAGCACGTCCCCGTGCCGGTAGCGGACTTGATCGTAACGTCGTCGCCCACGGGTGCTGAAGGCCAAAATCCGGCGACCGGCCAGCGCGATCAGACAGCTCTGCCAATCTTCATGAATGCTGACATGGGTCAGATCGTGGTAATCCAAGCCGGCGCGCGCAAGCGTCCGGTCGCTGATCTCGAAGCCTAACGGCTTGACCAAATGCAGCCTGGCCCCGCAATTGGCCGACAGACGGATCACATTGCCGGTATTGGGCGGAATTTCGGGCTGGAAGAGGACGATGTCGAACATGAATGAAACCTTCAAGACAAGCTGACCGGCGGCGCACTCAAGGCGTGCGGGCAAGCACCAGATTCTCCACCCTTGCCGCGCCGTGACGCTTGAGGGTGCGAGCCAGTTCATCCAGGCTGGCACCGGTGGTCATCACATCATCGACGACCCACACATGCCGTCCCGCCAGCGAGCCCTCACAGACAAACACGCCGCGCAGGTTGGCCATGCGCGCTGCGCGCGTCAGGCCGGCCTGCGCGGGCGTATCACGGGTGCGTCGCACCAGCGTTCGCGCCAGTGGCAGCCCCCAAACCCGGGCGAGCGGGCGCGCAAGTTCCACCGCCTGGTTGAATCCCCGCTCGCGCAGGCGTTGCACATGTATTGGCATGGGCAGGATCAAATCCGCACCGGGAGGCGGCGGCAGACGTTGCAAGCAGTCGGCAAAAAAGCGGGCAAGGGCAAGTCGTCGATGATACTTTAGCGCCTGCACCATGCGGTCGACCGGAAAGGCATAGCTGAACACCGCCCTCGTGGCATCGAAGGCCGGCGGCGCACTCAGACAATGCCCGCACACCAAGCCATCCGGAGTCGGCAGCGCACAGATCGGGCAAGCCAATGCCGGCTGGCGCGGCAACTCCGCCAGGCAGTCTGGGCATACGGCCTGCCCGCCGGCAACGCTGCCACACACAAAGCAATCCTGCGGGATGAGGTAGTTTGCGACAGTGCGCAAGAGGCGCCGAAAGATATTCTGGTTTGACAAGCTTTCCGCCGATGTCGGAATATTCATAATTACGCATTACAGCCCGGAAAACGTTTCATGACAATGACTTCGACCGCAGATGCGGCAGAGCGACCCGCAACGTCCGACCTTCCCAATCACAACGAGCGCCCTCGGTGGCAGGTTGCACAAGTGCAAGCGCTGTTCGAAATGCCCTTCATGGACTTGCTGTTTCGCGCGCAACAAGTCCATCGCGCGCATTTCGACGCCAACGCCATTCAACGCTCCACCCTGCTGTCCATCAAAACCGGCGGTTGCTCGGAAGACTGCGGCTATTGTGCGCAGTCGGCGCGTTATGACACAGGGCTTACGCGCGAGCGGCTATTGCCACTCGATGAAGTCCTGGAGAACGCCCGCGCCGCCAAAGCCCGTGGCGCGTCGCGCTTTTGCATGGGCGCGGCTTGGCGCAGCCCCAAGGACCAGGATCTGACACCGGTCCTGGAGATGGTGCGCGAAGTCAAGAAACTCGGCCTGGAGACCTGCGTCACCCTTGGCATGCTTCGCCCCGGCCAGGCCGAAAAGCTCGCCGATGCCGGCCTGGACTACTATAACCACAACCTGGACACCGCACCGGAATTCTATGGCCAGGTGATTACCACGCACAGCCAGCAGGACCGTTTGGACACTCTGGATGCGGTACGCAAGGCAGGTATCCATGTGTGTAGCGGCGGCATCGTTGGTATGGGGGAATCACGCCAGGCGCGCGCAGCCCTGATCGCGCAGTTGGCCAATTTGCCTACCCCGCCCGAATCGGTCCCGATCAACAATCTGGTGCCGATTCCGGGCACCCCCTTGGCAGATGCGGAGCCAATCGATCCTTTCGAGTTCGTGCGTACCATCGCCGCCGCGCGGATCACCATGCCCACCAGCTATGTGCGACTGTCGGCCGGACGTCAGCAAATGAGCGATGAAATGCAGGCGCTGTGCTTTCTGGCCGGCGCCAATTCCATCTTCTATGGCGATCGGCTGCTGACCACCGATAATCCGGATGCCGACCGCGACCAGCGGCTTTTCGAGCGGCTTGGGCTTCAATCCATCTGACCCGCACCGTGCCGGCCCCGCAGGATTTCAGGCTCGACCGCGCACTGGTGCGCCGTCGGTTTGCCGCAGCCGCCACGCGCGGCGACGGCGCCGACCCGCTCGCGCGCGAGCTTGCCCACCGTATGGCCGAGCGGCTGGACTATATCCGTATCCAGCCCGCCCGCATCCTCGACCTGGGCTGCGGATCCGGCGCCGACTTGGCCGTGCTCGGCGCGCGCTATCCGCAAGCCGGCCTGATCGGTATCGACTTCGCCTATCCGATGCTGGCCGCCGCATCCGGCCGCGTGCGCAGCGCGCGGGGGCTGCTCGGGCGCCTGCTCGGCCGTCAGCGCGCCACGTCATTGCTGTGCGCCGATGCCACCGCCTTGCCGCTGGCAGGTGCCAGTGTGTCGATGGTGTGGTCCAACCTGATGCTGCACTGGCTCGACGATCCGTTGCCAGCGCTGCGCGAAATGCACCGGGTGCTGGAAATCGGCGGCATGCTGATGTTCTCCACTCTGGGGCCGGACACCCTCAAGGAGCTGCGCAGCGCCCTGCCCGACAACGCTGGAACGCGGGTGCACCATTTCATCGACATGCACGACATCGGCGACGCATTGGTAAAAGCCGGTTTTGCCGATCCGGTCATGGACATGGAGATACTTACCTTGACCTATGCCGATATCGATACCCTTTTGGCGGATTTGCGCCTGCCGGGTTGCAACAACGCAGCCAGTGATCGTCCTCGCGGGTTGTGCGGCCGGCGCGGCTGGGCGGCCGCCCGTGCGGGTTACGAGGCGCTGCGGCGTGAAGGGCGGCTGCCGGCCACTTTCGAGCTGATTCAGGGACACGCCTGGAAAGCCGCCCCCAAACACACCGCCGACGGACGCGCAATCATCCGCGTCACTCCCCGGCCACGCTGAACATCGGCCTCACATGAGCCAAGCCCCCGTCTGGCTGTTCGATCTGGACAACACCTTACACAACGCCAGTCCGCACATCTTTCCGCATATCAACCGCAGCATGACCGCCTATTTGGAGCGTCATCTGGGGCTATGCACCGACGAGGCCAACGCCTTACGCATCCGCTACTGGCAGCGCTATGGCGCCACCCTGACCGGCCTGGTTCGCCACCACGGCACCGATCCGCAACACTTTCTGCGTGAAACCCACCGCTTTGAGCGTCTGCATGAGCTGATGGTCTTTGATCGCGCGCTGGGCGCGATGCTACGCAAGCTGCCGGGACGCAAGATCGTGTTTTCCAACGGTCCGCAGGATTACGCCGAAGCCGTGCTCACTTTGATGGGCGTACGAAGCCATTTTGCCGACGTGTTCGGCATCGAGCGCATGAAGCTGCACCCCAAGCCGGCCATTCGCGCCTACCGCGAGCTGCTGCGCGCTCACCGGCTCAATCCGCGGCGCTGCATTCTGGTCGAAGACTCTCCCGACAACCTGCGTACCGCACGCCGCCTTGGGATGCGCACCGTGTGGGTCAGTCGCAGCCTGCGCCAGCCGGCTCATGTGGACCTCAAGATCGCCTCGATCCTCGACCTGCGCCGGGCGCTCGGCCGGCTACTTCGCTGACAGCGCCAAGCGCATGCAGCACGCCCCGGCGCCGTAACCGGCTGACACCGTTCGCGCGTGGTCAACAAAACCCAAGCGTTGCCAAAACGCGCGGGCATCCGGCAACGACACCAGGACAATGGCCGACAGCTCCTGACATATCGCCCAGGCCCTCACCTTGCGAAACAGCCCCTGCGCCAGCCCGATACCCCGCGCCTGCGGGCACACCGCCATGTCGTGCAGGAACGCGATGTCGCCCTGCGGTGCGCTGGACATACTCAACGGTGCATGAAGGTCGGGCGGCTGGGCGTCTTGCCAAGGATGCGCAATCACGTACCCGGCAGCCTCGCCACCGCGCTCGGCAATCCAGCAGCCACCCGGCGCCAGCGCCAACCGGGTGGCGAACACTTCAGCCCTTTCATGGTAGGCAGGCGGGTAGGCCCGCGCTTGCAGGCGCAGCACCGCCGGCAAATCGGATGGCTGCAAAGGGCGCAGAACGCATCCCGGCACAGTACCGGACGAGCGCAAAAAGGCGGTGTTCACGTCACGTGCGACGTTTCAGACTGCGCGCGGCATCCAGCGCAAAATAGGTCAGAATGCCGTCTGCGCCGGCGCGTTTGAAGGCCAGCAGACTTTCCAACATGCACGCTTCGCCGTCCAGCCAGCCGTTTGCCGCCGCGGCCTTTAGCATGGCATATTCGCCGCTGACCTGATAGACATAGGTCGGCACCTGCAGCTCGGTCTTCACCCGCCGCACAATGTCAAGATAAGGCATACCGGGTTTGACCATGAACATGTCGGCGCCCTCGGCAATATCCAGCGCCACCTCGCGGATCGCCTCGTCCGAATTGGCCGGATCCATCTGGTAGGTATATTTGTTGCCTTTGCCGAGATTGGCCGCCGAGCCCACCGCGTCGCGGAACGGGCCGTAGAAGCTGGAGGCGTATTTGGCCGAGTAGGCCAGAATGCGGGTGTGGATGTGGCCTGCGGCATCCAGCTCGGCGCGGATGCGGCCCACACGCCCATCCATCATGTCGGACGGCGCCACCACATCGGCGCCGGCCTGGGCATGACAGCGCGCCTGGCGGGCCAGCGCCTCCAACGTCTCGTCGTTCATCACGTAGCCACGTGGATCGTTGGGATCGATCAGCCCGTCCTGCCCATGACTGGTATAAGGGTCGAGCGCCACATCGGTGATCACCCCCAGTTCCGGAAAACGCTCTTTGAGTGCGCGCACCGTCCGCGGCACCAGCCCTTCCGGGTTCCACGCTTCCTCGGCGAGCGCGCTCTTCAGTTTGACGTCGATGACCGGAAAAAGCGCCACCGCCGGCACGCCAAGTTCCAGCGCCTGCTCGGCCACGGACAACAGGCGGTCGATGCTGACACGCTCCACGCCAGGCATTGACGCCACCGGCTCACTGCGGCTCATACCATCGAGCACGAACACCGGATAAATCAAATCATCGACACTAAGGGTCGATTCACGCATCAGTCGGCGGGAAAAATCGTCGCGACGCATCCGCCGCATGCGGGTGAGGGGGAATGCTCCAGTAGGACGCATGATCAGGCTTACTCTCTCCAGGCTTCGAACTTCAGGGATACATCCAGTAACGAAATCGGGCTGGAACTTCTTTGACCGGCCTCCATCTTAACAGGCGGATGGTGCCAAACCGTCTCCCGCTTTACCTCCCTGAGCGGGTGCCTTATTAAGTTAAGGCATTTTCACCCCCGGCATTTCTCCCCCTTTGGCCGGGGGTTTTTATTGCCCGCCCGACGGCGCCAGCCCCAGCCAGCCAGCCACGACCGCCTCACATTCGGCCACGCCGGTTTTTTTCAGACTGGAGAACAGCTGGATGGTTACCCGCTCGCCCAGCGGGACCAGCGCATTGCGCACCGCAAACAAGGTTTTGTTCGCTTCGTTACGCGACAGTTTGTCACTTTTGGTCAGCATGACGTGCATCGGCTTGTCGGTGGGCGAAAACCACTCGATCATCGCCCGATCGAGCGGTGTCAATGGATGGCGGGCATCCATGATCAGCACCAGGCCAATCAGATTTTCACGCCTTTTCAGATAGTTTTCGAGCAAACCCTGCCATTGCCGGCGCACCGCTTCCGGCACCTGCGCATACCCATACCCCGGCAAATCCACCAGTGCCGCACCGCAGTTGAGGCGGAAAAAATTGATCAGCTGGGTGCGCCCGGGCGTGCGCGAAACATATGCCAGTCGCGTATGCCCGGCAAGCGTATTGATTGCGCTGGATTTACCCGCATTGGAGCGACCGGCGAAAGCGATTTCCGGCCCCTTGCCGACCGGGAGCGCGGCATGCTGCGCGACCGAGGTTTCGAATGTTGCGTTGCGAAAAATTGACATCGGAGATAGGGCAACGGGGGGCGTTTAAAAGGAGGGGCAAACACGCACACGCGCGGCCGGACGACCCACATTGCGTCGCGCAAAACCGGCTTCCTGTATTAGAATACCAAGTTTGAGACAACCACTCACGGCTTTCCGAGGACACCATGATCAAGCGTTCCCTGCTGCTCTCGCTGCTGCTGGTCGGAGGCAGCCTCCAGGCCCAGGAGCAGGCCCCCGATCTCGCCAAGGCGAAACAGATCGCCGAAACCATTTGCGCAGCCTGTCACGGGGCCGACGGCAACAGCCAGCTTGCGGCCAACCCCAAGATCGCAGGGCAGATCAAAGAGTACCTTGCCAAGCAACTGACCGAATTCAAATCCGGCACCCGCCAGGACCCGGCAATGAGCGCCATGGCCGCGCTGGTACCCGATGAAGACATCCCCGCGGTGGCGGCCTATTTTGCCGGCCAAACCTTGCAACCGGAAGCGACCAAAAATCTCGAAACCGTGGAACTTGGCCGCAAAATCTGGCGCGCCGGCATTGCCGAAAAAGGCGTACCGGCCTGTGCGGCCTGCCACGGCCCCGCCGGCGCCGGCATGCCTGCGCAGTATCCGCGCCTGTCCGGTCAGTTCGCCGAATACACCACGCTCCAGTTGCAAAAATTCCGCGATGGCGGCCGAGCCAACGACCCCAACCAAATGATGCGCATGATCGCGCTCAAGATGACCGACGCCGAAATGCGCGCGGTGGCCGATTACGCCGCCGGCCTGCGCTGAAGTAGCGTATCGGCGGGCGGTTGAAAAAGGGGTGGCGTGTCCACCCCTTTTTTTATCCTTTCTTCGCCCTTAGCGCTCCGATCCGCAGCCACCCGGCGGCCCCTGTTCAATTGACGCTCCCCCGCTTTAGGACCAGGATGCAACGCAGCACTTCCAAAGCGCTGTTCGAACTGCTCAGTTCGATGCGCTTCGCCATCAGCCTGCTCACCGTGCTGGCAATCGCCTCGGTGATCGGCACCGTGGTCAAACAAAACGAGCCCTTCAACGCTTATCTCAATCAGTTCGGCCCGTTCTGGTTTCCGATCTTCGAAAAACTGGGGCTGTATGCGGTCTACAACGCCGGCTGGTTTCTAGTGATCCTGGCCTTTCTGGTGATCTCCACCAGCCTGTGCATCCTGCGCCAGAGCGCGCCGATGCTGCGCGAGATGCGCAGCTTCCGCGAGCATGCCCGGGAGGTCTCGCTGCAACAGTTCGCGCATCGGGCTGAATTGCCCGGTGGGCTGCCGACCGCCGAGGCGCAAGCGCGGGTAACCGCTTACCTTGCGCACAGCGGCTTTGCATCACGGATCGACATGCGCCCGGACGGCGTGCTGATTGCCGCAAAACAAGGCAGCGCGGGACGCAGCGGGTATTTCCTGGCGCACGGCGCGATCGTACTGATTTGCATCGGCGGCCTGCTCGACGGCAATTTGCCGCTCAAGCTCCAGATGTGGCTGGGCGACAAACACCCCACCTCGGGCAACCAGCTCATCGTCGACATCCCTGCCTCCGCCCGTCTGGACGAGACCAACTGGAGCTATCGCGGCAATATGTTCATTCCGGAGGGGCGCTCGACCAATGTGGCGGTACTCAATGTCGGCGACGGCATTCTCCTGCAAGCGCTACCCTTTAGCATATCGCTGAAGAAGTTTCACATCGACCATTACGAAAACGGCATGCCCAAGCGCTTTGCCAGCGATATCGTGGTCACCGATCAGGCTAGCGGCGAGTCTTTCGCGCACACCATCGAAGTCAACCGTCCGCTGGAGTACCGCGGGGTGTCGATCTACCAAGCCAGCTTCGACGATGGCGGCTCGCTGCTCAAGATCGCCGGGCGCAACATGCTCACCGGCGCAGCCATGCCGGTACTCAATATCGAGGGCCGGGTAGGCGAAACCCTGCAACTGAAGCACCCACGCTTCAGCTATGCGCTGGAGCTGACCGGATTCACGCCTTTTAACGTCGAAGACATGGGCGAGCGCGCCCCATCGCAAGACGACGGGATTGCGGGTTTGACCCGGCACCTGGGTAGTGGCGCACGCACCGGCGACGACCGGCGTGATTTTCGCAACATCGGTCCAAGCTTCACCTTCAAGCTGCGCGACGAGGCCGGCCAGGCGCGTGAGTTCAAAAACTACATGCTGCCGATCCAGGTCGACGGACGCTGGTATCTATACACCGGCACCCGTGCTTCGCAAGCGGAAGCGTTCCGTTTTCTGCGTCTGCCGGTGGATGAGGACGGCCGGATCGACACCTGGTTTGCGATTCGTGACCTCGTCTTCGACCCCTCGCAGCGTCAACGACTGGCCATCCGTTTTGCCCAGGCCAGTCTGAACGAACACCAACAGCGCAGCGACACCCATGCGCGCCTGATCGAGACTGCGGTCAATACGCTCGCACTGTTTGGCGAACGCGGTTACGAGAGCATCGGTACGTTCATCGAGAAAAGCATTCCGCCAGCCGAGCGCGAACGCGCCGCCGAAGTGTTCGTGCGCATTCTTCAGGGCATCGTTTGGGAGGCTTGGCAACTGGCGCGCGAGCAGGCGGGGATGACACCGGTCAGCATCGACGAAGCACGCGCCGCCTACCTGCGCGACACCATGGCCGCACTGTCCGACAGCCTGTTCTACGACGCGCCGCTGTATCTGCAATTGACCGGCTATGAACAGGTGCAAGCCACGGTATTGCAGGTCACCCGTTCGCCCGGCAAGCCATTGGTATATATCGGTTCGCTGTTGCTCGTGCTCGGTGTTTTTGCCATGCTCTACATCCGCGAGCGACGCCTTTTCGTGCTGCTCAAGCATGATGGAAACGGACTGGTGACGATGTCGTCCAACCGCAAGGCGATCGATGTAGATGAGACCTTCGAGCGCCATGTCAGCGCACTGCGCGCCCTGCTCGACCCGGCGGCCGGCGCCGCCGATGCCACCCTACGAGGACACTGATGGAACTCGCACAAACCGTCCGGACGCCGTCCGGCGTGCTTCGCAACCGCGATCTCTTCGACTGGCTCTACGCGCTGGCGCTCATCGTCGGTGCCGGCATTGCCCTGGCACACTACAGCGCCTTCATGGATGTCTACGACGACATCATCCTCGTTCTGCACGTACCCGTGCTGATCGCCATCGGCTGGCACTGGAAGCCTTTCCGCGCTTTCCTGGCGGCAGTCGCCACCCTGTCGCTGGCCAGCATCTGGCTCTACCAGGACGATCTGGCCCGCGCCGAGCAGGTTTTCCTGCTCAAGTACCTGATCTCCAGCCAGACCGCGATCATGTGGATGAGCGCGCTGTACTTCATGGCCACCGGCGCCTACTGGCTGGGCCTTTTGGCGCGCTCGGACTTTGGCGAGAAAACCGGCTCTGCATTGCTGTGGGTGGGCACCACGATGGGTACCGCCGGCCTGTTCGTGCGCTGGTACGAGTCCTATCTGATCGGCCCGGAGATCGGCCATATTCCGATCAGCAATTTGTACGAGGTCTTCGTCCTCTTCAGCCTGATCACCGCCCTGCTCTACCTTTATTACGAGCTGCGCTACAACACCCGCCGCATGGGCGCTTTCGTCATGGTGGTGATCTCGGCGGCGGTGGCCTTTCTGCTGTGGTACGCGTTCTCGCGCGGCGCCCACGAAATCCAGCCGCTGATCCCGGCGCTGCAGTCCTACTGGATGAAGGTGCACGTGCCCACCAACTTCGTCGGCTACGGCGCTTTCGCGCTGGCGGCCATGGTCGGCGTGGCGCACCTGCTGGTCGAACGCGGCATCCTCGCCTCCCGCTTGCCCGCCCCGCGGGTGCTGGAAGACGTGATGTACAAGGCCATCGCCATCGGCTTTGCTTTCTTCACCATCGCCACCATCCTCGGCGCGCTGTGGGCGGCCGAGGCCTGGGGCACCTACTGGCAGTGGGACCCGAAGGAGACCTGGGCGCTGATCGTCTGGCTGAATTACGCCGCCTGGCTGCACATGCGCCTGACCAAAGGCTTGCGTGGATCGCTGCTCGCCTGGTGGGCAGTGGTCGGATTACTGATCACCACCTTCGCATTCCTCGGCGTCAATATGTTCCTGTCGGGTCTGCACTCCTACGGCAACCTGTAAGAGAGGCTGCCGGCGATGACCGTCACTGGGGCGCCGAACCGCCCCAAGGCGCCCCGGCACGCTATTGCCGACGGGTGGTTGCAGGCGCCTGCGCGCCCAAGCCCGCCAGTTCCGCCTCGCTGAAACCGGCCGCGCGCCGCGCCTCGACATGCAGGGGCGGCCGCGGCCGTGGCGCATCGAACGCATCGATCAGCTTCAGGTAAGTTGCCTCCGGCTCCAGCCCGCGCTCGGCGCACAGGATGCGAAACCAGCGGTCGCCCAGCGCCACGTGGCCGATCTCGTCGCGCAGGATGATCTCCAGCACCGCCACGCTGTCACGGTCGCCGATGGCCCGCAGCTTGGCCATGATCGGCGGGGTGGCATCCAGCCCACGGGCTTCCAGCACCCGTGGCACCAGCGCCATGCGCGCCAGCGGATCGTGCGCGGTCTTGCAGGCCATCTCCCACAGGCCGTTGTGCGCCGGGAAATCGCCATAGTCGAAACCCAGCGCGCGCAGACGCTCGCGCACCAGGCGGAAGTGATAGGCTTCCTCGGCCGCCACCACCAGCCAGCCGTCGTGAAAGTCGGCCGGTAGCGCACGGAAACGGTGCACACAATCGAGCGCCAGGTTGATCGCATTGAACTCGATATGCGCGATCGCGTGCAGCAACGCGGCGTGGCCTTCCACCGAGCCGGCCTTGCGCAGGGGCACCTGTTGAGGTGGCACCAACTCAGGACGTCGCGGCCGGCCCGGTTCGTATATCGGCACCGGATCGTTGCACGCCGACAGCACTGCCAGCGCACCGGAGCGCCAATCGGCCAGCAGCGTATCGGTTGCCCGGCACTTGTCGTCCGGTGCGACGCACATCAGCGCTTGCAGCGCGGCTTGGTGGACCGATCTAACCCGCATGGTTCAATGCTTCCTGCACGATGGTGCCGGAGTATACCGGCCGTAGATGCCCGCCCGCATCGCGCCGCCATGCCGATCTGTGATAATAATGCCCGGCTGCTCGGCCATTGGCCGGCACGCCCGCCTACTTCAGGACCTCAGGCAATGACCCAGGACGAACTCAAGAAAGCCGCGGCACTGGCCGCGTTGAATGAGCTGCCCGACGGCGCGGTGATCGGCGTTGGCACCGGCTCCACTGTCAATTACTTTATCGACGGACTGGCACGCATCAAGTCGCGCATTGCCGGAGCGGTATCCAGCTCAGAAGCCAGTTCGGCACGGTTGCGCGCGCACGGTATCGAGCCGATCGCGCTGACCGAAATCGACCACCTGCCGGTCTATGTGGACGGCGCGGATGAGATCGACGGCAATTTTGCGATGATCAAAGGTGGCGGTGGCGCGCTGACCCGCGAGAAAATCGTCGCTGCGGTCGCCGAGCGCTTCATATGCATTTGCGATGAAAGCAAGAAGGTATCCACATTGGGGCGTTTCCCGCTGCCGGTGGAGGTCATCCCGATGGCCGTGCGCTATGTCGCCCGGGAGCTTGGCGCGTTGGGCGGCACGCCCAAATTGCGGGAGGGCTTCATCACCGACAACGGCAATCTGATCCTGGATGTGCATGGACTTATCATCGACGATCCGGTCGCGCTGGAAACGGCGATCAACCAAATCACTGGCGTAGTCACCAACGGCCTGTTCGCCCGCCGGGGCGCCGATTTGTTGCTGCTGGCCACCCCGACCGGGGTTCAGCGCCACCGGCGCGACTGAAACAAAACCTTAACGCACGGATGCTAGCCTGCAGCGGTTAGGGACACTTCCATGGCCAAAATGACCGAACACATCTACAAGCAATTTGACGCCGACCTCGAAGCCATCCGCACCGGGGTGTTGCGCATGGGCGGCTTGGTGGAGAGCCAGCTCAACAACGCTTTCACCGGTTTGCGCACCGCCGACAAGGCGCTCATCGAAAAGGTCATTGCCGGCGACCACCGCATCAATCTGCTGGAAGTGGAAATCGACGAAGCCTGCAGCCAACTGATTGCCAAACGCCAGCCCGCAGCCAGCGACTTGCGCGCGGTACTAGGTGCCATGAAAACGGTCACCGATCTGGAGCGCATCGGCGACGAGGCCAAAAAGGTCGCCAAATCGGCTCGTCGGCTGCATTCCGGAGACTTGCCGTACTCGCCCAAAGTCGACCTTGGCCACCCTGCCGCACTGGCTCAGGACATGCTGCGTAAGGCGCTGGACAGCTATGCGCGCGGCGACGTCACGCTGGCGCCCGAGATCGCGCGCCAGGACGAAGAAATCGACACCTGCTTCGAGGCGGTGACCCGCCAGCTCATCACCTACATGATGGAAGACCCGCGCACCATCTCGAACAGTCTGGAGACCTTGTTCATCGCCAAATCACTGGAGCGCATCGGCGACCATGCGGTGAATATCTCTGAATACGTGATCTATATGGCTCATGGTCGCGATGTGCGCTATGCCGGGGCCGAGGCGGTCGAGCAGGAAGCCGCCAAAGACCGCGGCAAGAGCAAACCGGGCAGCTAGTGCCCGTTCGGCGCGCAAAAAAAGGATGGTTTCAGGCCATCCTTTTTTACTTTGCAGCTCAGGCCGGCTCAGCCTGCTGGCGGAACATAGCCACCAATCCGATCCGCGCCGCCACCGAAAAAATGTTTTTCCATCTGCTCGGACAAGTATTTACGAGCCTTGGGGTCCATCAGATTGAGGCGGTTTTCGTTGATCAACATGGTCTGGTACTTGACCCACTGTTGCCACGCCTCTTTGGAGACGTTATCGAAGATGCGCTTGCCGAGTTCGCCGGGGATCGGCGGCCGGTCCAGACCTTCCGCCTCGCGGCCGAGCTTGATGCAATTGACCATCCGGGCCATCGTCACTGTTCTCCTGTTTGGGGTTGATCCGGTTGCAAGGCCGATATTCTAGCCGATTCACCTTCGGGCTTTTCGGCGATGCACCAACGGTTGCGTCCGCTGTTTTTCGCCTGGTACATCGCGCGGTCGGCGGCAGCGATCAGCGCTTCGCCGTGACTGGCGTGATCCGGATACAGGGCCAGCCCCAAGCTGGCGGTCAAGCTGGCCGGTCGGCCGGAAAAGACGAAACGCAGCGCGCCGATGCCTTCAACGATGCGTCTAGCAAGTCCGGTCAAATCTTCTGCATCCGCATCCGGCACCAGCACACAGAACTCGTCGCCGCCCACGCGGAAAAACAATTCGTTGCGGCGAATGATGCCGCCCACCGCGCGCGCCAATGTCACCAACACCTGATCACCGGCTTGGTGGCCGAATTCGTCGTTGATCGGTTTGAAACCATCCAGATCGATCGCCAGCAGACCCACCTTTACCGCGCGGCGGGCGGCATCGGCCAGCATACGCTCGAGCTCCTCATGAAACCGCCTGCGGTTAAAGAGATTGGTCAGCGGATCGCGCTCGGCCAGCGCCGCCAGCTTGCGTTCAGCGTTGCGCTGTTCGGTAATGTCCTCATAGATCCACACCCGACCAATACCATGCCGCCCGCGGGTGCCATCTTCGACCACCGCCGACACATCGGTGAGCACCCTGCCGTCTTTCAGATGGATCTCGAAAGGTTCGCTGACCTCGTATTGCGCGACCACCTTGCGGATATGCGAAAAGTACGCTTCCGGCGATTCGAGCAAGCCGACCACGCGACTTTCCAACACCACATCGCGCACTCCGATCAGGCTCTCTTGCGCCGGCAAGCGCCAGATGTCGAGCATGGCGCGGTTGTAATAGAGCACCCGATGATCACGGTCCATGAACAAAATGCCCAGGCGGATGACGTTGAGCAATGCCGACAGGCGCTGGCGCTCATCGTTGCTACGCTTGAGATAGTTTTCCGACAGCGCCTGCGCACGACGCAACTGCGCGACGGTTTCCAGCAGCTTGTACTCGGCCTCCTTACGCCCTTGGATGTCCTCGGCGGACAAATGCAAACCGGCCACGACGCCGTCTTCCCGAAACACCGGGCGCCAATGGCTGGCAATCCAACGCACCTGTCCGTTTTCCTGCACCAGGCGCATCTCGAAGTCTCGTCCCTGTCCGCTTGCCAGCACCTGCTGCATCGCGTGCTGACAGTATCGGCGATCCGAGTCATAGACCAGAAAATCGACGAAACGCTCGGCCGCCAGACATTCACCCGGTGTGCGGGCGGTCAGACGCTGAATCGACGGGCTGATCCATTCCAGGCGCAGATCGGTGTCGAACAAGGCTTCCACCCCATGCACGCCTTCGGCCACTTCGCGGAACCTGCGCAGCGCCGCCAGAGAATTGGCCTCTAGGCCGGTCAGCGGGCCTCGGTCTGCCGCGGCGTGCGCAATCGGATCGACCCCGAGCGCAGGCCGGGGCAGCGCACCAGGTGCGCGCGCTTCGAACCCAAAATAACCCGCCACACCCCCAAACAGCCCGACCAGCAACGTCGCGACCAGCTCGCCAAATCCGCTATCCGGACTCAACGCGCGCGCGCCCAGCACACTCAGCGCCCATATCGACATCGCGCCCACCGCGGCAAGAACCGACCCTACAAGCTGTCGCGCCCGCCTGCTCATAGACAGCACCCGCCCCGGCAGCCGGGTAAGCCTGAGTCTGTAAGGCAGCCGCTGGCGTTCATAGCGACTTGACAAAAACCTTGGAGCGCCGCTGGTAGTTGTAGAGTTCGCGTTTTTGCCGCGGCAGCGCCTCCGGGCCGATCTCACTGAATCCGCGTTCCCTGAACCAGTGCGCGGTGCGCGTGGTAAGCACGAACAAACGTTCCAACCCTTGGGCGCGCGCCCGCCGTTCGATGCGCCGCAGCAACTGGTCACCCAACCCGGCGCGACGGTATTCCGGCGTCACTGCCAAACAGGCCAGCTCGGCCGCATTGTCCTCGGAAAAGGGATAAAGCGCCGCACAACCGACCAACACGCCATCGTGCTCGACCACGGTGAAGCGCTCGATTTCCTGTTCCAGCAACTCACGCCCCCGCCGCACCAGCGTACCGTCGGCCTCCATAGGAGAAATCAACGCCACCAACGCAGCCACATCCTCGATCGTGGCTTCGCGCAGGCGGAACAGCGGGGCGCGAGACACCACTGTGCCAACCCCGGCGTGAGTGAAAAACTCCAACAACAGGCCGCCGTCCAGGTCGCGATCGATCAAATGGGCGCGGGCCACGCCACGACGTACCGCACGCAGCGCGCAGGGAAGAAAAAGATGGAGATCTTCAGTGAGCCCTTCGCCAGCCTCCAGCATGCGCTCGGCCTCATCTGCGGTCACCGAGTCGATCAGACGGCCTTCGGCATCGAGCAGTCCGGGCGCGTCGCACAGGTAAATCAGCTTTTCGGCTTTCAGCGCCACCGCAACCGCTTCGGCCACTTCTTCCATGCACAAATTGAATAACTCGCCCGCCGGCGACACGCCAAGCGGGGAAATCAGCACCACGTTGTGCTGATCCAGATCGGCGTTGATCTCCTCGGCAATGATCTTGCGCACCGCCCCGGTGAATTGGTAGTCGATCCCGTCGACCACGCCCACCGGGCGCGCAGTGATGAAGTTGCCACCGGTCACACGCATATAGCTGCCCGCCATGGGGGTATTGGGCAACCCCTGCGAGAGCAAGGCCTCGACCTCGATACGGGTCACCGCCATGGCTGCCTTGACGCATTCCAGCGTGGCCGCGTCGGTAATCCGCAACCCGTTGTGAAAGCGTGGCTCCAGCCCCCGACGCCGGCACTCCGCATCGATCTGCGGACGCGCGCCATGGACCAGTACCAGGCGGATGCCCAGCGCCGCCAGCAGGTTGCAGTCGTAAGCCAGCCGCTGGGCGGAATCGCCACTAGCCACCTCACCGCCAAAGGCGATGACGAAGGTTTTGCCGCGAAAAGCATGAATGTAGGGTGCTGCGCCGCGCACCCAGGCGACGAAGTTGGCGGTACTGTCGACCGCCTCGACGGTCGCTGCGGAGGGATGGGTCAGTTCGGCCTTCAAGCGCTCACCACGGATTGGCGTGACATCGAGCCGACTGCCTTGCGGCGTCGGCCATGATTGGGGTTACGTCGGTATTCTAGCGCCGAGTGCGCGACAAATCGTCCGGCCGAAGCCCCGCTCCCAGGCCCGATCAGGCCAATGCAGCCTCCAAGCGCTCGCACACGGTACGCAGCACCTTGATGCGGGCATAGAGTTTGTTGTCGGCCTCGACCAGCGTCCAGGGAGCGTTTTCGGTACTGGTGCGGTCGACCATATCGCACACGGCCTGCGCGTATTCGGCGGATTTTTCGCGGTTGCGCCAATCTTCCTCGGTGATTTTGAAGCGTTTATGCGGCTCGGCCTCGCGCGCCTTGAAGCGCGCCAGTTGCTCTTCATCGCTGATGGCCAACCAAAACTTCACTACCACGGCGCCGGCTTCGATCAACTGGTCCTCGAAATCGTTGATTTCGGCATAGGCGCGCATCCAGTCGGCTTCGGAGCAAAATCCCTCCACCCGCTCGACCAACACCCGCCCATACCAGGAGCGATCGAAGATGGTGATCTTGCCCTGACGCGGCACATGGCGCCAAAAACGCCACAAATAGGGCTGGGCACGCTCCTCTTCGGTCGGCGCGGCCACCGGCACGACACGGAAACTACGCGCATCGAGCGCCGCCGTAATACGCCTGATCGCCCCACCCTTGCCCGCGGCATCGGCACCTTCGAACACCAATACCAGCGAGCGCTTGCGAAAAGCCTCGGAACGGCACAGCAGGGCCAGCCGCCCCTGATACAGTTCGAGCAGCTCGTTGTAGTCTTTTTTGCCCAGTTCCTGCCGCAGCACCAGGCTGTTGAGCAGGTTCAGGTTATCCAATGACGGCGTCAATGGCGCGGCCATCTGCCGCGGCGCCCAGCCTTTGTTGATCGATTCGATACGCTTGCGCAAGGCTTCGAGCAGGGTGCGGCCCACCAAAAGGGACCGGAAACGCTCGTCGGAACCGTCAACGATCAACCACGGCGCATCCCCGGTGCTGGTATGGCGCAGTACATGTTCGGCAGTTTCCCGGTAGCGGTCGTACAAGGCGTAATACTTCCAGTCCCGCTCGGTCACCCGCCAGCGGGTCTTGGGATTTTTCTCCAGCGCTTTCAATCTGGCCTTCTGCCCCGCCTTGGAGAGGTGAAACCACCACTTGATCAGCAACACCCCCTCGCGCACCAGCATGGCTTCGAAACGGTTGATCGCATCCAAGCGCTGATCCAGCTCTGCGCGCTTGGTGATTCTGTGCACCCGCGCATGGATGGTTTCCGAATACCAGTTACCGAACAGAATGCCGATCTTGCCCTTGGGCGGCAACGCCCGCCAGAACCGCCACATGAAGGGACGCTCGGCCTCCTCGGCCGACGGGGCATCGAAGGCCCAGGTTTCGATATGGCGCGGATCCATCCATTCATTGAGCAAGTTCACGGTTTCACCCTTGCCGGCGCCATCGATACCATTGATCAGCACCACCACGGCAAACTGCTTGAGCTCACGCAGATCGAACTGCGCATCGAGAAGCTGTGCTCGCAGTGTTGGCACGAGCGCCTCGTACTCAGCCTTGTCGGTCTTGTGGCCCAGTTCCGCAGATTCGAACATCCCTTGCCTCCCTTTCTCCTTTTGACCTGATCGTCCCTTCCCCAGGACCGCTCAGTAATCGCCCCACAACGCTTGCAAAGCCGCC
Organism: Pseudothauera hydrothermalis; assembly: GCF_003345255.1. Taxonomy (GTDB): domain Bacteria; phylum Pseudomonadota; class Gammaproteobacteria; order Burkholderiales; family Rhodocyclaceae; genus Pseudothauera; species Pseudothauera hydrothermalis. The sequence continues at coordinate 871,546 of NZ_CP029331.1, read as the reverse complement.
AGCGCGGCCGCCCCTGCGGTTTCAGTGCGCAGCACCCGCGGCCCCAAACCGATGGCCTCGGCGCCAGCGCGCAGAAAGGTGGCCACTTCGGCCTCACTCCAGCCGCCTTCCGGCCCCACCAGCAGGTGAATGGGCTCGCCGGCGGCCGGCGGTCCAATGTTGCGCAGCGCCTTGTCCGCCGACGGGAGCAAAAGCAACTTGCGCGCACTGCGCGCGGCGGCCAGATAGGCGTCGAGACTAGCGATCGGCGCCACCTCGGGGACACGGTTGCGGCCGCACTGCTCGCACGCGGACACCGCCACCTGCCGCCAATGCGCCAGCCGTTTGTCTGCGCGCTCGCCCGCAAGGCGCAGCACCGAGCGCGCCGCGGCCACCGGCCAGACGGCGCTCACGCCCAATTCAGTCGATTTTTGCACCACCCAGTCCATTTTGTCGCCGCTGGCCAGCGCCTGCACCAGCACCACGCGAAGCGGCGATTCACGCTCGACCGCGGCGCGCGCCCCCAACCATGCCGACCAGCGCCGCCCGGACACGGCCAATCGAGCGGGAACCTCTCCACCTTGGCCATCGAACAGGATCACGGCATCGCCGTTGTGCAGTCTGAGCACGCGGGCAGCATGATGGGCCACGGTCTCGGGCAGCACCACCTCGCCGCCCGCAGGCAGCGGATGGGGAAAAAAGAAGCGCGGAATCATCATGCTATATTACAGTCGTCGCGCAGTATCCATGTGCGCTGCGGTGTAGCCAGCCAACCGGCCGGCTTCGCGCAGGCCGCTTTTTCCGCTTCGTCGGTCTCTTTTTCGAAACACAACATCCGCCCACATGCCGACCGCAGCACATCGCCTCGCCCGCGCCCGCGCGCTGGAGTCCTTGGTACGCGATATCGCGCGCGACGAAATCCTGCCGCGTTATCTGAAGTCTGCGCGCAACCGCAAAGCCGACGGCTCCTTATTCACCGAGGCAGATGTCGAATCCCAACGCCGCTTTGCCGCGGCGCTGCCGAAGTTGCTACCCGGTCCGGTGCTGGGCGAGGAGATGTCGGCCGAAACCCAGGCCCGGCTATGGGCCGAAGGGCAAGGCGGCCTATGGTGTATCGATCCGATAGACGGCACGACCAATTTCGTCAATGGCATTCCTTTCTTTGCGGTCTCGATTGCCTATCTGGTGGATCACGAAACACGCTTTGGCGTGGTGTATAACCCGGTCACCGATGAGTCGTTCTACGCCGCCAAGGGCGCGGGCGCTTTTCTCAACGGCAATGAGTTACCGCTGCGCCCGGCTGCGCTGCACTTGTGCGATGCGGTCGCCGGTGTCGACTTCAAGCGTATCGGCCATCGCCTCGGTGACGAACTGGCGGCGCGCCCGCCGTACTATTCCCAGCGCAACTTCGGCTCCAGCGCGCTCGAATGGTGCTTTGTGGCAGCCGGGCGGCTGGATGTCTATTTGCACGGCGGTCAAATGCTATGGGATTACGCCGCCGGCCGTCTGATTCTGGCCGAGGCCGGCGGTCAGGCAGCCGCGCTGGACGGCGGCTCGCTGACTGCGGGGCCGGCGGTCAAACGTGGGGTCATCGCCGCCGGCAGCCCAGCGCTGTTTGCGCAATGGCGGGCCTGGATCAACGCGCACGCCTGAATCTTGGCGCCGCGCTATCATTGAGCGGACATTCAGTAGCCGAGTGCACCCATGGATACGCCTTACAACGGTACAGAGCGCCGCAAGTATCACCATGTCAGAGCGATCTTCGATGACGCCTACCAACTCATCTCCCCTTTCTTTGCCAAGGAAAACCGTTGGGGCAACGCCACGCTGGACCACCTGGCCTACCGTGTGTTGAGGGAAAACTACCCGGAACTATCCTTCGAAGAAGTGCACGTCCTGGTCGTCGCCGCCAAACGGGTATTCACCGAGTTGCAGACCGAACGGCCTTGAGGCACACGGCTGCGGAGCGCCTTGCATGTCGCTGAAACATCCCATCATAGCCGTCACCGGCTCCTCCGGCGCCGGCACGACCACGGTCAAGCACACCTTCGAAGCCATCTTCCATCGCGAGAACGTCAACGCGGCCATCGTCGAAGGCGACAGCTTCCACCGCTACACCCGCGACGAAATGAAACGGCTCATCGACGAAGCCGAAGCACGCGGCCAGCGCGGCATCAGCCACTTCGGCCCGGAAGCCAATCTTCTCGAAGAGCTCGAAGCGCTGTTTCGCGCCTATGGTGAGTCGGCCACCGGTCGCCGCCGTTATTACATCCACAATGAAGAACAAGCGATGCGGCGCAACCTGCCGTTGGGCACCTTCACTGAATGGGAAGACCTGCCGGTGGGCACCGATTGTCTGTTCTATGAAGGGCTGCACGGCGCGGTGCAGACAGAAACGGTCGACGTGGCCCGCCATGTCGATCTACTGATCGGCGTGGTGCCCACCATCAACCTGGAGTGGATCCAGAAACTGCACCGCGACACCAAACTGCGCGGCTACTCCAAAGAAGCGGTACAAGACACCATCTTGCGCCGCATGCACGACTATGTGCACTACATCGTGCCGCAGTTCTCGCGCACACACATCAATTTCCAGCGCGTGCCAGTAGTCGACACCTCCAACCCGTTCATCGCCCGCGACGTGCCCACGCTGGAAGAATCCATGGTGGTGATCCGCTTCAAGGATCCGCGCGGAGTGGATTTCCCCTACCTGCTGACGATGATCGACGGCGCGTTCATGAGCCGCGCCAATACCATCGTCATTCCCGGCGGACGACTGGATCTGGCCATGCAGCTCATCCTCACCCCGCTGATCTGGAAGCTGATGGAGCGCCGCCGTCAGTGGGTTTAGCAGATCGAAGCCGATACGATCCGTGCCCCCTGCGCAGGCTTCAATACCCGTGATGGCCGCGCGCCGAAGGCTACCAAGCAGTGCGCGTTTTCGGCGATAATCGCGCTTTTTTTAAAAGCCGCTGCCGGCGGCTTTCGCGAGAAAACCCCATGTCGCTTTCCCGAAACGTCAAAGCCCCGGTGTTCAACGAAATCACCGGCGCAATCCGTGCGCTGGCGATGGATGCCGTGCAGCAGGCCAACTCCGGTCATCCAGGTGCTCCCATGGGCATGGCCGAAATCGCCGAAGTGCTGTGGCGCCGCCACCTCAAGCACAATCCGGCCAATCCTAAATGGATCGACCGCGACCGTTTCGTGCTCTCCAACGGCCACGGTTCGATGCTGATTTATGCGCTGCTGCACTTGAGCGGATACGAGCTGAGCATAGAAGACCTCAAACGCTTCCGCCAACTGCACAGCAAAACGCCCGGCCACCCGGAGTATGGCTACACCCCAGGGGTGGAGACCACCACCGGTCCGCTTGGCCAAGGCATTGCCAACGCGGTCGGCATGGCGCTGGCCGAAAAGGTGTTGGCGGCCGAGTTCAACCGCCCCGGTCACGAGATCATCGACCACCGCACCTGGGTGTTTCTCGGCGACGGCTGTCTGATGGAAGGCATCAGCCATGAAGCCTGTTCGCTGGCGGGCACCTGGGGGCTGGGCAAGCTCACCGTCTTCTACGACGACAACAACATTTCCATCGACGGCCATGTCGAGGGCTGGTTTACCGACGACACACCGAAGCGTTTCGAAGCTTATGGCTGGCAGGTCATCCGCGACGTACAAGGCCACGATCCGGATGCCATCGAAGCGGCAATCCAGCAGGCGCTGGCCAACACCGCACAGCCCACGCTGATCTGCTGCAAAACCGTGATCGGCGCCGGCAGCCCCAACAAACAAGGGGGTCACGACGTCCACGGCGCGCCGCTGGGCGCGGCCGAAGTGGCGGCCGCACGCGAATATATCGGCTGGCCGTACCCGCCGTTCGAAATCCCGGCCAGTGTCTATGCTGCTTGGGATGCCCGCGCGCGTGGCGCTGCCGCCGAAGCCGACTGGCAGGCCCGTTTCGACGCCTACCGCTCGGCCTTCCCGGAGTTGGCGGCGGAGTTTGAACGCCGCATGGCCGGCGAGCTGCCGGCCGACTGGAACGCCCATGTGGAGGCCGTCCTGGCCAAGGTGGTCGACAAGGCCGAAAACATCGCCACCCGCAAAGCCAGCCAGAACAGTATCGAAGCCTATGCCCCCAAACTGCCCGAACTGATCGGCGGCTCGGCCGACTTGGCCGGCTCCAACCTCACGCTGTGGTCCGGAGCCCGCCCGGTCAGCCGTGAGCGCGGCGGCAACTATGTGTATTACGGGGTGCGCGAATTCGGCATGGCGGCAATCGGCAACGGCCTGTCCCTGCATGGCGGCCTGATTCCCTATACCGCCACCTTTTTGATGTTCAGCGAATATGCGCGTAACGCCCTGCGCATGGCCGCGCTGATGAAAGTGCGTCAGGTGTTCGTATTTACCCACGACTCCATCGGCCTGGGCGAAGACGGCCCCACTCACCAACCGGTGGAACAAATCGCCACCTTGCGCATGATTCCCAATATGGACGTGTGGCGTCCATGCGACAGCACCGAGTCGGCGGTGGCCTGGGCCTGCGCCATCGAGCGCAAGGACGGCCCCAGCAGCCTGTGCTTCTCGCGCCAGAACCTGCCTTTCCAGGCGCGCACCGCCGAGCAGGTCGCGGCGATCCGCCGTGGCGGCTATGTGTTGTCCGAGGCCGCAGGCGGCACGCCACAGGCGGTGATCATTGCCACCGGCTCGGAAGTGGCGCTGGCGATGGCCGCGCAGAAGACCTTGGGTGAGGCCGACATCGCGGTGCGCGTGGTGTCCATGCCCTCGACCAGCGTTTTCGAGCGTCAGGACGCGGCCTGGCGCGCAGCGGTACTGCCAGCCGGTGTGCCGCGCGTGGTGGTGGAAGCCGGTGTGACCGACGGCTGGTACAAGTACGTCGGCCTGGAAGGCCGGGTGATCGGCCTGGACCGTTTTGGCGAATCCGCCCCGGCCGGCGAGCTGTTCAAGGAATTCGGCATCACCGCCGAGGCGGTGGTCGACGCGGTCCGGGCGGTGCTGTGAGCCGCCTGCCGCGCAGAGTTTCTTAGAAAGGAGAGAGAGCCATGTCCATCAAGGTTGCCATCAATGGTTTCGGTCGCATTGGCCGCTGCACCCTGCGTGCCATTTACGAGCAAGGGCTGCAAAACGAGTTCGAAGTGGTAGCCGTCAACGCCTCGGGCGATCTGACCACCAATGCCCACCTGCTCAAATACGACACCACCCACGGCCGCTTTGCCACGCGTGTCGACACCGAAGGTGAGAACACCCTCATCGTCGATGGCCGCAAGATCCCCTTCTATTCCACCAAAGACCCCAAGGGCGTCAATTGGGCAACACATGGCGTGGACGTATTGCTCGAATGCACCGGTGCCTACACCAGCAAAGCCAAGGCAACCGCGCTGCTGGAACAAGGCGCCCGGCGGGTGTTGATTTCCGCCCCGGGCGGCGATGACGTGGATGCCACCATCGTCATGGGGGTCAATGAAGAAGTCCTGAAGGCCGACATGACCGTGGTGTCGAACGCCTCCTGCACCACCAACTGTCTTGCCCCGGTCGCCAAGGTGCTGGCCGAGCACATCGGCATCAAACAAGGTTTGATGACCACCGTGCACGCTTATACCAACGACCAAGTCACCGTGGACGTGCGTCACAAAGACCTGCGTCGGGCGCGGGCCGCAGCGGCCAATATCATCCCCACCAAAACCGGTGCCGCCAAGGCCGTCGGTCTGGTGCTGCCCCAGCTCAAGGGCAAGTTCGATGGGTTTGCGCTGCGGGTGCCGACCCTCAACGTATCGCTGGTAGACCTCACCTTCACCGCCGAGCGCGCCACCACCAAGGAAGAGATCAACGCACTGATGAGCGCTGCCGCCAACGGCCCGCTGAAGGGCATCCTGGCGGTAAACGACGAGCCGCTGGTGTCGTCCGATTTCAACCACACCACGGTGTCCTCCACCTTCGATGCGACCCAGACCCGCGTCATCCAGGGCGCGGACGGCTCCACCCTGGTCAAGGTGCTGGCCTGGTACGACAACGAATGGGGCTACTCCTGCCGTATGCTCGATGCCGCCCGCGCCTGGATGGCCGCCAAGTAATCGACACCCCGTTCCCGCGACAGCCCGTCCGGCCCTGGCCCGGCGGGCTTTTCCTTATCTGCCGCGCGATGTGCCTCGCCCCGGACGGCGGCACGCCAACACGCTAAAATACGCGGCTTTCCCGGCCTTCTGGCGGTCTATCTCCCGGCCATACCGTGACCCGCTCTGCCCTCCCCCCAGCTCGGCTCGCAATCAACGGCTACGGCCGCATCGGCCGCTGTTTCCTGCGTGCGCTGCATGAATCGCCCTGGCGAGAACACTACCGCGTGGTGGCGATCAACGAGCCGGCCGATCTGGCCTCGATCGCCTACCTGACCCGCTTCGATTCCACCCACGGACGCTTTCCGGGCAAGGTGGAAACCACCGAAACCGGGCTCATCATCGACGGCGAGCCGATCACCGTGACCCATGCCGAAAACCCTGAGGCGGTCGATTGGGCGGCGATGCAGCTCGATGCGGTCATCGAATGCTCGGGGCGCTACGGCCGGCGCATCGAGCTGGAGCGCTTCCTCAAGGCCGGCGCGCCGCGTGTGCTGCTCTCCCATCCCGGCCACAGCGCCGAGGACGTGGACGCCACCGTGGTCTACGGCATCAATCACGATACGCTCACCGGCGCCGAGCGCATCGTCTCCAACGCCTCCTGTACCACCAATGCCGCGGTGCCGGTGCTCGCCGTGGTGGATGAGTCCTTCGGCCTGGAGCACGCGCTGCTCACCACGCTGCACTCGGTCATGAACGACCAACCGCTGATTGACGGCTATCACCACACCGACCTGCGCCGCACACGCTCGGCCATGCAGTCCATCATCCCGGTGTCCACCGGCCTGGCGCGCGGCATCGAACGCCTGCTGCCGGCACTGGCCGGGCGGGTCAGCGCCAAGGCCATCCGCGTGCCCACGCATAATGTCTCGGCCATCGACATCGCGCTGACCACCCGCCGCGCGGTCAGGGTGGACGCGCTCAACGCGGTGCTGCGCGAGGCGGCCGAGAGTCGTTTCCCCGGCCTGCTGGCCTGGTCGGACGACCCGCACGCCTCGATCGATTTCAATCACGATCCGCACTCGGCCATCATCGACGCCAGCCAGACCCGCGTCAGCGGTGCGCATCTTGCCAGCATCCTGTTGTGGTTCGACAACGAATGGGCTTTTGCCACCCGGATGATCGACACCCTGCACCATTGGCTGGCGCCTCGCGCGACCCCATCCAACTGAACCCAAACCGTGGAGACTGTCATGCAAGTGAAGAAACTCGCCGAGCTCGATGTGCGCGGCAAAAAAGTGTTCATCCGCGCCGACCTCAACGTCCCGCAGGATGAAGCGGGCAACATTACCGAAGACACCCGCATCCGTGCTTCCATTCCGTCTATCCAGTACTGCCTGGATAACGGCGCTGCGGTCATGGTGACCTCTCACCTGGGCCGTCCCACCGAGGGCGTGGTCGGCCCGGACGATACACTGGCGCCGGTGGCGGTGCGCTTGGGGCAGCTGCTCAACAAACCGGTCAAACTGATTGCCGACTGGGTCGACGGTGGCTTTACCGTGGAGCCGGGTCAGGTCGTGTTGCTGGAGAACTGCCGCTGCAACAAAGGCGAAAAGAAAGACGACGAACAACTGGCCAGAAAGATGGCCGCGCTGTGCGACATCTATGTCAATGACGCCTTTGGCACTGCTCACCGTGCGGAAGCCACCACCCACGGTATCGCCCGCTTTGCCCCGGTAGCCTGCGCCGGCATGCTGATGGCCGCGGAGATCGATGCGCTCACCAAGGCCCTGCACGAACCGAAGCGTCCGCTGGTGGCCATCGTCGGCGGCGCCAAGGTGTCGACCAAACTGACCATCCTCAAGACCCTGGCCGAAAAGGTCGATCAGCTCATCGTCGGCGGCGGCATCGCCAACACCTTCCTGCTGGCCGCTGGCAAGCGCATCGGTGAATCGCTGGCCGAACCGGAGATGGTACGCGAAGCCCAGCAGGTGATGGACATCATGAAAGCTCGCGGAGCCGAAGTGCCGCTGCCAGTGGATGTGGTGGTGGCCGACGAAGTCTCCGCGCTGGCGCGTGCCAACCGTATTGCGGTCGATGAGGTCGGCCCGCATGACCGCATCCTGGATTTTGGCCCGAAATCCTCGGCCAAGCTCGCCGACATCATCGCGCACGCCGGCACGATTGTTTGGAACGGTCCGGTGGGAGTGTTCGAGTATCCGCAATTTGCCGGCGGCACCAAAATGCTGGCTTCGGCCATCGCCCACTCGGAAGCGTTCTCCATTGCCGGTGGCGGCGATACCCTGGCGGCGATCGCCAAGTTCCACATCGCCGATGACGTGGGCTACATTTCCACCGGCGGCGGCGCCTTCCTGGAGTTTCTGGAAGGCAAGACGCTGCCGGCCATCGCCGCACTGCAGGCGCGTTTCGCGGACTGACGCCTGCCGGATGCGGGGGAGAGCTCCCCGCATCCGTGTAAGACATCTGCCGACTTGCCGCTGCGCGTTGTCCGGCTCACTATGCTGCACAGCAACAGTACCCACAACGAGCCTTGGCATGACCACTGGTAGCGTAGAAACCGATCTGGCCAGCGCGCCGCGCGGCATCCGCATCCCCCCGCAACCGCAAGTCCTGCGCGATCTCGCCCAACTGATCGCCACCGACGCTTACGACGCCCGCGGCGTAGCCGCCGTGCTCGGCCAAGACCCAGGTTTGGCCGCAATGGTGTTTAAGGCGGTGCACCGCCCCGGGCTGCGCGGTGCCCGTCCGCCCGCCTCCCTGGAGCAGGCCATCCTGCGTATCGGTGTGACCCAGACTTTCAACATTGTCCGGGCGGTGGCCCTGAGCACCAGCATCGGCCCAGCCAACCGGCGCGCTTACGAACTATTCTGGCAGCGTAGTCGAACGTTGGCCGAACTGGCCGCCCTGGTGGCCGATGAACGGGTGTCGGTATGCAACATCTTTGCCGACCAAGCCTATATGGCCGGGATGTTCCTGGAATGCGGCGTGCCGGTGCTGATGCAGCGCTTTCCGGATTACTGCCAAGCACTGTTGCTCAATGCCAGAATGGATGCCCCCAGTCTCAAGGAAGAAGACCAGCGCTTCGGGGTCGATCACCGCAGCATCGGCTACCTGGTGGCCCGCCACTGGCACCTACCGGAATTCGTCGCCCAAGCGATCCTGCATCATGACGAAGTACCGCGCGACGAATTGGGCGCGGTACGCAGCCTGGTGGCGATCTTGCACCTGGCCAACCATGCCCGTCTGCGCGCACAACGCATCCATGATTACAACTGGGACCGATGCGGCGGCGAGGTGCTTGCCGAACTCGGCTTGCACCCGGACGATCTGGATGACTATCTGGCCGACTTGGAAGAGCGTCAAACCGGCGTGCCGCTGTGACCATCCAGCGTGACCGGCTCAACGTCCGCTGCCGAACAGGATGCGATCCGACGCGCGCCGCCCCACGCCAAACCGGCGTTCGGTAAAACGCCCATCGCCGGCATAGACCGTCTCGGTCCGCATATTGCGCCGCTGAGCAATGCGCCGGTCGTCGTGATGCACGTAGTAGCAGGCGCAGTTGTTGCACCCACAGGCAGGCAAGGGAATCGGTGGAGCCTCGATGGACAGAAAACGCTTGCCGCGCACCGCGCGCACCGCCTCGCAGCCAGCGTCCGGGGCGCGAATCTCCACCGCATGGTAGGAAGGTCGCCGTTGCGCCGGCGGGCTTTCAGGTTCAGCGCGCACCGCGCGGCCGATGGTGCGCTGCCACAGCCAAAGCAAAACCCCCGCGGCAAGCAGCAGAACCAGCGATAGGTTTTCCATGCCCCCGTTCCTCCGTGTCAAAACAGGGCGCTGGCGACATCGGCCGCCACCATGGCCCCTAACCGAGCCGCTCGGCTAGAATCGACCCCAAGCGCGCCGCGCACCCGCGTATCAGCCAAGGAGCCACCATGCCGCGTCATACCAAAATCGTCGCCACCCTGGGTCCGGCCTCATCCGACCCGAAAATTCTCGAAAGCATGGTTCATGCCGGAATCGACGTGGTGCGCATGAACTTTTCCCACGGCACGGTCGAGGATCATGTCGCACGCGCGGCCGCGGTCCGCGAAGCGGCCGCCCGCGCCGGCCGACCGGTGGGCATTCTGGCGGATTTACAGGGCCCCAAGATTCGTATCGGCAAGTTCTCCGAGGGCCGCATCACCCTGCACAAAGACGCGCGCTTCATTCTGGACGCACGTTGCGAGCTTGGAAACACCGAACGTGTGGGGCTCGATTACAAGGATTTGCCCAAAGATGTAAAGCAGGGCGACACCCTGTTGTTGGACGATGGGCGTATCAAACTGGTGGTCGAGCGGGTGCAGGGCCACGAAATTCATACCGTGGTGCGCGTCGGCGGCGAACTGTCCAACAACAAGGGCATCAACCGTCAGGGCGGCGGGCTGAGCGCGCCGGCGCTCACCGCCAAGGATATGGAGGACATCCGTAGCGCAGCGCAGATCGGCGTCGATTTCCTGGCCGTGTCTTTTCCCAAAAGCGCCGCAGACATGTACATGGCCCGCCAGCTGATGCGCGCCGCAGGCGGCCAAGCGCTGCTGATCGCCAAAATCGAACGCACCGAGGCGGTGGCCAACCTGGCGGAAATTCTCGACGCCTCGGACGGCATCATGGTGGCCCGTGGCGATCTGGCAGTTGAAGTCGGCGACGCTGCGGTGCCCGCGCTGCAAAAGCGCATGATCCGTGCCGCACGCGAGCGCAACAAGCTCACCATTACCGCCACCCAGATGATGGAGTCGATGATCAGCAGCCCGGTGCCGACCCGGGCTGAAGTCTCGGACGTGGCCAACGCAGTGCTCGATGGCACCGACGCGGTGATGCTGTCGGCCGAAACCGCCTCCGGGCAGTTCCCGGTCGAAGTCGTCGAAGCCATGAGCCGGGTCTGCCTGGAAGCGGAAAAATCCGCCGAGGTCTCGCTGGACCGCGAGGTGCTCGACCAGGTATTTACCCGCATCGACCAGTCGATCGCCATGGCGGCCATCTGGACTGCCTACCATCTCAAGGTCAAAGCCATCGCCTCGCTGACCCAGACCGGTTCCACCGCATTGTGGATGAGTCGCTTGAATAGCGGCGTGCCCATCTACGCACTCACCCCGGAAGTGAGCGCGCGCAACCAGATGACGCTCTACCGTGAGGTCTACCCATTGCTGATGAGCCAGCAGCACCATGACCGCGACGTGCTGCTGTGGGAGGCCGAACAGTTGTTGCTCGACCAGGGCGTGGTGACCTATGGCGACTTGATCGTGCTCACCATCGGCGAGCCGATCGGCGCAGCAGGCGGCACCAACACGCTGAAGATCGTGCGTGTCGGCGAGCACCCCGCGCCGCATCAGGTATAGCCGCTGCCTGCCGTAGTAGCCGGTCACTGCAAGGCCGCCCCCGCTCGGGCTAGAATGGCGGCTTTTCAAACGCCTGTGCCGGCTCAGCCGGCGACCTTCGGAGGAACACACATGCCGCTCGTTTCCATGCGACAGCTTCTCGACCACGCCGCCGAAAACGGCTATGGCCTGCCGGCGTTCAACGTGAACAACCTGGAACAGGTCCAGGCCATCATGGAAGCCGCCGCCGAAACCAACAGCCCGGTCATCATGCAAGCCTCCGCGGGCGCGCGCAAATACGCGGGTGAAGCCTTCCTGCGCCACTTGATCGACGCCGCGGTCGAAGCCTATCCGGAGATCCCCATCGTCATGCACCAGGACCACGGTCAATCCCCTGCGGTGTGCATGGCGGCAATCCGCTCGGGGTTTACCAGCGTGATGATGGACGGCTCGTTGATGGAAGACGGCAAGACGCCGTCCTCTTATGAGTACAACGTCGCGGTCAGCCGTGAGGTGGTCAAGTTTGCCCACGCCATCGGCGTCACCGTGGAAGCCGAGCTGGGCTGTCTGGGTTCCTTGGAAACCGGCATGGCCGGCGAAGAAGACGGCATCGGCGCACAGGGCAAGCTGGATCACAGCGCGCTGCTGACCGATCCGGACCAGGCAGCCGACTTCGTCAAGCAAACCAACTGCGACGCACTGGCGATTGCCATCGGCACCAGCCACGGTGCCTACAAGTTCAGCCGCAAACCCACTGGCGACATCCTTGCCATCGATCGAATCAAAGCCATCCATGCCCGCATCCCCAATACCCATCTGGTGATGCACGGTTCGTCCTCGGTGCCGCAAGAGCTGCTGGCGATCATCCGCCAGTACGGCGGCGACATGAAGGAAACCTACGGCGTGCCGGTCGAGGAGATCGTCGAAGGCATCAAGCATGGGGTGCGCAAGATCAACATCGACACCGATATCCGTCTGGCGATGACCGGTGCGATACGCAAGTTCATGGCCGAAAATCCCTCCAAGTTTGACCCCCGCGAATACCTCAAACCGGCGCGCGAGGCCGCCAAGCAGGTGTGCAAGGCGCGCTACGAAGCATTCGGCTGCGCCGGCCAAGCCAGCCGTATCAAGCCAGTGCCGCTGGAAAAAATGGCCGCACGTTACAAGTCCGGTGAACTCACTCAGGTCGTACGCTGACTGACGCGATCCGAGTCCTCCCGATCGCGCCCTGAGCGGGCGCGTTTTTCATCGATCGGGCGCGGCACGGAAGGCACACATTGTCATAGTCCACAAAGCTCCAAATTGACCCATAATCGAGTTTTTTGCCAACGGCCAAGATCGACCGGATGTCCAAGGCAAACATCAAATTGCAACTGAGCTTCGATCTCGACATCGAAGCGCCCGAGCGTCTGCTTGCGCTGGCGCATGAAGATCTATGCAAAACCTTCAGCGAGATCCTCGGCGCAATGGTCTTTCAGGGGCTGCCCACCGTTGCCGGCAAACAACTGGCCAAAGCCGGGGCCCGTATCGCCGCGCATCACCACCACCTGGACGTCCGCTCGCTCAACGCCCGTGCCCTGCCCCGCGAGGTTTTGATCGCCGCCGCCCCCCATTTGACCGATGAAGAGCTCGACAAGCTCGCCTACCAGGTGCAAGGCAAACTGCCCGAACTGCCGGATGCCTTGCACCGCCATCTACGCCGTCATGCGCTCAAGCTGGTCGGCGATTTCCGTTTTTTACCCTGCACCGTATCTGCCAAGCTGAGTTCTGGCGCGCCCGCAAAGCTCGAAGGCAAGCTCAATCTCACCAACGGCAGCGTGCTGATCGGCGAGCGCGACCGCCAAAGCCGCTTGCAAGCCAACCAGGGGGCGATTGTGGTCGAACCGGCCGACACCGGTGTGCAGCTTGAAGCCAGCTGCGCCGGCCACACCCTGAGCGGACCGGTCATCGAGGTCAGCGTGATGCAGCTTGCCGCCCATCGCGACCCGTTGATCCAAGCCTGGTTGCGCAATCCGGGCTGAACATCATGGCTTACAACTGCTTTACCTACGGTTCGCTGATGTGCGATGACATCATGACGCGGGTCACAGGCGGCGCTTTTTCTTCCACGGCAGCCCGGCTCGAGGGCTATGCACGTCACCCGGTACGCGATGAAACCTATCCCGCCATCGTCCCCAAAGCGGGCGCCTGCGTGGAGGGAAGGCTTTATCACGGCCTCGACACCCGGGCCCTGCAACGTTTGGACGCTTTCGAGGGCGAGATGTACGCAAGGACTACGGTCGCAGTAGAGCTGGCCGATGGCGGCACCGCCCAAGCCGAAGCCTATGTGCTGCGCCCTGCATGGGCACACCTGCTGGCGCCCGGCGACTGGGACTTCAATGACTTCCTTGCCCGCGGCAAAGCGCAATTTCTGGCGCGTTACATGGGATTCGGCGCGCTTTGACAGGCCGTCGGCCACGGGCCTGGCTCAGTAGGTTTCCGGGTTGCCTTCCCACATCTCCGCAGTAAAGCGCACCACACGGTTGCGCCCGGCCTCCTTGGCACGATAGAGCGCCACATCGGCAAATTTGACGGTTTGCCAAAAGGTTTCACTGTCGGCCGGGAACATCGCCAGACCAATCGAAATGGTTTTTTGCAGCACCGCGCCCGAGACCTGGATCTTCATCTGCTCGACCGCGCGGCGGATGTTCTCGGCCACCTTCAACGCCCCCTCCTCGGTGGCATCCTGAAGCACGATCAGAAATTCTTCGCCGCCAAAGCGGATCACCATATCGGAAGCGCGCACCGACTGCCTGAGCACGCTGGCCAAGGCTTTCAGCACGGTGTCGCCGGCATCGTGGCCGTGGGTGTCGTTGACCACCTTGAAATAATCCAGATCGAGCAACATGATGGCCAGCGCCGTCTGGCGGCGGCGGGTCGAAGCAATCAGGGTATCGACATACTCCTCCAAAAAACGGCGGTTATTCAGTCCAGTCATCGCGTCGCGCAGCGACGATTCGCGCAAGGTCTCGGTGAGCCGCTTGGCCTCCAGCACCGGCGCCATTTCCCGCACGTAAACATGGATGAACGGCGCGACCTCTTGCAAGCGCCGGGTGTCGGAGGCCGGCACCACCAGTTGGATGACGCTGCCGACCGAGCCAGACTGGATGATGGGCACACAGTAGTGGCTGCGGGGCTGGCCGTCGTCGGAGGCGTCGCGGAAGGCATAGCAAATGCCGGGCTGGGCGATCGCATCCACCGGATGCCCGGAGCGCTTTGCCCGGCAGGTTTCAGAGCGCACCAGAATTTGCGGATCGCACCAGCGACAGGCGCCGCCGGCCTCGCCATCGACCCGCATCGTGGTCATCTGTTTGCCATCGACCACTTCGTAAATCGAATAGGTGGTAATGCCGAAACGCTCGGTCAGGATTTGCCCGAAGCGGTCGTAGATTTCGCTCTTGGTCTCATCTTCCTCGATGGCCTGCTTGAAGGCCGCAGCATCGGCCAGGCTGTTGACCATGTCGATGGTGGCTTCCAGCTTGTTTTCGTCCTGACGCGGATTACGCCCGGTCAATTGCACCACGCGCTGGGTAATGCGCTCCAGGCCGCCGTCCAAATAGCTCAGCAAGCGGTTGGTGTCGTTGGCGATCTGACCGATTTCGTCTTGCGGGTAGGCGGCGATCTGGCTCTTGAAGTCACCCTTGAGCGCACGTTGCACCGCTTGTTCCACATCGCGCGCGGCATCGCCCACCGGGCGGATGATGCGCCGGACCAAGGCAATGGCCAATAAGGCAAACAACGCCACCACCGCCACCAGGCCGGCCACGGTCATCAACGCGCGCGTTTTGAGGTCGGCAATCGACATTTCCATGGTCACCGCACCCAGCACCGCACCTTCGGGCACATGGTGACACTGCAGACAGTTGGGCGTGCCTTCGGTGGAAGCCACAAACGGAATGGTGCCGCGGAACAGGGTGTCGCCATTGACCTCGCGCAGCACATAGCGCGGTTCACCGCTGGCCAGCACCGCTTTTTCGATCTCGTCGGCCGGCAACTCGCGCACCAGCCCAACGCCGAACTGCTGGTCCACCAGGGGCGAACGCACCACCCGCGCCATCGACAACCCCTGCACTTCCATCAGCCGCGCAAGAAACTGCTCCCGATGCGCGATGGTACCTTGGATCATCGCCTCGGTCAGATGCACCCGCACCACCTCGGCGGCAGTGCGCACATGGGCCGACGATGAGGAGATGGAAAATGACCGGAAAGCATACAGGCTGATCGCCACCAGCATCGCCAGGATGCCAAGCGCAATCGCCGAAAACAGGAGGGTGACCTTGCTGCTGAGATTCATGCGACCGCCCGACTCTAAGCTATACGTGGCACCAGAACGGACCACCGGATGCACGGCATCGATTATGCCCGTAAAACCATGTCATGGATATGGAGATGCGCCGCGCCGCATGCCCGGATGGGCTGCGTCAAACCGGGGCATCAAGTCCCCGGATCGAGCCGCTTGCCGGGCTGACACATGCTTACAAAAACCGGCCAGAGTGGGGCTGACGACCGCAGGCGCCAGCGCGCACCATAGCAACGTATTGCCTTTCGCCCACCTCACCAACCGACCGAGGGAGAACGAACCATGAAAACCTACCTCATCGCCGCTTTGTCCGCCGCCTTGCTTAGCGCTTGCGCCACCAATCCCTACACCGGCGAGCACGCCAGAACCGCCACGGGCGCCACCATTGGCGCAGGGGCCGGTGCCCTGCTCGGCGGCATGGTGTCGAGCCGCAGCGACCGCACCAAAGGTGCGCTGATCGGCGCCGCTGTCGGCGCCACCGTGGGCGGTCTGATCGGCCGACAAATGGACCAGCAGGAAGCGGAACTGCGTCGCAGCATGTCCGGCAGTGGCGTAGACATCACACGCGAAGGCGACACCATTCGCCTGCAGGCCCCGGAAAACATCACCTTCGACACCAACCGCGCCGATATCAAGCCGCAGTTCAAGCCGGTGCTCAACCAACTGGCGCAAAGCATCCGTCAGTACCCTGGCACCGTGGTACAGGTGGAAGGCCATACCGATTCGACCGGCTCGGCGGCGTATAACCAAACGCTGTCCGAAAACCGCGCCGCCAGCGTGCGCAGCCATTTGATTCAGCAAGGGGTAGAGGCCAACCGGGTGCTGGCGGTGGGCTATGGCATGAGCCGCCCGATTGCCGACAACCGCAGCGCCGCTGGCCGGGCGCAGAACCGCCGGGTCGAGATCCTCATCGTGCCGCAGCAACAGTAAGCGCCACGCCCCGGCGCAGCCGCGCCGGGGACTTCCCCGCAGAGCGCGCAGGCAGGTACTCTTGCATCTGTTTCGCCCTGCCCGCCAAAGCGGCGGACGGGCGCCGGATTTGTGACCGTACTTGCCGCCCATGACCTTGTTCCAGTCGCATCCGCTGCGTCAGACGCTCAGCGATGAAATTCACGCCCGCCCGCCGGTGCCAATCGACACCCCGGAGCTGGTTTCTTATCTCGCCTTTCTGCACGAAGAAGGCAGCATCGAACGTGAAGCTCAGCATTTGCGCCTGCTGGCCGAACAATTCGGACTGCCGGAGCCGGCCGCCGACAGCAGTCATGTCTTCCTGGATGCGGGCTGCTTTCGCCTGAAGTGGGAACGTCACAATGAATTTTCCAGCTACACCTTTTTCCGCCGCATCGAGGCGGGCGACAGTACCGCAGACAACGCTTTGATCGATGTACCGGCCGCTTGGCGCAAGGCCATACCCGGCCAACTGATCGTGGCCACCCATGTGGACATACGCTCGGTCGCCGAGCTTTCCCCTGAGCGGGTCATGGCCGACCTCTCGCCCAATGGCCGGCAGACGGTGGTTTCCAAAGTCGCCGACGAGGCCGCCTGGGTGTTTACCGATTTCCAGATCGTGGATGGTTTCTCACGCTTTCTGGTGCTCGATGCTTCGCTGACCCGGCGTCAGGCTGGGCGCACCGTACAGCGCTTGCTGGAAATCGAGACCTACCGGGTGATCGCCCTGCTTGCCTTCCCGGTGGCCAAGGAAGTCGGCCGCCTGCTGTCACGCGCCGAGGGCGAACTGGCAGACTTGATGGACAGCATCGGCCAGGCCCAAAGCGCCGAGGACGAACGCGCGGTACTCGCCCGTTTGACCCGTCTGGCCGCCGAGGTCGAACGCTCGGTGGCGCATACCACCTTCCGCTTCGGCGCGGCTGCCGCCTACTACCGCCTGGTCACACAGCGCATCGAAGAACTGCGTGAGACCCGCCTGACCGGCTTTCCCACCATCGGCGAGTTCATGGCCCGCCGCCTGACCCCGGCCATTGACACCTGCGCCACCATGGCACGCCGCCAAGAAGACCTTTCCGGCCGTATCGCGCGCAATTCGCAACTGCTGCGTACCCGGGTGGACATCGAACTGCAGCGCCAGAACCAGGAATTGCTCGCGCAAATGAACCGCCGCGCCCGGCTGCAACTGCGTCTGCAAGAGACGGTAGAAGGGCTCTCGGTGGTGGCAATCACCTATTACGGCTCGCAGCTGGTGCAGTATCTGGCCAAAGGCGCCAAAGACTACATCGCGCCGGCCAGCCCGGAGGTGGTCACCGCGGCCTCGATTCCGCTGATCGCCGCCTTGGTGGGGCTCGGCCTGCGACGCATGCGAAGGGCGCTGGCGGCCGAAGAAGCCGATCAACACTGACTCAAGCCCGAGGATGCGCCCTTGAACGCTCTGTACCGCTGGTTCGACCGCAACATCCTCGAACTCGGCCGCGAGATGCGGCTGTCTTTTCTGCCGCCGCTGATGGTGTACATGGCTGCCGGGGTTTCCGGCCTCACCGGCATCGTCGGCACCTTTTTCATCAAGGACTATCTCGATCTTTCCGCCGCCTTCCTTGCCGCGCTCGGTTTCTGGGCGGGCATTCCGTGGGCGCTGAAAATGCCCATCGGCCATTTGGTCGACCTTGTGTGGCGTTACAAATCGCTGTTGGTGTATTTGGGTGCCGCGCTGATCGCCGCCAGCCTGCTGATCATGATCGGCTTGATCGGCAATCCGGAGGCGATGCGCGCGCTGATGCCGGCCGAGACCTGGTTCGTGCTCTCGGTGCTGCTCGCCCCGGTCGGCTACGTGATTCAGGACGCGGTGGCCGACGCCATGACCGTCGAGGCGGTACCACGCGTGGACGAACACGGCCAACCGATCGCACCCGAGGCCATTCGCCTGATGCACACCACCATGCAGATGCTGGGCCGGGTGGCGATCATCGGCGGCTCGGTGCTGGTGGCGCTCGCCAACGTGGTGCTGTTTGCGGGTAGCGAGGCGCTGCCCGAGGACGACAAAGTGGCCATCTACCTGCGCATCTATGAATATGCGCTGATCATTCCGCTGCTATCGATCAGCGGCGTGCTGCTGGCCGCGCTGCTCAAGCGCCGCGAGACGCGACGGCTCGCGGCGCTCGGCCACGCTGCCGAGGCCATCGACCGCATGCTGCATCAACCCGAAGAAAAAACCACGCCCAACTGGTGGATTTTGGGCGGTAGTGCGGCATTCGTCGCGCTCACGATCGGTGTCGGCCTGTCCGGCATCGCCTATGGGCAAGAACTCATTTTTGTCTGTTCAGTAGCCATCATCGGCTTCATGATTGCGCGGCTGCTGCGCGAACTCAACCCGGAAGCCGCGCGCACCCTGCTGGGTACGGTGATCATCATATTCATCTTCCGTTCCATGCCTTCGCCGGGCGCCGGTTCGAGCTGGTGGATGATCGACGAGCTGGGTTTCGACCAAAGTTTCTTGTCCCGCCTGGATCTTCTGGTCAGCACGATGACATTGGCCGGGCTGTTCATTTTCCGCCGCTTCATGGCGGAAAAGTCCATCGCCCAGATCGTCGTCTTTCTGACCTTGGCCGGCACCGTGCTGTCATTGCCCATCATCGGCATGTTCTACGGCCTGCATCAATGGACCGCCCAACTCACCGGCGGAGTGGTGGATGCGCGTTTCATTGCAATCGCCAACACGGCGCTGGAGTCGCCGCTCGGACAAGTCTCCATGGTGCCGATGCTGGCCTGGATCGCCAACTCCGCCCCACCGCATCTGAAAGCCACATTCTTTGCGGTGATGGCCTCATTTACCAACCTGGCGCTGTCAGCCTCGCAACTGGGCACCAAGTATCTTAACCAGGTCTACACGGTGACTCGGGAAGTGCGCGATGCGGTCAGCGGCGCGGTGAAAGTACCGGCCGACTACAGCGAGCTGGGCTGGCTGTTGATCACCGTGACCGTGCTCGGCCTGGTGCTGCCCTTGGCCGCGGTGGCACTGACCCGGGCGCTTGGGCTACGCAGCGCATGAAAAATCTGCACGGATGTTGACCTGATCCATTGCGCCGGCCGCATCGGCGACGGAAACTTGCGGAAAACGGTTTGCCAGACCGGATCACCACGGGGGGAAAGCATCATGACGCCTAGCTCGGTTCACGACATCCGCAACCTCGCCCTGCTCGGTCAGGCCGGCGCCGGCAAGACCACGCTGCTCGAAGCCCTGCTGGTCGCCTCGGGCGGTATCGGCGCTGCGGGCAGCATCGAACGCGGCGACACGGTCAGCGATTTCGATCCGGCCGAGAAGGCCATGGGCCATTCGCTGAACACCGGGCTCGCCCACCTCGAATGGGCGGGCCGTTGGATCAACCTGCTCGACACACCCGGCACCCCCGACTTCCTCGGCCGCGCCCTGCTCGCCCTGCCGGCGGTGGAGACCGCGGTCATCGTCATCGATGCCCAAATCGGGGTGGAATCGATGACCCGCCGGCTGATGGAAGCTGCTGCCGGCAAGTGCCGGATGATCGTGGTCAACCGCATCGACGCCAGCGGGGCGGATGCGGCCGGCGCGATGGCGGCCATCGAAGCCGCCTTCGGTCGCGAATGCCTACCGATCAACCTGCCCGCACCCGACGCCAGTCGGGTGATCGATTGTTTCTTTGCCCCTGAGTATGAGGCCGAAACCGCCTTCTCGTCGGTCACCGCAGCCCATGAGGCCATCGTCGATCAAGTGGTCGAGCTCGATCCCGCACTGATGGCTCGCTATCTGGAGCAAGGCGAAAACCTCGACCCCGACCAGTTGCATGACGCCTTCGAGCAGGCCCTGCGTGAAGGCCATCTGGTTCCGGTGTGCTTTGTGTCGGCGCGCAGCGGCGCGGGGGTAGCCGAATTGTTAGAGGTGTTCGCCCGTCTGATGCCCGACCCCACCGAAGGCAACCCGCCACGCTTTGTCAAGGGTGAAGGCGCGACGGCCCGGCCGGTTGAGGTCAGCGCAGACCCCAAAGGCCATGTGGTCGCGCATGTTTTCCAGATTCAAAACGATCTTTACCGCGGCAAACTTGCGCTTTTCCGCATCCACCAGGGTACGCTGGAAGCCGGCGCGCAGCTTTATGTCGGCAATGCCCGCAAACCCATCAAAGTAGCTCACTTGCTGCGCATACAAGGCCGCCAGCAAATCGAAATCCCGCGCGGAGTGACCGGCGACATTTGCGCCCTGGCCCGTGTCGACGAAGTGCACCGTGACGCAGTGCTGCACGATTCACATGACGAGGACCACCATCACCTGCTGCCGCCTGCTTATCCCCAGCCTTTTCACGGCTTGGCGCTGATCCCGAAAAAGCACGGCGACGAACAGAAACTGTCCGACGCGCTCGCCCGCCTGCTGGATGAAGACCCCTGCCTGGAAGTGAGCTTCGACCCGCAAGCGCGGCAAACCATAGTACGCGGCTTGGGCGAACTGCACCTGCGCATGGTGCTGGAGCAACTGGCCAGCCGCTGGAACCTCGAGCTCGACACCGCCACGCCGGCCATCCCCTACCGTGAAACCATCGCCGCCAGCGCCGAGGCGCGCTATCGCCATAAAAAACAGTCCGGCGGCGCAGGCCAGTTTGGCGAAGTGGCGCTGCGGGTCGAGGCGCTGCCGCTCGGCAGCGGGGTGCACATCACCGACGAAGTCAAAGGCGGCGCGATTCCGGTCCAGTTCATGCCGGCGGTCGAAAAAGGCGTGCGCCAGGCAGTGGCCGAGGGCTGCCTGGCGGGTTTTCCGCTGCAAGACATCAAAGTCGTGGTCACCGATGGCAAACACCACCCGGTCGACTCCAACGAAATCTCTTTCGTCACCGCCGCCCGCCACGCACTGCAGGCCGCAGTGCGTGCCGCCCGGCCAGTGCTGCTGGAGCCTGTATTGGAAGTCCGGGTAGTGGCCGAGGAGCGCCACTTTGGCGAGATCAGCGCAGAATTTGCCAGCCGGCGCGGACGCCTGAGCGGCACCGACAGTCACGCCCCGGGACGCATCAGCCTGACCGCGCTGGTGCCGATGGCCGAAATGGAAGGCTTCGAAGCCCGCCTGAAATCCATTTGCGCCGGCCAAAGCGAATGTACGCTGAAGCCACATTCCTACGAACCCGCGCCAGGCGATGTAGAACAGCGCTTGGCCAGTGATTTCGCCCGACATCGCGCGGGCGAACAATGACGGCAAAGAAGGCGGCTCCCCCCCATGCAGTTGAGCGCCCGGCAGCGCGCCTACTGGCGCCGCACCCGATTGTTGACCGCGGCCTTATTGGCAGTGTGGTTCGCTGTGACCTTTGTTTGCGCGTATTACGCAGAAACCCTCAACGAATTCGAGTTGTTCGGCTTCCCGCTGGGCTTTTATGTTTTTGCCCAAGGCGCGCTGATCGTGTATCTGGCAATCATCGCCCTCTATGTGTTCTTGATGAACCGCCTCGATCACGCCTACGGGGTGGCTGAGCGGCGTTGAGCGGCAGACAAGACGCCGCCAAGACGCGCTCTATTTTCCGCTGCGCTCGGGCTGGGCATCGGCGCGTTTGCGCCCCAGCTTCAGCGGATGCGCATGCCGAGACAGTGCAAAATCCAGCATGAGCTTACTCCAAATGGTGATGCCAGCCAGTGAGGTCCAGGTCTCGAAGGCGAAGCTTGCGGTCAGCACACCAAAAATGGTCCATACCAAAACCACCCCGCCCACCAAGTTGATGGCCGCGCAATAAGGCGCAAACCGCGCTGGATTGGGTGGCGGTTCCCCCCGTTTGAGCGCCACTTCGGAAAAATCCCTTTTGAAAATGATGCGCCAGGCCCGCCGCAACCAGAAAAAGGTAATCGGGAACAGGGCAAGGAAAAGAATCCAGTTCAGCACCAAGCTGACATGAGGGGCCATTGCGGTCATACGGTACTCCGAAATCGCTCGCCTGGCTGGCAAGCAGACGGTCACAAAGTGCCATAAAAGCAATGCCCCGCCAACCAGATCGGCGGGGCATTTTGCTCACCCCCGGCATTGGCCCGGATTACGGGCCTGCCGGGCACTTGTCTACAACCGCTTCTCAGTGAACATGGGAACCGTCGACCGCTTTCGCACCACGCGGGATACGAACGCTTTCGACCAGCGCCTGGATGTGCTCCGGCGGCTCCTTGGTGACCTTATCCACGACGAAGGCCACGGCGAAGTTCACCAGCGCACCGATCGCACCGAAGGCTTCCGGCGTGATGCCGAAGAAGCTGTTGGCGCCACCGATCAGGCCGAGATATTCGGTGCCCTTGATGAAGAAGATGCCCTTGTGCGCGAACACGTAGAACAGGGTGACGAAAAGACCCGCCAGCATGCCGGCAATGGCGCCTTCCTTGTTCATCTTCTTGGAGAAGATGCCCATCATGATCGCAGGGAACAGTGAGGAAGCAGCAATCCCGAAGGCCAGGGCCACCGTACCGGCCGCAAAGCCCGGGGGATTAAGCCCCAAATAACCGGCAATCACGATGGCAATGGCCATGGAGATCTTGCCTGCCATCAGCTCGCCTTTCTCGCTGATGTTAGGGACAAAAACGCCCTTGATCAGGTCGTGAGACACAGCAGCAGAAATGGCCATCAGCAGACCGGCAGCAGTAGACAGAGCCGCAGCCAGACCACCGGCAGCAACCAGGGCGATCACCCAGTTCGGCAGCAGAGCGATTTCAGGGTTGGCCAGCACGATGATGTCGGCATTCACCGTCAGCTCATTACCCTTCCAACCAGCAGCTTCCGCTTTAGCCTTCACGGCTTCGCTCTTGGTCTTGTCGTTGTAGTACTGGATGCGACCGTCACCGTTCTTATCCTCGAACTTCAACAGGCCGGTCTTTTCCCAACGCTTCATCCAGTCCGGACGATCTTCGTAACGCAGACTGGCTTCCGGAGCGAACAGGTCGGCATTGGCCTTGACAGTCGCGGGGTTGACCTTCATCGAGCCATCGGCTGCGGTTTCCAGCCCCACTGCGCTATTGACCGTAGCATGCAGGTTGAGCTTGGCCATGGCGCCCACAGCAGGTGCCGTGGTGTACAGGATGGCGATGAACACCAGGGCCCAGCCGGCGGAAGATCGGGCATCCTTCACGCTGGGCACAGTGAAGAAACGCATGATCACGTGCGGCAAACCCGCGGTACCGATCATCAGCGACATGGTGTATACAAACATGTTCAGGTAGGACTCCGGAACGGAGCTGGTGTACTCGCTAAAACCGAGGTCCTTGACCACCATGTTCAGCTTGTCGAGCAGCGAAACATCGGTACCGGCAATGTCGGAACCCAGACCAAGCTGGGGCAACGGGTTGCCGGTGAGCTGCAGGGAAATAAAGATTGCCGGAATGGTGTAAGCCAGAATCAGCACAATGTACTGGGCCACCTGGGTGTAGGTGATGCCTTTCATCCCCCCAAACACGGCGTAAGCGAACACGATAGCCATACCGATATAGATACCGGTATCGCTGGATACCCCGAGGAAGCGGGAGAACGCCACCCCCACACCGGTCATCTGGCCGATGATGTAGGTGATGGATGCCACCAGCAGGCAGACCACCGCAACGGTAGAAGCCGTCTTCGAGTAGAAGCGGTCACCGATGAACTGCGGCACGGTGAATTTGCCGAACTTGCGCAAGTAAGGCGCCAATAGCATGGCCAACAGAACGTAGCCGCCGGTCCAGCCCATCAGGAACAGACCGCCGCCGTAGCCCATGTTGGAAATCAGGCCGGCCATGGAGATGAAGGAGGCCGCGGACATCCAGTCGGCCGCAGTCGCCATGCCGTTGGTGACCGGGTGCACGCCGCCGCCAGCCACGTAGAAGTCGCTGGTGGAACCGGCGCGCGCCCAGATGGCGATACCGATATAAAGCGCGAAGGACGCGCCGACGACCAGGTAGGTTAGCGTTTGCAGATCCATGTGTCGTTCTCCCTCAGTCTTCGTGCACGTCGAACTTGCGGTCGATGTCGCCCATGGCCTTCGCGTAGTAGAAGATCAGCGCGATGAACACGTAGATCGAACCTTGCTGAGCGAACCAGAACCCGAGCGGGTAGCCGCCCAGACTGATGGCATTGAGTGCCGGGGCAAAAATAATGCCCGCGCCAAACGACACAGCGAACCAGATGACCAGGATCTTGGTCAGCAGGCCCAGCGTCGCCTTCCAATAGGCTGCACTGTTGTTATCCATAACGTCTCCTCGTGGTGGTTGTTACGGGGCACGCCGTGCGCAGACGCACCCCTCGGACTACAAGACAGCGTGGCGATTATAGGAAGCGGGTTCTTACTCTTTGCTTACAACCGGTGACGATTTGCCGCTGTCTTGGCGGGCGCGGCCAAAACCGCGCCCGATCAGCTTTTTCGTCGCGCTGCAGCATTCCTGCGCGGCATCCGTACGCACGCAAACGTCTTACGCCGATGCCATCGGCGTCGATGCGGCTGCCCTTGGTCGACCGGCGCCCCGTAAATGAAAACGCTGTGGCAGACGCACCAAGCTTTGCGACTTACAGGAAAACGCGGATGCCGCCCCCCCTTTCGGCATGCTAGGCTTACCGCGGTATTCGCCCTGTCTCAATTGGAGCAAAGATGTACAAGCACATCCTGGTCGCGGTCGACGACAGCAGGACTTCGAAAAAAGCCCTGGAGGAAGCCATCGCCCTGGCCAAGCTGCACGGCGCGGTGCTGGAGATTGCCCACGCGGTGGACGAATCGTTATTGCAGACCTTCTCCAACCACGGCGTGGCGCTGGCCGACGCCAAGCGTATGCAGCATGCCCTGCTGGAAAGCGGCGAAAGCACGCTGGGCGAAGCGGTTAGGATGGCCGAGGAGGCCGGCCTGAGCCCCCGCCGTCGCTTGCTGACTTCGGAGGATCTCCATGCCGCCGATCAGATTGCCAAGGCGGTCATCGATTCGGGCGCGGATCTACTGGTAGTCGGCTCCCATGGCCGGCGCGGCTTCCAGCGCCTTCTGCTGGGCAGCGTGGCGGAGAACCTGGTGCGTAAGGTGTCGATCTCGGTACTCATCGTGCGCAGTCCGCACTGAAGCGCTCTTGGGGACGCACGCTACGCGCCAATGCAAAAAGCCCCCGACATTGCGGGGGCTTTGCGCGGGGGCTTTGCATTGGTGAGCTGCGTGCGCTCTACATGCGCGCAATCATCGCATCCCCGAATGCCGAGCAGGAGATCTCGTTGGCACCTTCCATCAGGCGCGCGAAGTCGTAAGTGACCTGCTTGTCTGCAATGGCCGCTTCCATGCCTTTGATGACCAGATCGGCCGCTTCCTTCCAGCCCAGGTGACGCAGCATCATTTCGGCCGACAAAATCAGCGAGCCCGGATTCACCTTGTCCAGACCGGCATACTTGGGCGCCGTGCCGTGGGTGGCCTCGAAGCAGGCGTACTGGTCGGAAATATTGGCTCCCGGCGCGATGCCAATGCCGCCCACCTGCGCGGCCAGCGCATCGGAGATGTAGTCGCCGTTCAAATTGAGCGTGGCGATCACGTCATACTCGGCCGGACGCAGCAGAATCTGTTGCAGGAAGGCGTCCGCGATGGCGTCCTTGACCACAATCTCACGGCCGGTGTTTGGATTTTTGAAGCTGCACCACGGACCGCCGTCGATCGGCAGGGCGCCGAACTCCTCGCGCGCGACCTTGTAGCCAATGTCACGGAACAACCCTTCGGTGAACTTCATGATGTTGCCTTTATGCACCAAGGTCACCGACTTGCGATCGTTATTGATCGCGTAGCGGATGGCCGCGCGCACGATACGGGTGGTGCCCTCGATGGACACCGGCTTGATACCGATACCGGAGGTTTCCGGGAAGCGGATCTTGCGCACGCCCATTTCATTCTGCAGGAAGTCGATGACCTTTCTGGCCCCGTCTGACTGGGCCTGCCATTCGATACCGGCGTAAATATCTTCGGTGTTCTCGCGGAAGATCACCATGTCGGTGAGTTCCGGGTTCTTCAGCGGGCTGGGCACCCCTTTGAAGTAGCGCACCGGGCGCACGCACTGATATAGATCCAGCTCCTGACGCAACGCGACGTTGAGCGAGCGGATGCCGCCACCGACCGGCGTGGTCATCGGCCCTTTGATGGATACCGAATATTCCTTGAGCGCATCGAAGGTTTCCTTGGGCAGCCACTCGTCCGGGCCGTAAATGCGGGTGGACTTTTCACCCGCATAGACTTCCATCCAGTGGATCTTGCGCCGACCGCCATAGGCTTTTTCCACCGCGGCATCGATGACTTTGATCATCACCGGGGTGATATCCACGCCAATGCCGTCGCCTTCGAT
This sequence comes from Pseudothauera hydrothermalis, assembly GCF_003345255.1. Lineage (GTDB taxonomy): Bacteria > Pseudomonadota > Gammaproteobacteria > Burkholderiales > Rhodocyclaceae > Pseudothauera > Pseudothauera hydrothermalis. The sequence continues at coordinate 844,535 of NZ_CP029331.1, read as the reverse complement.
GAACGGGATGATGGGGTTGTCCGGAACCGGTTGCCCCGGAATGATTTTCTGGCCGCCTGCCGGCACGGTGATCTTGGATACGCTCATGAGAACTCCCTCCTGTTAGGCATGGGTGGGTTTTGGCATCGGCGAAACCTTTGGGGTCGACTCCGACCGCAGGCCGACTACCCGCGGATTATCCACCAAAACACGGCTTCATCCGATGCTGGACCACGCTATGCGGGACGAAAAACGCCGAGGCGAACCCCGACGCGGTACTAGTCCGACCGGCTGCCCATCGAGCGGCCGCCGATGCGTTTTTGCGTGCCGCATTATAACGTCGAAGGGCGCGTTCATCGATCTTTATAAAAAGACATCTCACATTATGAAATACATAAATGATAGAAGACCTCTTGTCTTCGCGTCGGCTCGGTTGACACTACAGGGCTGGCCGGTGCGACACTACTCGTCCGTCCAACTCATTTTTGCAGGGAGAGCGCAATGGAGCCGGTGTCCGGCGAAAATCCGGTTGCCCAGGCGATCGCGCAGGCGTTGATCGAAGGATTCAACAAGCACTACCGCATCTTTCGTGAGACCAGCCGGCGAGCCAAGGAAAGCTTCGAGGCCGCCGACTGGCAGAGCCAACTCAATGTCGTACGGGAGCGTGTGCAGTTCTACGACGAGCGGGTCGACGAAGCCGTCGAGCGCCTGCGCCATGAGTTCGATGCCGATTCGTTAGACGACGCCACCTGGCAGCAGGTCAAACTCCACTACATTGGCATGCTGATCCGCCATAAACAGCCGGAACTGGCAGAAACTTTCTTCAACTCGGTGTGCTGCAAAATCCTGCACCGCACCTATTACAACAACGACTACATCTTTGCCCGCCCGGCCATCGCCACCGAGTACATCGAATCGTTCCCGCCAGTCTATAGCAGCTACTATCCGCGCGACGAAGGGCTGCGCGCCACGGTGCGGCGTATCGTCGAAGATTTCGATTGGCAGCGCCCGTTCGAAGATCTGGATCGCGACGTGGATTATGTGCTGCGCGCCACCGAGCGGTATTTAGGGCGCTGGCCGGCGATGGAGGTCAATTGCCAGATCCAGGTGCTGTACTCGGCCTTTTACCGTGACAAAAGTGCCTACATCATCGGCAAGGCCATCAACGGTTATCAGGAAATTCCTTTTGCCTTGGCGGTGCGTCACAACGCCAGCGGACGGCTCTACATCGACACGATCATCCTCGATCCCTGGCGGATTTCGGTGCTGTTCTCGCTGTCGCGCGCCTATTTCCTGGTCGATATGGAAGTGCCTTCGGGCTATGTGCAGTTTTTACGCAGCATCATGCCCAACAAGCCGCGCAGCGAACTCTACACCATGTTGGGGCTGGGTAAACAGGGCAAAACCATGTTCTTCCGCGATCTCGTCGCTCACCTGCGCCACTCCAACGACCGCTTCATCGTGGCGCCTGGCATCCGCGGCATGGTGATGCTGGTCTTCACCTTGCCCTCTTACCCTTACGTATTCAAGATCATCAAGGACGTGTTCGGCAGCTCGAAAAACATGGACCGTGCCACGGTCAAGCGCAAGTACCTGATGGTCAAGCAGGTCGACCGCGTCGGACGGATGGCCGACACGCTGGAGTATTCCAACGCCGCGCTGCCACTGGCGCGCTTCGATCCCGAGCTGCTCAAGGAGATGGCGCAGCACGCTGCCTCCTCTTTCGAAATCGAGGGCGATTCGGTCATTATCAAACACTTATATATCGAGCGCCGCATGACGCCGCTCAACATCTACCTGGAGAAAGCCACCGACGAGGAGGTGGAGCATGCGGTGCGCGAATACGGCAATGCGATCCGCGAGCTGGCAATCGCCAATATCTTCCCTGGTGACATGTTATGGAAGAACTTTGGCGTCACCCGCTATGGCCGGGTGGTGTTCTACGATTATGACGAAATCGAGTTCATGACCGATGTGAACTTTCGCCGCATCCCGCCGGCCCCCTACCCCGAGCTGGAGATGTCCGGCGAAACCTGGTACTGCGCTGGCCCGATGGATGTTTTCCCCGAAGAGTTTGCCACTTTTTTGCTGGGCTCACCCAGGGTGCGCAAGGCTTTTCTCAAATATCACCGCGACCTGCTGGAGCCGGAATTCTGGCAAGAAGCGCAAGAGACGATACGCCGCGGCCATGTCGAGGACTTTTTCCCCTATCCACAGGAGCTACGCTTCTGCAAGCTGTTTGGCGCAAGCGACAGCCTGACAGCCGCCACCGCCTGACCGGTCTGCTCAACGCAAAAACAAGCAGGGGCGCCGACAAGCGCTCCAGCGCAACCGCGTGGCGCCACAGCGGCCTTGTGGCACCGGCAAAATCGGCTTGCGGTGTCATCCCGCCCGCTGCGGCGATACTCCGGTCCTTGCCTGCCATCAACCAATCTGCACTTCGTCGGTGCGACGCTCGCCCCTGTTGTCCACCCAGCTCACCGCCACCCTGTCACCCTTGACACCGCCTTGAAACTTGAAGAGCAGATACGGATCTTTGGAAACCGACGGACCAAACTGGGCACTAAGGACGACTTTGCCATTGTGCGTAGCGGTCACTTCAGTAATGTGGTGGGCCGGAATCGGGTTGCCGGACGAATCCTTGCGCTGACCGCTTTCCATTGGATGCGGCATCAGCACGCGGACTTCGGTCACACCGTCTTTGACCGCCGCACGCATACGCATTGGCATTGTATTTGTCATCGATTGCACTCCTTTCTCTGGGTTCAGCCTCCGCAACCGCCGAGGGTGACCTTGACTTTCTTCTTGGTCATGTAAAACCGGCCGTCCGCTTTCACCACGGCAAAGACATTTGAGGTCTGCCCCATCTTGATGCGGGTTTGCACATCGGCCAGGGTACCGGCCGGAATTTGGAAGGACGCCGCCAGCATCGCCGGGTTGTTTTCCACCATGATGGCCATGTACTCGGTGTTGGGTAAATGGCTGAGCACGCCAACGCTCACCGCGGCACCGTTTTCGGCCGTCTCTGGTGCGCTGATCAGGATATCGGCGCTATCGGCCGGTTGGCCGGCACCGATCGCGCGCAGCGCCGCCTCTATGCTCTTGGCTTCGAAAGCAGCTTTGTTCCAGGCCGCTTGCGCCACGGCCGGCGTGATCAGGCCAGCCGCCGCCAACACACCCAAAACGCCCAGAGCGCCACCGGCCTTGAGCGCATTCCTGCGTCGATTGTCCATTCGCTTTCTCCTTGTGGCAAACCTTGTGGCAAAAATACCGCTTACTTGCGCTATCGTTTAAGACCGTATCGATCGCGCGAGGTGCGCGATTTACGCGCCCTGCCCATCACTAGCGTAACGCACCGCCGTCAGCGTCGATCAGCTTCGAGCTCGGTGCTTTTTGCCGCTGGGCTATACTGCCCCGACACAATACCCTGAGCCGGTTCGGCAACAGGCATGGTCGCCGCTGTTGCAGATAACGCAAATTACACACCCGAGAGGATGAACGTCGTGAAGCTCAAACTCGCACTGGCCACGGTTTGCGTGCTCGGCGCAAGCGCCCCGGCCCATGCCCAAGACCCCCATCTTGCCCGCAATCTTGCGGCCACCTGTGCCAACTGCCACGGCACCGACGGCAAGAGCGTCGGCGGTATGGACAGCTTGGCCGGCGAATCCAGGGACAAGCTGATGCAAAAGCTGATGGCCTTCAAGCGCAGCGAAAAGCCTGCATCCATCATGCATCAGATCGCCAAAGGATACACCGACGAACAGCTCGGGCTGATCGCCGATTACTTCTCCACACAGCAATAAAAGCAGCGACGGAACAACCATGCTGAACAGACGCGGTTTCATCAAATCGTTGAGTGTGTTGGCTGCCGGCACTTCGCTTATAGGCCCACCACGGACCAGCCTTGCCGGTACCGGTGGCGGCAAGGGTGGCCATGTAGTGGTCATCGGCGGCGGCTACGGCGGCGCCACGGCGGCCAAATACCTGCGCATGTGGAGCCAGGGCAAGGTGGCGGTGACCCTGATCGAGCGCAACCCGCGGTTCATCTCCTGCCCGATCTCCAATCTGGTCATCGGCGGCGTAAAAACCATGGCCGACATTACCGTCGGCTACGACGGATTGAAGTCAACCTGGGGCGTCAAGATCATCCAGGATGATGTGATTGGCATCGACCCCATCGAGCGCCGCGTGCGCCTGGCCCAAGGCGGCACGATCGGCTACGACCGCGCGGTGCTCGCCCCAGGGATCGATTTCATGTTCGATGAAGTGGGCGGACTCGCCGGCCATACCGAACGGATCCCACACGCCTGGAAGGCCGGCGCGCAAACCGTGCTGCTGCGCAAGCAGCTCGAAGCGATGCCCGACGGGGGCGTGTATGCCATCCAGATCCCCAAGGCACCCTACCGCTGCCCGCCGGGGCCGTATGAGCGCGCCTGCCTGGTCGCCGACTACTTCAAAACCGCCAAGCCCAAGTCCAAGGTCATCATCCTGGACGCCAACGACGATATCCAGTCCAAGAAGGGGTTGTTCCTACACGCTTTCAACAGCACCTATCAGAACATCATCGAATACCGCCCGAACAGCGCGATTCTGGAGGTGGACGCCAACAACCGTGTCGCCAAGCTCGAGTTCGACGAAGTCAAGGCCGACGTGCTGAACGTGATCCCGCCGATGCGCGCCGGCGACATTGCCGTCCGAACGGGTCTGCCGCTGATCAACGACCGCTGGGTGGACGTCGATTGGCTCACCATGGAAGCCAAAGGCGTGCCGGGACTCCATGTGCTGGGCGACGCCATCTTCCCGGCACCGACCATGCCCAAGTCCGGACATATGGCCAATCAGCATGCCAAGGTGGCCACGGCCGCCATCCTGAACTTGCTGGCGAACAAAGCACCGAACCCGACCCCGGTGCTCATGAACACCTGCTATAGCTTTGTCGACAGCAAAAACGCCATCCATGTGGCCTCGGTGCACCAGTACGATGCCGAGAAAAGAATTTTTATGCCGGTCGACGGCGCTGGCGGCGTCTCGGCTGCGGCGAGCGAACTCGAAGGCCAGTACGCACTGGGCTGGGCAAAAAACATCTGGGCCGACATGCTCGCCTAGCAGGCCGCTGCAAAACGACCGCGGTAGGGCATCTGCGGCATTGTGGGTGCTCGACCCCTCACCGATCTTTTGGATGGGCTGCGATCGCTACACGCCAAGCGCCATGCATCGGTGCCGTCTTAGCAATTTTGCAATGCCGTATCAACGCGCGACACTACCGCCGCCTCGACTACCAGCCCAATTCCAGAATCCAAGGGCCGGCGCCCGCTTCGAGCGCCCGCCGAACATAAGGCACCGAGTCCGCCGGCAGAGCGTCGCGGGAAAACCAGTCGAGCCGGTCACACTTGTGGGGCTCGCAAATTCGGGGCTCACCCGACCATTGCGCCGCCGCCAAGAAAAAATCGATGCGATTGGAGTCGGACAGGCGATGAACCACACCAAGCATACGCAAGCCTTGCGGATCGAGCGCCAGCCCCAGCTCTTCGCGCAGCTCGCGCACCGCGGTCATACGCACCGATTCACCCGGCTCCACATGCCCGCCCGGCAAACTGAATAACCCATCGAAAAACCCGGTGCCTGCGCGGCGCATCATCAGCACCCGACCGTCGCGCACCAACACCACATGCACCCCAACCGGGATGCCCACATGCCCGCTTGCCGCCATCAGTGTTTACCGGTGCTGCCAAAACCACCGCAGCCCCGCTCACTGGGCGCGAACTCATCGACCACGTTGAAGCCAACTTGTAAGACCGGCACCACCACCAACTGCGCAATGCGCTCCATGGGTTCGACGATGAAAGTCTCCCGTCCCCGATTCCACACCGAGACGAAAATCTGTCCCTGATAGTCCGAATCGATCAACCCCACCAGATTGCCGAGCACGATGCCGTGCCGATGCCCAAGCCCCGAGCGCGGCAAAATCAGTGCGGCTAGGCCCGGATCGGCCAAATGAATTGCCAGCCCACTGGGCACCAGCACCGTCTCGCCAGGGTGCAGGGTCAACGGCACGTCCACACACGCGCGCAGATCCAGTCCCGCAGCACCGGGCGTCGCATAAGTCGGTGCGTGATTGCGCAGACGCGGATCGATCAGTTTGATATCGATCTTGTGCATTTCATCACTCCTGTTGTGTGCCGCCGGCCAGTAAATCCGCTAAATGTTCGACGATACGCCAGGCCAATTCCGTCTTGGTGGCCCGCCCGAGCGGGTGGCGGCCACGGTCGTCGTAGAGCACCACTTCATTGTCATCGCCCCCCAAGCCGTCTTGCACCAGATTGCCGACCAGCAGCGGCACCCGTTTGGCTGCGCGCTTGGCCGCAGCATAGGCATCGAGTTCACGGCTTTCGGCCGCAAAACCCACGCAAAACGGCGGCTGCGGCAATGCGGCCACTTCGGCCAAAATGTCCGGATTGGGCGTCAGCCACAACTGCATCGGCTCACCCGACTTCTTGATCTTGTGCTCGGCCGTTTGTGCAGGGCGATAATCGGCCACAGCGGCCACAGCAATGAATACTGCCGCACCCGGTACTTCGGCCAGCACGGCATCGCGCATTTGCAGCGCGCTTTGTACTGCCACCCGGCGCACGCCCGGCGGCACCGGCAGCGACACCGGGCCGCTCACCAGCACCACCTCGGCGCTGGCGCGCACGCACGCGCGCGCCAGCGCATAGCCCATCTTGCCGGAGCTGGTATTGGTAATCCCGCGCACCGGATCGATCGGCTCGAAGGTTGGCCCTGCGGTTATCACCACCTTGCGTCCAACAAGCAATTTCGGCGCAAAATAGGCCACCACCGCTTCGAGCACCTCTTCCGGCTCCAGCATCCGGCCTAAACCAGTTTCGCCACAGGCCTGATCACCCTCACCCGGACCGAAAATCGCCACACCGTCGGCCTGCAATTGCGCCAGATTACGCCGTGTGGCCGGATGCTCCCACATCTGCCGGTTCATCGCCGGCGCCACCATCAGCGCACATTCACGCGCCAGACACAGCGTCGTCAGCAAATCATCGGCAAACCCATGCGCCAGCTTGGCCAGGATATCTGCCGAAGCCGGTGCAATCAGGATGCCATCTGCGCCACGGGTCAGGTCGATGTGGGCCATGTTGTTGCCGATACGCGCATCCCACAAATCGGTCCAAACCGTGCGCCCCGAGAGCGCCTGAAAGGTAACCGGGGTCACAAAACGCGTGGCGGCCTCAGTCATGACCACATCGACCTGGGCTCCCGCCTTGACCAACAAGCGAGTCAATTCCGCAGCCTTATAGGCTGCAATGCCTCCGCTCACCCCGAGTACCAGATTCCTGCCCTTGAGCTCTTCCATGCCAATAGGGTAAAAACGCAAATTAGAACGGACACCGGCAACTCACCCATTAACATGGCAATCACCGACTGGCCCGCGGACGAACGCCCGCGGGAAAAACTGCTTGCCCATGGCGCGCAAACGCTAAGCGACGCCGAACTCCTCGCACTGTTCTTGCGTGTCGGCGTACGCGGTCGCACCGCGGTGGACCTCGGCCGGGATCTGCTCAGCCATTTCGGCTCCTTGAGCCGCTTATGCAGCGCACCTGCCGCCGAGTTTGCCCGCATTCCCGGCATGGGGCTGGCGAAGTATGCCCAACTACAGGCAGTGATGGAACTGGCGCGGCGCGCGCTGGCCGAGGAGATGGCCCAACGGGACGTACTGGATACCCCGGATGCGGTCCGTAACTGGCTGCGTCTGCGTCTGGGCAACCTCCCCCACGAAGTGTTCGCCGTCTTGTTGCTCGACGCGCGCAACCGGCTGATCGATGCGGTCGAGCTTTTTCGCGGCACACTGACCCAAACCAGCGTCTATCCCCGTGAAGTGGTCAAGCTGGCGTTGGCGCGTAACGCCGCAGCCGTCATCCTTGCACACAATCACCCGTCGGGCGCCTGCGAACCGAGTCAGGCCGACGAGCGACTGACCCATAGCCTGAAAGATGCCCTCGCGCTGGTGGATGTACGCGTTCTGGACCATTTCGTGGTCACGGCCCATGGGCAACCCTTATCCTTTGCCGAGCGCGGACTGCTGTAGCCCAACCGCTCTGCCAGCCGTGCAGCCCGCCTGGCCGGGGCAAACGTTTTCCGCTCAGGGACTTGCGCCACATGGACCGCGTAGAGTATAGTCGCACGCTTTTCGCAATTCGAATTCCCTGGAGCATCGTATGGCTCGCGTCTGCCAAGTGACCGGTAAAGCACCGATGGTGGGAAATCACGTTTCCCACGCCAACAACAAAACCAAGCGTCGCTTCCTTCCCAATCTGCAGAACCGCCGGTTCTGGAGTGAAGCCGAAAACCGCTGGATCAGCCTGCGTGTTTCCAACGCCGGCCTGCGCACCATTGACAAAAAGGGCATTGACGAAGTCGTGGCCGAACTTCGCGCCCGCGGCGAAAAGGTCTAATGACCAAACCCGCCACGCACTGAACGGAGAGCAAGATGGCAAAAGGCATTCGCGAGAAAATCAAGCTGGAATCGACTGCCGGCACCGGTCATTTCTACACCACCTCGAAAAACAAGCGCACGACGCCGCAAAAGCTTGAGTTCAAGAAATACGACCCGGTTGCGCGCAAGCACGTCCTTTACAAAGAAGTCAAGCTCAAGTGAGCGCCCGGGCTGGCCGCCTGGGTCGGCGCTTCGGGACCAAAACATAAGGCCGCCGGCACACCGGCGGCCTTATGTCTTTCAGCCTGCTTAGACCTCGCAGTCCAAAGTCACGGAACTTATGCAAGCCGGCGCCGAGAATGCTCGACGCTCAATCCACACACCCAGTCGGTTACAGCCTTTGGATGTTGGAAGCTTGCTTGCCTTTGGGGCCCTGGGTGACTTCAAAGGAAACCTTTTCGCCTTCCTTGAGGGTCTTGAACCCACCCATATTGATTGCGGAAAAGTGCGCGAACAAATCTTCGCTGCCGTCGTCCGGGGTGATGAAGCCAAAACCTTTAGCGTCGTTGAACCACTTCACAGTGCCAGTTGCCATATTGCATCAATCCTTCAAGAGAACATGAAACACGCCGGAACACCCGGCCAGCATGTCGATGCGAAGGACCCTTCACCAGCACTGCCACAGCGGAGAAACCGACACAGGGAAACATTTGCACCGTCCGGCTGACATGGTTCGTGGCCTTGCCAGACGCAGTCAGCGCATTGCACCTTGCACGACATACGGAATTGCTTTTACGCAACTGGGGCGGCAGCGTCAAGCACTTCATGCAAGCCTGGTATGCTGCGACGCAACAAGCCAAACTGTTTTAACGCGGACCGATGATTCAAGGCCAGCTTGGAAAACTCGAAGCACGCGCCGAGCACTCAGACTCAGCGCGCCCGGACGGCCACACCATCACCTGAAAAAACAGCCCCGGCCAAGTTCTTTGCGCCGCAACGGCGCAACCGGTGAGACTGTTGTTTTTTGCTCCAATACCCCCACATGATGGCTGCGGGAACTTGGTTGCACTCCGCTTCCACTTGATTAGAATGATCCGCATGGCTACGCACAAGCAGGACGAGTTCTTACTCGAGGCGGAACGCACGCGCACCCGGCCTCCGCCTTTGTATAAGGTGCTGTTGCTGAACGACGATTTCACACCGATGGATTTCGTGGTCGTCGTTCTGCAGAAATTTTTTGGCATGGACCGCGAACGTGCCACGCGGGTCATGCTCCAAGTCCACAGAGAGGGCATGGGGGTATGCGGTGTTTTCCCCAAAGACATCGCATCGACCAAGGTTGAGCAGGTCGTCTCCTTTGCTCGCCAGCACCAGCATCCGCTGGCATGCGTGATGGAGGAAAATTGAATGATCGCGCAAGAGCTTGAAGTCAGCCTGCACATGGCCTTTGTCGAGGCCCGGCAAAAGCGTCACGAGTTCATCACCGTGGAGCATTTGCTGCTCGCGCTGCTCGACAACCCGTCTGCAGCCGAAGTTCTGCGTGCGTGTAACGCAAATATCGAGCAGCTGCGCCGCGAACTGACCGAATTCGTCAATGAGCACACGCCCAAGGTAGAAGGCAGCGACGAAATCGACACCCAGCCTACCCTAGGCTTCCAGCGCGTCATCCAGCGCGCCATTTTGCATGTGCAGTCTTCCGGCAAAAAGGAAGTGACCGGCGCCAATGTGCTGGTGGCGATCTTTGGCGAAAAGGACTCGCATGCGGTGTATTTCCTGCAGCGGCAGAACATTTCCCGCCTCGATGTGGTGAACTTCATCTCCCACGGCATTGCCAAGACGCCGCAGCATGGCTCGGGTGCAACCGGTCGCAACGATCCTGAACACGCCGAACAAGAGCAGGAGTCTCAATCGGCCGGTGGCGCACTGGAGAGCTATACCCAGAACCTCAACCAGCAGGCACTGGTGGGCAAGATCGACCCGCTGATCGGCCGAGAGAAAGAAGTCGAACGCGTCATTCAAACCTTGTGCCGGCGGCGTAAGAACAACCCGTTATTGGTCGGCGAGGCCGGCGTGGGCAAAACCGCCATCGCCGAAGGACTGGCGCGCCGTATCGTTGAAGGGCGCGTCCCCGAGATCCTCGAGAATGCCCAGGTTTTTGCGCTCGACATGGGTGCGCTGCTCGCCGGCACCAAGTACCGTGGCGATTTCGAGCAACGTCTCAAGGCGGTGCTCAAACAGCTCACCGAGCATCAAGGAGCCATCTTGTTCATTGACGAGATCCACACGCTGATCGGTGCGGGCGCAGCCTCGGGCGGCACGCTGGACGCTTCCAATCTACTCAAGCCGGCGCTGTCCTCCGGGCAACTGAAGTGCATCGGCGCCACCACTTACACCGAGTACCGGCAGATCTTCGAGAAAGATCACGCGCTGTCGCGCCGCTTTCAGAAAATCGACGTAGTCGAGCCCACCGTAGCCGAAACCGTGGAGATTCTCAAAGGGCTCAAGAGCCGCTTCGAGGAGCACCACGGGATCAAATATTCGGCCGCGGCACTGACCAGTGCGGCGGAGCTGTCGGCCAAATACATCAATGACCGCCACCTGCCCGATAAAGCCATCGATGTCATCGACGAGGCGGGTGCAGCGCAGCGCATCCTGCCGAAATCCAAGCAAAAGAAAACCATCGGTAGAAACGAGATCGAGGAGATCGTCGCCAAAATCGCGCGTATTCCGCCGCGCACCGTCTCCAACGACGACAGGACTGCACTCAAGACGCTCGACCGCGATCTCAAAAACGTGGTCTTCGGCCAGGATGCGGCCATCGATGCGCTTACCAAGGCGATCAAGATGTCGCGCTCCGGGCTGGGCAACCCGGCCAAACCGATCGGCTGCTTCCTGTTCTCCGGCCCGACCGGTGTCGGTAAAACCGAAGTCGCCCGCCAGCTCGCCTATACCTTGGGCATCGAGCTGGTACGCTTCGATATGTCGGAGTACATGGAACGCCATGCAGTCAGCCGCCTGATCGGCGCACCGCCGGGCTATGTCGGCTTCGACCAGGGCGGCTTGCTCACCGAGCAAATCAGCAAAAAACCGCATTGCGTACTGCTGCTCGACGAAATCGAAAAAGCCCATCCGGATATCTTCAATATCCTGCTACAGGTCATGGACCATGGCACGCTGACCGATAACAACGGTCGTCAAGCTGACTTCCGCAACGTGATCTTGATCATGACCACCAATGCGGGGGCCGAGCAGATGCAAAAGTCGGTGATCGGTTTTTCCGCTAAGCGCGAGGCCGGCGACGAGATGGAAGAAATCAAGCGCGTGTTTTCGCCGGAATTCCGCAACCGGCTGGACGCCACGATTTCCTTCAAGCCGCTGGATCACGAAATCATTTTGCGCGTGGTCGACAAGTTCCTGATCGAACTGGAGGCCCAGTTGCATGAGAAAAAAGTCGAAGCGCACTTTACCGACGAGCTCAAAAACTGGTTGGCCGAAAAAGGCTTCGATCCACTGATGGGTGCGCGCCCGATGGCTCGCCTGATCCAGGACACCATCCGCGCCGCACTCGCCGACGAGTTACTCTTCGGTCGGCTGGTCAACGGCGGCAAAGTCACCATCGGTCTGGACGACCAAGACAAAGTGAAACTGTGGTTCGACGAAGAGGAGGTCGCCACGACCTGAGCTGCGCATCTGTTTCTGACTGGGGCGTCTTATTGATGCCCATCGATCCAAGCGCGCGGCCCGCAACCGGGCCGCGCTTTTTTGTGTGCGCGCCTGGTTTATCATCCCTGGCACTACCAACCGTGTCAGGAGAATGCCATGAACATTCAAACCGCCGATCTGTGCGACGCCCACGAAGGACGTGTGCGCGTGGTCACGCAAATGTTCCGTAGCTATGGCGGACGGCGCTCATTTGGCGGCCCGATCGCCACACTCAAGCTTTTCGAAGACAACTCTCTGGTGCGCACCGCGCTGTCGGGCCCCGGCGAAGGCCGTGTGCTGGTCATCGATGGCGGCGGCTCGCTGCGCTGCGCGCTGGTCGGGGACCAGTTGGCTCAGCTCGGCGTCAGCAACGGCTGGGCCGGGATCGTCGTCTATGGTTGCATCCGGGATGCAAGCGCAATCGGGAAGATGGACATCGGCGTCTTGGCACTTGCCACGCACCCGCAAAAAAGCATCAAAAAAGGCGTGGGCGAACAAAACATCCCGGTGACCTTCGGCGGGGTAACCTTCGTGCCGGGCCACTACCTCTACGCCGACGACGATGGGGTGATCGTCGCCGAACAGACGCTGCTCTGAAAGCCTCGCGCAAGGCTGCACCGGCCGCAGTCTTGCGCAGCGCACCAGCGCAGCGTTTCACAACCATCACCTGCATTTCTCATCGTGAAATAAGCACGCTAAGCATCTGTTTTAAATTAGCAAATTTTTTTCTTATATCTTATATAAGACTTATTGCTGCAGAGCGGAAATATTCCTATACTGTGCCGCATCGGATGCCGGCGTGGCCTGCGCCACAGCGGCTTCCAGACAGCGCACCCGTTCGGCCAAGCCCGCATCGGAAGCGTTCTCCCTCATCCATCGTCAGCCAGCAAGGAATAAAGATGACTCTGACCCGCGAACAGCAAATCGCCGCTCTGGAGAAAGACTGGGCCGAAAACCCCCGTTGGAAAGGCATCAAGCGTGGTTACTCCGCTGCCGATGTAGTCCGTCTGCGCGGTTCCCTGCAGATCGAATACACCCTGGCCAAGCGCGGCGCCGAAAAGCTGTGGAACCTGATCAACGGCGGCGCCAAGAAAGGCTATGTGAATGCCTTTGGCGCCATCACCGCCGGTCAAGCCATGCAACAGGCCAAGGCGGGCCTGGAAGCCGTGTATCTGTCCGGCTGGCAGGTGGCCGCCGACGGCAACACCTCGGAGACCATGTATCCGGACCAGTCGCTCTACGCCTACGACTCCGTTCCCACCATGGTGCGCCGCATCAACAACACCTTCAAGCGCGCCGACGAAATCCAGTGGAGCCGTGGCATCAACCCCGGCGACAAGGAATTCATCGATTACTTCCTGCCCATCGTGGCCGATGCCGAAGCCGGTTTCGGTGGCGTGCTGAACGCCTTTGAGCTGATGAAGAACATGATCGCCGCCGGTGCTGCGGGCGTGCACTTCGAGGACCAGCTCGCCGCGGTCAAGAAGTGTGGCCACATGGGCGGCAAGGTGCTGGTGCCGACCCAGGAAGCGATCGAGAAGCTGATCGCCGCGCGTTTCGCCGCCGACGTGATGGGCGTGCCCACCATCGTGTTGGCCCGTACCGACGCGGAAGCCGCCAACCTGCTCACCTCCGACCACGACAGCCGCGACAAGCCTTTCCTCACCGGTGAGCGCACCCAGGAAGGCTTCTACCGGGTCAAGAACGGTCTGGAGCAAGCCATCAGCCGTGGTGTGTCCTACGCGCCCTATGCCGACCTGGTGTGGTGCGAGACCGGCACCCCGGATCTGGGCTTCGCCCGCGAGTTCGCCCAGGCCGTGCATGCCGCCTGCCCGGGCAAGCTGTTGGCCTACAACTGCTCGCCGTCGTTCAACTGGAAGAAGAACCTGGACGACAAGACCATCGCCCGCTTCCAGGACGAACTCTCCGCGCTGGGCTACAAGTACCAGTTCATCACCCTGGCCGGCATCCATGTCAACTGGTTCAACACCTTCAAGTTCGCGTACAACTACGCACGCGGCGAAGGCATGAAGCATTACGTGGAAATGGTGCAGGAGCCCGAATTCGCCGCGCGCGAACTGGGCTACACCTTCGTGTCGCACCAGCAGGAAGTCGGCGCCGGTTACTTCGACGACGTGACCACCGTGATCCAGGGCGGCTCCTCTTCCGTGAAGGCGCTGGCCGGTTCCACCGAAGAAGAGCAATTCCACTGATCGACAGGCGGCCGGCTCGTCCGGCATCGCCAAAAAACACAACGGCCACCCTATGCGGTGGCCGTTGTTTTGCGTCAAACCCAATGAGTATCAGCCGCGACCGCGGTCGCCACGCGGGCCGGGCTCGCCTTTCGGCCCCATGCCGCCATGACGCCCCTCGGGTTGCATCGATCCCATTAGCTTGAAATCGGCGTCAAAAACTTTTTTCTGTGCATCGGTCAGCGTGGCATAGAATTTTTCCACCGCCTTGCGTGTTTCAGACACTTCGGTCTGGTGCAGCTTGCTCATCTCTTCCATCCGCTCTAGCCGCTCGACAGCGGTTTGGGGACGGTCGTCCTTGAAACGCTGCTGAAGCCGTTCTGCCATTTTGCCTGCGCGCTCATGCATTGCGCTTTTGAACGACTCCCAGGCCGGCTGCTGTGCAGGTTTGAGCGCCAAAGCAAGCTCAAGCCGGGCCAGTTGCAGGTCCATGCGCTGCGTCATACGGGACTGCAACGCTTCGGGGCTCATTTGCTGCCAGCCCACCTTGCCCAGCAGCCCGAAACCGTCGCACTCGCCGCCGCGCGCCAAGGCCGTGCTAGCACCGGCCAGCGCGATCAGTGAGGCGGCGAGCGTGGTTTTGATCCAGGTTTTCATGATGCTCTCCTTTACGTGATCGGTTCTCCGGCCCCGGCCTTCCGGGGCACGAGGCCATTACAACACTGGCTTGTAAGCCGGATTTGTCAGCAACCGGCCCGATTGCACCGCCATGTCTCTGCATGGCGCGCAGATACGCTGGGATACAAAATCATCCCGACCCCGGCTTAAGATGCCGGCCAAGGAGAATGCGCACATGAGCAACCAACAAGACCACGTGCTGATCGTCGATGACGACCGCGAAATCCGCACCTTGCTGGCCGACTATCTGGAAAAACAAGGCCTGCGCTGCAGCATCGCAGCCGACGGGCGCGAAATGAAATCCGCACTGGAGCGTCACCGCATCGACCTGATCGTGTTGGACGTGATGATGCCCGGCGAAGACGGCCTGACCCTATGCCGCAACTTGCGAGCCGCCGGCGGTCCGCACGCCAACATCCCGATCTTGATGCTTACCGCGCGGGGCGAGGACATGGACCGCATCCTTGGCCTGGAGATGGGCGCCGACGATTACCTGCCCAAGCCATTCGTGCCGCGCGAGCTGTACGCACGCATCCGCGCCATTTTGCGCCGCGCGCGCGCCCTGCCGCCCAATCTGGAGGCCGCACCACCGGCCAACGCGCGTGAGCTCCACTTTGCGCACTGGCGACTGGACACGGTCAATCGCCACTTGATCGATGCCGCCGGCACCGTAGTACCGCTGTCCGGCGCCGAATACCGCATGTTGGGTGTTTTCCTTGCTCATCCGCAACGCGTGCTGAGCCGTGACCAACTGATGGAGCTGACCCAGGGGCGAGAGGCGGATGTGTTCGATCGCTCGATCGACTTGATGGTCAGCCGCCTACGTCAGCGGCTGGGTGACAACGCGCGCGAACCGAGCATCATCAAAACAGTGCGCAATGAAGGCTATGTGCTGGCCTGCGAGGTCACACCGGTCGCCCGTGGCGGCAGCGACTCATGAATTTCCCGTGGCCGCGCAGCCTGTTCGCCCGCCTGATGCTGATCTGGCTGGTTGGCATTGCCCTGGTGCTGGCGGTGAGCTTTGCGCTTTTCATCGGCGAGCGCGAACGCATCGGGCGCAGCGCCCTGTTCGAAGGCATCGCGCAGGAGGTGGCCGCCTCTGCCGACGTACTCGACCGCCTGACCCCGGCAGAGCGCGAGCGCTGGCTGGACGAACTGGGCCGCCGCCGTCTGCGCCTGTCGCTACGCCCCTTGCCCGAGCGCGCCCGCCCATTGCCACCCGACCATCCGCTCCTGCCCGCCTTACGCGCGGCCATGCCGGAGCGTGAAGTCGCCCTGTTCATCCATCACCGCGGCGAGGGCCCGCACGGTGCGTTGCTGATCGCCCTGCGGCTGGCCGACGGCAGTCCGCTGCAGGTACGCCTGCCGGGCATCCCGCCGGCGCCCAGCTTTCCCATGCCCGCTCCCGGCCGGCTACTCGCCGCGCTGGCGGCCTTGATTGGCGGCGTGCTGGGTCTGACCTGGGTAGCGGTGCGCATCGCCACACGGCCGCTTTCGCGTATGGCCGAAGCTGCCCGCCGTCTGGGCGAGGCCCCAGAGCACAGCCCGCCGCTGAATATCCGCGGCCCCACCGAAGTCACCCAGGCCGCAGCGGCTTTCAACCACATGCAGCAGCGTGTGCGCGAACACATCGCCGAGCGCACCCGCATCCTGGCCGCCATCTCGCATGACTTGCAAACGCCGATCACCCGCCTGCGTCTGCGCGCGGAAATGATCGAAGACGACGGCTTACGCACCCGCTTTCAGGCCGACCTCGACGCCATGCAGGCGCTGGTGCGCGAGGGGCTGGACTATGCGCGCAGCCGCGACAACACCGCGCCGCTTCAACCGGTGGATGTAAACGGCTTGTTGGAAGCCTTGTGCAGCGACGCGGCAGACATGGGCTGGTCGGTCGCGCTCCATGGCCGCGCCGCGCAGCCGTGCCCGGCACAGCCGGTCGCGTTGCGCCGCGCGCTTTGGAATCTTGTCGAAAACGGAGTCAAGTTCGGCAAACGTGTAGAGATCGTCGTCGAAGATTCACCGACTTTCGCGCTGGTGCGCATCCGCGACCACGGCCCTGGACTGCCCGAGGCGGAACTGGAAAAAGTGTTCGAACCGTTCTACCGCACCGAAGCTTCGCGCAGCCGCGAAACCGGCGGCACCGGGCTGGGACTGGCGATCGCGCGCAACCTGCTACGCGCTCAGGGGGGAGACGTACGCCTGGCGAACGCTCCAGGTGGCGGACTGGAGGCCACGGTCACACTACCCCGACGAGGATCGGCCGGCGCCTGAGCGTGGTGCGGCCGGCTCAGCCCAAGCGGTCTGTCTGGGGGCGATCCAGCCGGAACCACAGCGCATACAACGCGGGCACGAACAGCAAGGTGATTACGGTGCCCACCGCCACGCCGCCGATCAACACATAGGCCAGCGGCCCCCAAAAGCTGTCCTGAGTGAGCGGGACAAAGGCCAGCACCGCGGCCAGCGCAGTCAGCACCACCGGACGGGCGCGCTGCACCGCGGCTTCGACCACGCTGTCCTGGGCAGACATGCCGGCCTCCAAGTTGTCGGCCACCTGCTGGGTCAGAATCAGCGTATTACGCATCAAGATGCCGGCCAGCCCGATCAGCCCCAGCAAGGCGACGAAGCCAAACGGTTGATTGAACAACAGCAAGGCCAGCACCGCACCGATCAAGCCGAGTGGCGCGGTGGCCAGCACCATGAAGGTGCCGGAGAACGAACGCATTTGCAGCATGATGAAGATCAGCATCAGCGCCAGCATCACCGGCTGCAGTTTTTTGATCGAGGCATCCGCCTTCCCCGAGGCTTCGACCGAGCCTCCGATATCGATCCGGTAACCTGCCGGCAGCTCCTCGCGCAGCGGGGCCAGCGCTTTCCATACCGCGGCGGTCACATCGTTGGGCTGTGCACCGCTCACCTCGGCCAGCACGGCAAGAAAAGGTTCCCGGTTGTAGCGTTTGATCACCGGCTCCTCGAAGTGCACCGTCACCTGCCCCAGATGCGCCAGCGGCAGTTTGCGACCGTCGCGGCTGAGTACTTCCAGCCCGCCCAGTTTCGCCGCATCCAATGGCCGCGGCAACGCGCCGCGCGCCACCAGCGTCACGCTGCGGATGTCCTGACGCAGTTGCGTCACCGGCACGCCTTCGAGCAGAAATTGCAGTTGCTGCGACAAGTCCTGCGGGGTCAGCCCGATCAGACGCAGCCGCTCTGGATCGACCGCAACATGCAGCGCCGGGACACGTTCATCCCACTCCAGATGAGCATCGACCACATGCGGGTTGGCGGCCATGATCTCACGCACCCGATGGGCGATGCCCCGCAGCACTTGCGGGTCTGGGCCGAGCACACGCAACTGCAAAGGCCAGATCACCGGCGGTCCGTACAACAGCCGATAGACCCGCACACGCGCTTCGGGAAACTCGCCGGCATCGATATGACTTTGCAATTGCGCGATCACGCGGTCGCGCTCGAGCGGCCCGCCGGTGACCGCGACCAGCTTGCCGAAGGCCGGATCGGGCGGTTCCGGGTTGGCGGAGATGAAAAACCGCGGCACACCGCTGCCGGTATAACTGAGCAGCGAGCGTACTTCGGGCATGGGTTTGAGCAGGGCCTCCACGCGCCGCATCGCGGCATCGGTGGCAGAGATGCTCGATCCTTGTGGCAAATAGACGCTGACCAGAACCTCCGGTCGATCCGAGCTGGGGAAAAACTGCTTCTGCACCACGGTGGCCATGCCCACACCCGCCAGTCCCAGCAACAGCACGGTGGTGGCGACGACCGCCTTGCGCCAACGCACGCAACTTTGAATCAACCGGCGTAGGCTCCGGTAGCGCGGACTCTGGTAGAGCGCGGCATGGCCATGATGGCCGCCGGGCGCATTGCGCAGCAGCTTGACCCCAAGGTAAGGGGCAAAGGTGACCGCCACCAGCCAAGACACCAGCAAGGCAATGGCCAGCACCCAGAAAATATTGCCGGCGTATTCACCCACCCCAGAACGCGCAAAACCGATGGGCACAAACCCGGCCACGGTCACCAGGGTGCCAAACAACATCGGCGCAGCGGTGACATTCCACGCATGGCCGGCAGCGCGCACCCGCTCCCAGCCCTCGGCCATTTTCACCAGCATCATCTCGACCGCGATGATGGCATCGTCTACCAACAGCCCCAAGGCAATGATCAGTGCGCCCAAGGTGATGCGATCGAGGTTGATCCCTTTGGCCCACATCACCACGAAAGTAATGCCCAAGGTCAATGGCACCGCTATGCCAACCACGATGCCCGCACGCAAGCCGATGGCCAGCACACTGACACCCATCACCACGGCCAGCGCGACCAGAAATTTGACTTGAAAAAGATTGACCGCCGCACGGATGGCCTCGGCCTGATTGGTCAGCGTGGCAAGTTCCATACCCAGCGGCAGCCGCGCGCGCTCGGCCTCAACAAAAGCGTCCAGCCGCTCGCCCAGCGCCAGACCGTTTTCGCCCTTGGTCATCACCACGCCCAGCAGCACGGCGGGCTCGCCGCGAGAGCGCACCAACACGCTGGGAGGGTCTTCAAAGCCGCGACGGATGGTGGCGATCTCTCCCACCCGCAGCAGCTTGTCACCCACCCGGATCGGCAGTGCCGCCAGCGCGTCAGGGTCAGACAGGTCGGCATCCACACGCAGATACAGGCGCGGACCGTCCGTTTCGATGCGGCCGGACGGCACCAACCGGTTGCTGGCATCGATGGCTTCAAAAATCGCCTGCGGCGACACCCCCAGGTTCACCAGCCGGACGATGTCGAACTCCACGAAAACCCGCTCGCTACGCTCGCCCAACACCAGCGCCTTGTGCACACCCGGCACACGCTGCAGGCGGTCACGGATGGCCTCGGCTTCACGCACCAGTTCAGGCAACGGCAGGCCCGGTGCGGTGACCGCCATCAGCTTGAAATACACATCGCCGAAATCATCGTTGACCACCGGACCGATCACGCCGGCAGGCAACTGCGGCGCCTCGTCCTGCATACGCTTGCGCACTTGGTAGAACAAATCAGGAATCTTGGCCTGAGGGGTGTAATCCTGAAACTCCACCTGCAGCGTCGCTTGGCCTGGACGGATGGTGGTTTCGATGCGGTAGAGGTATTCGACTTCCTGCAAGCGTTTCTCCAGCCTATCAACCACCTGATCGCGCATCTGCGCGGGCGCGGCGCCTGGCCACAGCACATTGACCACCAAGACACGCACGGTGAAGGCCGGATCCTCCGCGCGACCGAGCGCAGCAAAGGCATACAGTCCGGCCAGCACCGACAGGATCAGAAAGAACAGGGTAACCGCCCGCTCGCGCACCGCGAGCGCGGATAAATTGGGGAAGCTCATCGCGGCAGCTCGCGCACTGCCATGTCTTCGCGCAGCAGGTGAACGCCCAGCGCCACCACCCGATCCCCGGCGGCCAGCCTGCCGCTGACCTGGGCTGAGCGGTCATCGGCTGCCAGCACCTGCACCGGCGTGGCGCTTACCCGGCCTTCGCGCACCTGCCAGAGCCGGGCGCCGCCGCCGCGCTCATCCAGTGCGCCAATCGGCACCGAAAAGACCGCCTGGTCAGCGGCCGCCTCGGCAGGCGACTGGGCAGCGGCCTCGAAGCGGGCACGCACCACGGTGCCCGGCACCAGCGCCAGCGCACCGTCAGTCACCGAATATCGCGCCCGACGTGTGCGCGCCTGGGGCTCGACCGCCCCTGCCACTTCCCGCAAACGCAGCGCAAGCGTGCTGCCGTCGGCCAGTAAAGCCTGCCCTTGGGCAGGCGGTGTCCATTGCCCTGGCAAAAACACTTCGACCTCGCGCGCCGTTCCGTGCGCCAGCACGGCAACCGGCTGGCCTGCCGCGACCACCTGCCCCGGCTCGCCGGTCACCTCCAGCAGCACACCTTCAGCCGGGCTCGAAAGCACCGCGTAATCGAGCGCGTTACTGGCCTCGGCCAGCCTGGCCTGCGCGGCATCGCGCCGCGCCTGCGCCTCACGCCATTGCAGTTCGGTGCGCGCCAAGGCTTGCGCACTGATGAAGTTGCGCTGCTGCAACGCTCGATGGCGCGCCAGATCGGCCTCCACGGTGGCCAACGCGGCCTGTGCCGCGGCCAGCTCAGCCTCGGCGGCGGTCACCGTTTGCTGGAGGTCGCGGCTATCCAAGCGCAGCAAGGCTTGACCGCGGTCGACGCGCTGATTGGCCTCGACCAGTCGTGCAACGATGCGCCCCGGCACCTGAAACGACAGCGGCGACTCGGTACGCGCCCGCACCGTACCGGACAACACATACTCCCTGGCGGTGGCCGGTTCGATCTCGGCGGTACGCACCCACGGCGGCTGTTGTACCGCATCGGCCACAGATGCGGCTTCACACCCCAACAGAAGCGGCAGCCATACAATGATCAAACCCATGACGCGCATGCATGCGAACCTCAAAAGGTTAAACTGAACGCCATTGTACGGTAATGCAATGACAAATCCAGCCTCGGTATCCCGCCGCCGCGGACGGCCGCTCGATCCCAATAAAGACCAAATCATTTTGGAGTCTGCGCGCAACATCCTGCTGACACGCGGCCCACGCGCCATGACCATGGATGCGGTCGCCAGCGCAGCCGGAGTGTCCAAGGCAACACTTTACAGTCGCTATCCCAGCCGCAAGGCGCTGCTGCTGGCGGTCGTCGGCAGCGATGCCGCCTTCGTGTCGCGGGCGCTGGTCGAAGAGCCGACCTCAGCGCAAGGGCTGCACGCCCAACTGTGCCATTTCGTCACCGACCTGACCGCCTTCCTGTGCTGTGACCATCACCGGCGTCTGATGCAGGCACTGGCCGAGGAGCCACAGCGGCGGGCGGACTTGCGGCAGATTTTCCGCGGCGGACCGCAACGCACGATCGACGCGCTCGCTCGCTATCTGCAAAGCGCCGATACGCGCGGGCTGATACGCTGTGCGGAGCCGGAGTCGAGCGCCGAACTACTGCTCGGCATGGCGATGGGCATGGATCTGGTACGCGCCCTGTATGGCGAGCCCTTGGCCCGACAACAGTCCTCTGCCCGCGCCGAACATGTGGGCCGCGTGGTCGACAGTTTCATGCATCTGCACCAGCGGCCCCAGGACGCTTAGGGCGCGGCCTGTCAGGCGGTACCGCCCACCGTCAAACCATCCAGACGCAAAGTAGGCTGTCCCACCCCCACCGGCACGCTTTGCCCCTCCTTGCCGCAAGTGCCCACGCCGGGGTCGAGCGCCAGGTCGTTGCCGATCATCGACACCCGGGTCAGCGCATCCGGGCCGTTGCCAATCAAGGTCGCCCCCTTGACCGGGCGGGTGATTTTGCCGTTTTCGATCAAATAGGCTTCAGCGGTGGAGAACACGAATTTGCCCGAGGTGATATCCACCTGCCCGCCGCCGAAATTGACCGCATACAGGCCCTTTTTCACCGAGCGGATGATTTCCTCCGGGTCCTTGTCACCGTTGAGCATGTAAGTATTGGTCATACGCGGCATCGGCAGATGGGCATAGGATTCGCGCCGCCCGTTACCGGTGGGAGCCATGCCCATCAGGCGGGCATTGACGATGTCCTGCATGTAGCCGGTGAGGATGCCGTCTTCGATCAGTACGGTGCGCGCGGAGGGCGTGCCCTCGTCATCGATGGTGAGCGAACCGCGCCGGTCGGGCAGGGTGCCATCGTCTACCACGGTGACGCCTTTGGCGGCCACCTGTTGGCCAATACGGCCGGAGAAAGCCGAACTGCCCTTGCGGTTGAAGTCGCCTTCCAGTCCGTGGCCGATGGCCTCATGCAAGAGAATGCCCGGCCACCCCGACCCGAGCACCACGGTCATGGTACCGGCCGGCGCGGGGACGGCGTCGAGATTGGTGCGCGCTTGATGCACCGCAGCGCGCGCATAGTCGCGCAGCACCTCGTCGGTGAAATAGCCATAGTCGAAGCGCCCGCCGCCACCGGCACTGCCCTGCTCGCGACGGTTCCCATCTTCCATGATCACGGTGATCGATACCCGCACCAGCGGACGCACGTCGGCGGCCAGATGGCCATCGCTGCGCGCCACCATGACCACTTCCCAGGCGCCGGCCAGATGCGCCATGACCTGGGCCACGCGGGCATCCTCGGCACGCGCGAAGCCTTCCAGACGTTCGAGCAGTTTGACTTTGGCAATGTCCTCCAGCGAATCGAGCGGATCGTCGGCGCGATACAAGCGCTTGCGCGCGTGCGCCGGGGCGATCTGCACCGTGCGGCGTTTGCCGGCCGCAGCAATCGCGCGGGTGGTGACCGCCGCATCCAGCAACGCTTGCAGAGAAATGTCGTCGGAGTAGGCAAAGGCGGTTTTTTCGCCACTGACTGCACGCACCCCCACGCCCTGCTCGATATCGAAGCTGCCGGCCTTGACGATGCCTTCTTCCAGGCTCCAAGCCTCGGCGCGATGGTATTGAAAGTACAGGTCGGCAAAGTCTATGTCATGCCGCATCAGCTTGCGAAAGACCTTCTCCAAGCCGTCGGCGGACAGATCGAAGGGGTTGAGCAAGTAGCGCTCGGCAACTTTGAGGGCGTTTTTGCTTGGGCTCATGGCATATCCAGGTCTGGGCTGCGCGGGTTGGCCCCGGCAGCGGTCAATACAATCGAGACTGCGCGGTCAGGCTGACAGGCAGCGATGGCGCAATGCGGGCAGGCTTTCGCGCACTGCGGCGATGCGCGCCGGGTCGAGGTCGGCCACCACCACCCCAGGCCCTTGCGCCTGGCAGGCCAATACCTCGCCCCAGGGGTCGATCACCATGCTGTGCCCCCAAGTCACCCGCCCGCTCGGATGGCGGCCGCCTTGCGCGGCCGCCAGCACATAGCACTGGTTTTCGATCGCGCGGGCGCGCAACAGCACTTCCCAGTGCGCGCGACCGGTGGTGTAGGTGAAAGCGGCCGGCAGAACGATCAGGTTGACCGCCCCCATTGCCCGGAAAAGCTCCGGAAAGCGCAGGTCGTAGCATATCGACAGCCCGGTGGGCCCGGCCGGCGATTCAAAGCGTACCACCTCACGGCCGGCCTCGATGGTTTGCGATTCATCGTAGCACTCCTCGCCCTTCTGAAAGCCGAACAAATGCACCTTGTCGTAACGCGCGATGCGCTCGCCGCGCGCGTCATAAACCAAGGTGCTGTTACGCACCTTGTCGGCAGCGCAAGCGGCCAGCGGGATGGTGCCGCCGACCAGGCACACTTGATGGCGCCGCGCGGTCTGGCGCAGAAAGTCCTGTAATGGCCCTTCGCCGTCGCGCTCGCGGATGCGTACCTTGGCGGTTTCGTCGGCAGTGATCAGCGGGAAATATTCCGGCAGTGCGATCAGACGGGCGCCGGCAGCGGCCGCTTCGGCCACCAATTGGCCCGCCACGCGCAAGTTCTCGGCCACATCCGGGCCGGAAACGGTTTGTATGGCGGCAATACGCACGCTGGGGGCGGCCGCGTCGGAAGGTAATGAAGTCATTGCGAAAGAGGAGCTCAAGGGCGCGGCGCGGCCGCGTCGGGTTGGTCGGACGGAGCTGGATTCGGCGCCGACGACACGGCGCTGCCGAGTTTTTCCACCATCGGCTCGCCCCAGGTGCCGGTAATCGCGTAATCGAAGGCCAGCAATTTTTCAAGCGGATCGTTCAGCGCCTTTTGCGCAAGATACGTCACCACCCCGGCGACCGGATTGATCAGCCCGGCGGCCGCGCCGATGGCCACCGATTCGCTCAGCGTCGGCTGCACGGTCACCCGCAGACGCTGTGTTTCCGCCGCCAGGTCGGCTTCGCCGCGTATGGCGATGCGCGCCGCCGGGCCGCGGATCAGCAGGTCATCGGTGTGCATGACGCCCGCGCGCACATCGATGCTACCGGAAACCCGGTCGAACACGAACCCTTCCGAGAATACGTCACGAAAATCCAAGGTCACGCGCCGCGGCAAAGCCTGTAGGCTGAGCACGCCCAGCAGGCGGCCGACCCCAGGTTCGAGCTTGTTGAATTGCCCCTTGGCGGCATCGATCTGCATGCTGCCGGCAAGCGACGGGTAATCGACCTTGACCGGCGCGCCCTGCCAGCCCAGTTTGCCGGTAAGCACCGCCTCGCCTTCGCGAATTGCGTCCGGATAACCCAGGCGCTGCAACAAGCCGCCAACGTCACTGGCTTCCAGACGGAAATCGAGCGCGGTATGTGAGGACGGACCGGGGCGCCACAGCCCGGAGCCGCTCAACCTTGCGTCCGCATTTCGCAGCGCCAAGGTGTCGAGCCGCCATTGGCCGCTGCGGTTGACCGCGCTCACCTCGAGTTCGCCCAGCGCCTTGTCGCCGAGTTCAAAGTTCTCGACCCGCAGATCGACCGCCGGCAGACGGCGCAGCGGTTCGTCCTCTGTCTGCCCCGATGTGGTCGGATGTTCGTCGGTTGTAAGCCGCAGACGCTCGAGGCGCGCCCGCAACGCCCCTTCCCCGCCGGAGAACCATTCGAATTGGCCACTGGCTTCCCGGCTGGCAATCTGTCCGCGCCAGTTGCCCGACTGGGCGCTGGCCCGCAACGCGACCTGGTTGAGCTTGCGGCCAAAAGCGCGCACCTGTTCGGCTTCCAGCCGCAGACCGGCCAGCGGCAGCGCCGGCGCAGCACTAGCCGGATCCGCGACGGGTGTGTATAGCGCCCGGCGCCAGGCATCCAGGTCCAGCGTCTTGAGCCGCGCATCGACCATCACTCCATCCTCGGCGCTGGGCAGCGGCCGGAACACGCCCAGGCCGCCGCGCTCGACCGCCCAGCCCAGCGGTGTGCTTAGACGCAGCAGCGCCAGCTCGAAACGGTCGGTCACGCTGGCTCGGATACGTTGGCGCGCACCGCCGTCCAAGCCCGCCCATTCGACACGCAACGGCCAAGCCTGGTCGGCGGGCTTGTTCAACGGCTCCGGCAGGCTGGAGCCGATGCCCAGCAGATCGGAATGCACCGTCACGCTGACACCTTCGCGGCGCAGCGCGATCTCCGCCCGCCAGGGCGCGCTACCGGACAGATGATTCAGCGCCGGCCAGTCCATTTCGCCACGCAGCGCGGACACCGCCAAAGTACCGGCGGCCTTGAAACCGACCACGCCATCCCGGTCGGTACGGGCGGTCAGCGTGAGCGGGCCGCCGAGCACGCGCGCTTTGGCCTGCGGGATGGTCAATGAGTCGCCGGTGAAACGCAGCAGTCCGGCGGCAGACTGCAAGGGCGGCAAGCCCTGTACCACCCACAGGCGATTGTCGGCAAACCGGTATTGCCCTTCGACCGTGGTGTCGGCCACATGGCGTAAAGGCATCACCAAGCTAAGTTCCAGGGTACCCACGCCCTCGGCACGCATACCGTCGGTTACCCGGCCGATGCGCTGTGCCACCGGACTTTCGGACACAAAACGCAGAAAATCGGCGGTCGGCCCAACCGCGCGGCCGCGCAGCGTCATGATCTCACCGTCATGCGCCATCAAGCTGGGAATCGTCGCGTGGACCTCGGACAGACGCACGCCGAAGATACTGCCGCGCTCGGCGGTAAGCGCCATGCGATCGCCCTCGAAGCGCAGCTCACCGTCGATGGCGTCGATCGCTGGCCAGCCGGGGGCGTATTCCAGGCGTGCGCCAGCAATCCTCGTGGTGACCAGAAACTGCCCGTCGGCGCCCTGGCTGAACGGAAAATCGGCAAGATTGCCGCGCAACCGCAGGCGCGCCTCGGGCGCAGTGCCGCCAACGATGCTGCGGCGTAGCCAGTCGCGGGTATCCTGATTGACCGCCAGCGGCATGTAACGCCATACCGCCGCACCGTCGGCCTGCTGCAAGCGCGCGGAAAGATCGATTATGCCCGGCCCGCCGGCCACCGGCCGGTAACGCCCGGCGGCCCAACCGCTGGCATCGGCATTGCTGAACGAGGCCTGATCGAGGACAAGCTCCAACGCGCCATCGCGCCGCGACCAGCCGCCTTCGGCGCGCAGACTGGATAGCGCCAGACGGGGCTCGGGAAACACCGCGGGAAGATCGATCCATGCCTGCTCGCCGGAAATACGAAAGCGTCCCGCCTGTTCGTTGCCGTCGATCTCACCGGACAATCCGCCCAGCCCCGGCAGAGCATCTTGTGCGCTCAGGCCGATATCTTGAAACACGGCCTTGATCGACCAGCCCTGCGGCGCGGCCAGTGCTCCCCGCCAAGCGATGCGCACCGCACTGGCCAGGCCGCGCGGATCGAAGGCCGCCAGACGACGACGCACCATGTCGTCCAGCGGCAAGTGCGCCAATAGCCGCGCCAAGGCCGCGAAATCCAGCCGATTGACGCGAAGCTCACCTTCGGACGCCGGATGCTGCCAGTCGCCCTCCGGGCCGCGCAGCGAAAGGTCGATATCCACTGGCGCCAAGGTCACGCCGTCTCCGGTGCGCAAGGTCAGCGAGCGAGTCTGTATGCTTGCGCCATCGGCCGAGCGCCGTAGCGACACCTGCCCGCGCAGGCTGTGCAGATCGAGTTCGGGCAGATCGGGCGCCAGCCGAGTGCGTACCCGGTCGAGCGCAAGACGAACGCTGAGGCTGCGCCGATGATCGGCTTCCAAGTCGATCCAGGCGCGCAAACCGCCGCTGCCGACGATTTGCACCGGATAGTCGATCCAAGGTCGCCAAGCGCCCAGCTCGGCGCGATCGAGGGCCAGATACAGTTGCCCGCGCAACCGGCTCCAATCCTGCGCCTCAGCGCCGCTCAGATCGCCGCGCAAATCCAAGCGGGAAGCCAACTCGACCGGCGGCTCGGCCAGCAGGCCAAACCGGTAGCGGGCGCCACGCCGATCGAGCCGCACCGACACCTTCTCCAGACGCAGTTCCGGCGCCCCGCGCAGATCGTCGCGCCAAACGAGCGACGCATCGCGTACCGATATTTCCCGCTGCGCGAGCAGCCAGGCCAGCGAACCGCCCGACCCGGCCGCCGCAGCATCGACCGGCAAACCGGCCACGAACAGACGGCCATCGGGCGCGCGGCGCACACCTAGCTGCGGGGACAAAATTTCCAGGCGATAAAAATACGGCTGCAGCCGCAGAAGCGAATACCATGCCAGCACCGCTTCGACCCGCTCCAAACGCAAGGCGGCGTGACCATCAGGGTCGCTGATCAGCAAACCGCCGATGTGAAGCTGCGGCCGCAGGCCGGCCCACTCGGCCGACAAACTGTCGATGGTAACTGGCAAGCCGATCGCGTCTGCCAACGCCTGAGCGATCTCCAAGCGATACTCACCGATGCGCGGCGTAACGACTTCGCGCAGGGTCAAGAACAGCCCGCCGACTACGAAATAGGCCACGGTCAGCGCACATAGCAGACGCTTTGCCCACCGCGAGCGCGCGCAGACGACGCCCCCCTGGCGCGGGGCACTGGCAAGCGGATCGGCGGGAACGGTCATCGATACGGACTCTTGGACAAACAGCGCGGACAGCCTGGGCGCTGTCCGACAAGCGGGGCTGCAACTACAATCGGCAACAGTCGCCGTATCCGCCGACCCGCGTGGCGCGCCGCGCCACGGCGCACGATTCTACCAACAATGACGAGGCAGAAACGCCCATGTCCTGTGACCTTTCCGCCCTACCCGACGACGTCCGCCACGCCGCCGACCTGTCACGCTTTTTGCGCCGCATGCTCGACAGCCGGCCCTGGCTGGGTGCGCAGCTTGCCGCGCACCTGGATCATCCGATCGACGCCGAGGCCATGCAGACGTTCCTTGCCGAGCGCGGCGTTTGCGCCGACCGGCTCAAGCCGGCGCTGCGTGAGCTGCGCACTTGGGTAATCTGCCATGTGCTGACACGCGACTTGGCCGGCCGAGCAGATTTGCACGAAGTCACCGAAACCATGACCGTACTGGCCGAAGTCGCGGTGCGCACTGCCCATGACCTACTGTGTGAAGCCCTGGTCGAACGCCACGGTCAGCCGCTGTCGCCTACCGGCTGGGCCCAGGAGCTCATCATCATCGGCATGGGCAAGCTGGGCGGGCGCGAGCTGAACGTGTCCTCCGACATCGATCTGATCTTCGTCTATCCCGAAGACGGCGACACCGGCGGCATGAAGGTGATCAGCAATTTCGAGTTCTTTGAAAAACTCGGCAAACAGATCATCCAGGCACTGGCCGAAGTCACCGAACATGGACAGGTGTTCCGGGTGGACATGCGCCTGCGCCCCAACGGCGACTCCGGCCCGCTGGTGTGCTCCTTCGACATGTTGGAAAACTATTTCATCACCCAGGGACGCGAATGGGAGCGCTACGCCTGGATCAAGGCGCGGGTGCTGGCCGGCGAACGCTGGCCGGAACTGGAGGCGATCGCCCGGCCTTTCGTGTTCCGCAAATACCTCGACTTTGGCGCCATCAACGCCATGCGTGAGCTGCACGCGCAAATCCGCCGCGAAGTCGCTCGCCGCGACCGGGCCAACAACATCAAGCTCGGGCCCGGTGGCATCCGCGAAATCGAATTCATTGCCCAGGTCTTCCAACTGATCCGCGGCGGGCGCGAACCTGGCCTGCAAATCCGCCCCACCTTGACAGTGCTCGCCGGACTGGCCGAGCGCGGCATTCTGGCAGCCGATGCGGTGGCCGCATTATCCGCCGCCTATGTTTTTCTGCGCCGCCTGGAGCATCGCTTGCAATATCTGGACGACGCGCAAACCCACGACCTGCCCGACAACGACACCGACCGTGCGCTGATCGCCCGCGCCATGGGCTGCGCCGACTGGAGCGCGCTGCTCGCAGAACTGGACCGTCACCGCAGCATCGTCAGCCGCCATTTCAATGATGTCTTTGGCGACCCCAGCGACGGCGAGCACGCTCTGAACGACGTATGGGCCTGCGCCGGCGACACCGAACAATGTCTGCCCATGCTGGCCGAACTCGGTTACCGCGATCCGCAAGCGGCCGCCGAGCGCCTGGCCGCCATCCGTAACGCCCCGCGCTATCGACAATTGCCCAACAACATCCGCAGCCGCTTCGACGCACTGATGCCACGGGTGGTAGAGGTTGCCGCGCACGGCAAGACGCCGGACGACACCCTGGCGCGCTGTCTGGACCTGATGGAGGCCATCAGCCGGCGCGGCGCTTACCTTGCCTTGCTGCAACAGTACCCACAAGCCCTAAGCCGGGTCGCGGAGTTGGTCGGCGCCTCACGCTGGGCGGCACAGTTTCTTACCCGCCACCCCATCCTGCTCGACGAACTGCTCGACGACCGCAACCTGGACGCTGCACCCAATTGGGCCGCGTTTCACGACGAACTCGCCGCCCAGCTCGAGACCATCGAACCCGACATGGAGCGGCAGATGGACCTGATGCGCGAGCAACACCACGCCCGCGTTTTCCGCCTCCTTACCCAGGACATCGCCGGCGT
Source organism: Pseudothauera hydrothermalis (assembly GCF_003345255.1). Lineage (GTDB taxonomy): Bacteria > Pseudomonadota > Gammaproteobacteria > Burkholderiales > Rhodocyclaceae > Pseudothauera > Pseudothauera hydrothermalis. The sequence goes on along the minus strand of NZ_CP029331.1, from coordinate 814,175 downwards.
GCTCACCGTGGAGCGGCTTGCCGATCACCTGTCCGCGCTGGCCGACTTGATGCTGGCGCTGACCATCCGCCTGTGCTGGCGCAAAATAAAAATCCGCCACTGCGAAACGCCGAAGTTTGCGGTGATCAGCTACGGCAAGCTCGGCGGCAAGGAACTTGGCTACGCCTCGGATCTGGACATCGTCTTTCTTTATGACGATGACGCGCCGGAAGCGGCCGAGGTCTATGCGCGCCTTGCCCAACGCATCAACACCTGGCTGTCCAGCCAGACTGCGGCGGGCATTCTGTTTGAAACCGACCTGCGCCTGCGCCCGAACGGCGACGCCGGACTGATCGCCTGCTCGCTGGAATCCTTCCGCAAGTACCAGCTCGAATCGGCCTGGGTATGGGAGCATCAGGCACTTACCCGCGCACGCTTTTCCGCGGGCGATCCGGCGCTGGGCGCGGCGTTCGAGCGCATTCGCGAAGAAGTCCTGCAGCTGCCGCGCGATTTGGGCCAGTTGCGCGGCGAAGTGCTGGCCATGCGTCAGAAGATGCGTGAGGCGCACGCTGGCAAGAGCACGCTGTTCGATCTCAAGCATGACCCCGGCGGTCTGATCGACGTGGAATTCCTCGTCCAGTATCTAGTGCTGGGCCACGCCCATGCCCACCCGCAGCTCACCGGCAATCTGGGCAATATCGCGCTGCTGCGCATCGCCGGCGAACTGGGGTTGATTCCGCCCGCGCTTGCCACTGCCTGCGCCAATAGCTATCGGCAACTGCGCCGTTTGCAGCACCGCCAGCGCCTCAACGACCGCCCCTCGCGCGTCGACCCCGAGGAAGCCAGCGAATTACGCGAACCCGTGCTGGCCCTGTGGCAAAAAGTCTTCGAAGAGCTTTGAGGCGTCCCTGGCAGGCCATGCGCCCTTCTATGCCTGTAATATTTACGCGCATGACGAACAGCCATAGGGGCGCATACAATGCGCGCCATGAGTCAGGAAATCGAACTCAAGCTGAGCCTGCCGGCCAGATCGTTATCCGCGCTGCGCCGTCATCCACTGGTGGCCGCGGCACAAAAGCTCGGCCCGAGCGCTACCCTGGATAACACCTATTACGACACAGCCGATCTCGCCCTCAAAGCGCGCAAGGTTGCCGTACGCACCCGCCGTCAGGGGCGCGCTTGGCTGCAGACGGTCAAATGTGCCGCACCCTCTGCCGGCGGGCTGAGCACTCGCCCCGAATGGGAACAACCGTTTTCGGGCGACTTCGATTTTTCGGCCGTGACCGATCCCGCCACCGCCCGCCTGCTTGCCAAGCATAGAGCCGCGCTGGTGCCGGTCTTTACCACCCGTTTCCGCCGCGAAACCCGCCTGTATGCGCCGGGCGATGGCGTGGAAATCCTGCTGATGATCGACCGCGGCGACATTCGCGCCGGCGAGCGCACCGCGCCCATCTGCGAACTGGAGCTGGAGCTGCGCAGCGGACAGCCGGCCGATCTGCTTGAGCTGGCGCTCGAGCTGGCGCGCAGCCTGCCGCTGGTGCCCAGCGATCTGTCCAAGGCCGAGCGCGGCTACCGCCTGTTCCTGAACCAGCCGCTCGAGCCGCTGCGCGCCGAACCCTCGCGCCTGCGTGCCGACATGAACCCGGTCGACGCTTTTCGCGACCTGGCCTTTGCCTGCCTGCGTCAGTGGCAAGGCAATGTTGCCGGCGCGGCACTTACCGATGAGCCGGAATTCATCCACCAGTTGCGTGTTGCGCTGCGCCGCCTGCGCTCGCTGTTACGCCTGTTTGCGCCAGCGCTGCCGCCCGGCTTTGTGGATGAGTGGAACGAGGCGCTGCGTGACACCGCCAACCGCTTCGGCGATGCCCGCGACCTGGATGTCCTTTACGAAGACCTGCTCGCGCCGGTGGTGGCCGACGGGCTCATCGCGGGCGATGCCCTGCCCCGGCTGCTGGCAACAGCCCGCGGCGCGCGTGACCGGGCACGTGCTGACGCGGTGCGCAATCTCGATGCCGCCGCCCAGGGACGCCTGATGCTGGCGTTCAGCCTCGCCCTGTATCGTTTGCCCAGCAGCACGCTCATTGGCGCCGCCGATCTCACCACCTTTGCACGTTTGCAACTGACCCGCTTGCGCAAAAAAGCCCGCCGTCGCTTCGAAGCGTCGGCCAGCCTCATTCCTGCTCACCTGCATGCGCTGCGCATCGCCCTCAAACGGCTGCGCTACGGCGTGGAGTTCTTCGCCCCCTTGTTCCCGGCAAAGCAGGTCGAACGCTATCTCGACGCCCTAGCCCGCGCGCAAACCCGGCTGGGTTTTCTCAATGATGTAGACGTCGCTCGCGCTCGGCTGGAGAACTGGTCAGCCGGAGATGAAGCGCTACGCTCGGCAGCCGCTTTCATCGTCGGCTGGCATGGCCCGCGCTACGCCCGCCTGCGCGGTTGCATACAGCAGGAGATCAAGCCGCTGCTGTGGGGCCGGACGCCCTGGCGCCAATAGGGCATCGGCCTTCACATCGGCGTAATACCGTCCGCGTAGAGTCGGCGCCCATTTCGACTGGAGGAGCGTATGGATTTGCTGCTGTGGCGTCACGCCGAAGCCGTAGATGGCACCCCCGACCATGCCCGTGAACTCACCGAACGCGGACACAAGCAGGCGCGGCGGATCGCTGCCTGGCTGCGCGAGCATCACCCCAAGCGTCTGACCATCCTGTGCAGCCCGACGGTACGCACCCGCCAGACCGCCGCCGCTTTCAGCGACGCGTTCGAAGTCGTCAGCGCCCTGGGGCCCGACGGCAACGTCGCCGGCCTGCTCGCCGCCACCGGCTGGCCGGATTCGAGTGGCGCGGTGCTGGTAGTCGGACACCAACCGGCGCTCGGGCGCATGGCAGCGCTATTGCTGTCCGGCGCCGAGGCGCCCTGGACCATCAAGAAAGGCGCGCTGTGGTGGTTTACCAACCGTGTGCGCGACGGCGAAACCCAAACCGTGTTGCGAGCGGTGATTTCTCCGGATTTCTGCTGAAATCCTATTTGCGCCGCCGCGGGATTTTGCCCCGCAACTCGTGGTCTATTGGCTCGAACGGCGTCTGTATCACCGCAGGCAGGCATCGACACCAGGGCGCCGGGCACCGTCCGCGCTCGACAAGGACTGTTGTGCTTTGCCGCGCTTGTCGTAAGATGTCGGATCATTGCCATTGACCGCCATGTTCGATCGCTTTTTGCCCACTCAGGACAGCATCAAGCAAAGCCGCCTGCTGCGCTGGCTGGGCCCGCGCTTGCACGACCCATCCCTGTGGCGGATCAACCGCCGTGCGGTCGCCAAGGGGGTCGCCATCGGCGCCTTTTTCGGCCTGATGATTCCAGTGGCCCAAATTCCGGCAGCGGCGGTGGCCTCGTTGTTCTGGCGTGCCAACCTGTGGATTGCGGCCGTCTCCACGCTGATCAGTAACCCCTTCACCTACGCCCCCATCTATTACTTCGCCTACCAACTCGGCGCCGCCCTGCTGGGCCGTCATGCCGGCACCGACCCTGCGCTGGCCGAGGCCAAGGCCGAACAGGCCATGGCGGCGCTATCCTGGTTCGACAATCTGTGGCACTGGATCACCGGCATTGGGCAACCGCTGGTGTTGGGTATGCTGGTGATGGCGGTGGTCGGCGCGGTGACCGGCTATGTCCTTGCGCACCTGGTCTGGCGGATCAAAGTCGTGATCAAGCGTCGCCGGCAGCGGGCTGCGCGCGGGCTGCGTCCGGTGCTCTGATACAGCGGGTGGGCGGTGTGAGCTCGTCCAACCGCTGCCACAACAGGCCGACTGTCGCCAGCCTGTTTCGCTCGGATCCTTCAGCCTGTCTTCGATGAACACTCCGATCGCAAACGGCACCGTGCGCGAGATCGACGGTGTCAAACGCATCCATTACGACGGCTACTGGATCAAGATGTACGATCCGCCGGTCGATAGCCTGCAAGCCAAAAAAGCGCTGATCGGCGCACTGACCCGTCGCCTGTTCAACCATGTCGAACACGGTATCAACATCCCGGGGCGTCGCGTGGGCGAAGCGCGCGCGGCTTTTCAGGCCGAAACCGACCCGGCCCGCCGCCGGGTCAAAGGGGCCATGCTCGCCGGCGCGTTGTTCAACCGCGCCACCGACATCTTCACCAAACTGGTGGAACTTCAAGAACAGGGCGTGGAGATCGATCAAGATAACGCGCTGATGCGCGAATGCGGGGCCTGTTTGCAAGAAGCCCTGTCCTTGGGACGCCTGGTTTTGCACCGCAGTGGCGAAGAGGGCATCGACGAATTGTGGGGCGAACCCTTCCGCGCCTTCTCGATCCCGGTCGAGGCCTTCTACGAGAGCCGCTACATCAAGATCGCTCAGACCATGCGCGACATCGACCGCATCGCCCAGACCATGATCGACACCCTGGCCTGTCAGCCGCTGTTTCACGGCGCTGAGGCGCTAATGCGCCGCTATGCGGAGGTCGCCAAACACAAATGCGAAACGCTGCGTACCGATGAGGCAATTTTCGATGTCTGGGCAGATTTCGTGGTCGCCGCCGAACGGCTCGGCGGCTTCGCTGCGCAAGCTGCCGCCAACGCCCCGCCGGCCAAACAGCAGCAAGCGGCCGACGGCCAGCGCCTGATCGGCCAGGGCCGCGATCTAATCGCTTACATCACCCGTGCGCGGGTGCCGATGCCCAAGAGCACACGTGAGTTCATCGAGCGCTGTACGCTGTTCGACGCCGGCTGCCGTGCCGAGGCCCACGCCACACCGCCGGCCTAGTGCGCAAAGCCGGATGACAACCGGTGAGCCGCGCCGAGCTGGAAGTGCTCACCGTAGGCAAATGGCCGGACAACCTTCGCCCGTCGGCACAGCCGGACCGAATCAAACGATCACGCCACCGCCCAGGCACACCTTGGACTCGTACACCACCACGCTTTGGCCCGGGGTCAGCGCCCATTGCGGCTGGGCGAAGACGATTTGCGCGCGTCCGTCGGCGATGCTATCGATCTGGCACGGTTGATCCGGGGTGCGGTAGCGCGGTTTAGCGGTATACACCCAGTGGGTGTGCGGATCGCGTCCGGCAATCCAGTTGAGATCGGTGGCCACCAGGCGGTCTTTGAGGAGCGCCGGATGATCGTGGCCCTGCACCACGTAGAGCACATTGCGGTCGATGTCTTTGGCGGCCACATACCAGGCTTCGTGCTCGCCAGCGGCGTCCTGATTGCCCTTGATCCCGCCGATATGCAAGCCCTTGCGCTGGCCGATGGTGTGATACATCAGCCCTTGATGTTCGCCCAGCACCCGCTCATCGTCCAGGCAGCGGATCTCGCCCGGCTTGGTCGGCAGGTAACGCATCAGGAACTCGCGAAAAGGGCGCTCGCCGATGAAGCAGATGCCGGTGGAGTCTTTCTTGGTCGCCACATGCAAGCCGGCTTGTTCGGCGATCTTGCGCACCTCGCGCTTGTATAAACCACCCAACGGAAACAAGGTCTTGGACAGCTGTTCCTGGGTAAGACGGTAAAGGAAGTAGCTCTGGTCCTTGGTGCCGTCCTCGGCCTTGAGCAACTGGTATTCAGTGCGCCCGTCGTTGATCCATTCGCGCACTTGGGCATAGTGCCCGGTGGCGATACGGTCTGCCCCCATTTGCATGGCGTGATCGAGAAAGCAGCGGAACTTGATCTCGGCATTGCACAGAACATCCGGGTTGGGGGTACGCCCGGCTTGATATTCGCGCAGAAAATCGGCAAACACGCGCTGCTTATACTCGGCGCTGAAGTTCACCACTTCCAGGTCGATGCCGATCACGTCGCACACCGAAGCCACGTCCACCAAGTCCTGACGGGTGGAACAGTACTGCTCATCGTCGTCATCTTCCCAGTTCTTCATGAACAGGCCGGTGACCTGATAACCCTGCTGCTTGAGCAGCAGCGCAGTCACCGAAGAATCCACTCCGCCGGACATGCCGACCACCACTTTCATGCCCTGCGGATCGGTGCCGGGCTTTACGACGTTATTGGACATTGGGTCCGTCTCCATTCAACCAATCTGCCAACGGCAGCACCACTGCCGGCTCGCCGTTGTTGACGAACCAGCTATCCACCGCAAATTGCGCGCCCGGATTGCCCGGCGGTGGCACGGGCGGAGGCGGGATGTCGGCGAGCACCCCGGGATCGTCGCAGAAAAAAAGCATTAAGCCGACATGGTCCGGCACCTTGACCGGCGCGGCAAGCGGGGCGGGCGGGGCGAGCTCTTCGATGACCGCGGCAAAATGCTGGAAAAGAAAACGGCTGCGACGCGCCGGCGCAAGCACCTTGTGATAGCGCAGACTGCCCCGTGCGGCCAGCAATTCGAGCAACGCAGTGGTGCTGGTCGAGTGGTCGATGCAATCCATACGGCCATGCACCCCCCAATCGGCCAGGTTGCCGGCGCGGTCCGCCCCCACTGGCGATCGCTCGCCGGCAATGCGGTACAACCCGCCGAGCACGCCAGCCAGCAGCGCACGCTCCTCGGCCGCACTGCCGGCTTGGCGCAGGCGGGCATCGGCCGCCTCCAGCTCGTCGTCGGCAAACACCACCTGCGCCCGCTCGGCGCAACCGTAGTTGTAGCAAACGGCGACGGTCGCATCGGCCTGCGCCGACAGCGCCGCCACAGCCAACCAAATGCCGCACAGCCGCCTCATGCGTCGTAGTGGCGAATCAGCTCCAGCGCATAGCGGCGACCGGCCAACCAATCGTCCACGCACTGCATCACCAGCGGACTGCGATGGCGCTCGCGGCAAGCGCGCATCTCGTCCGGGGTGAGCCACACTGCCCGCACGATGCCGGTGTCCAGCACGCGGCCCGGCTCCTGGCCACTGACCCGGCCGCCAAACGCAAAGCGCAAATAGGTCAGATCGCCTTGCGGACGCGGCCATTGGTAAATACCAACCAGATATTCGGGCACGAAGTGGTACGCGGCTTCTTCCAATGTTTCGCGCACACTGGCGGCTGGTAACGATTCTCCCGCTTCCAAATGTCCGGCCGGCTGGTTGAAACGCAGCCCCTCGGCGGTCTCTTCCTCCACCAGCAAAAAGCGTCCGTCGCGCTCGATGACTGCCGCCACGGTCACATTGGGTTTCCAGTCCCGCGCCATCGTCTGCATCCGTGCAAAGCCGCGATTCTAGCGCGTAAAGGCGGTCATCGCGCGCGCAGGATCAGGCGCCTTGCGGTTTGCGCTGCCGCGCTCAAGTGCGACAATCGGCAAGCCCGAGACGATTACAGCGAGGAGTTCCGATGGAAGACGTAAACAGCATGTTCAACCGCATGCAAGAAACCTGGCTGCCGATACTCATGCAGTACGGCGGCCGGCTGCTGCTCGCCTTGCTGACCCTGATGATCGGCTGGTGGCTGGTCGGCAAACTCAACCAAGGCCTGCTGGCCCTGCTGGCCAGACGTGGCGTCGACCCGACACTGCATGGCTTTCTGGGCAGTCTGCTGGGCATCGTATTGAAAATTCTGCTATTGGTCAGCGTGGCCGGCATGGCGGGGGTGGAAACCACTTCATTCATCGCCATGATCGGCGCTGCAGGCTTGGCCATCGGTTTGGCGCTGCAGGGCAGCCTGTCGAATTTTGCAGGCGGCGTGCTGATCTTGATCTTCCGTCCCTTCAAAGTGGGCGAATACATCGAAGCCCAAGGCATGGGCGGCACCGTCAGCCAAATCCAGATTTTTCACACCGTCTTGCTGACCCCGGACAACAAAACCGTGGTGATTCCAAACGGAATTCTATCCAACGGCAGTGTGGTCAATTACTCGCGCCAGGAAACCCGCCGGGTGGATTTGAACATCGGCATTGCCTATGACGACGACGTGAAGCTGGCGCGCAGCATTTTGCTGGAACTCGCCCACGCAGACCCGCGTGTGCGCAAAGACCCCGCGCCCGTAGTGTGGCTGGCCGCACTGAGTGAGAGTTCGGTGAATCTTTCGCTGCGCATGTGGACTGGCACCGCGGACTTCTGGCCGACCTATTTCGAACTGCAAGAGCTGGCCAAAGAACGCCTGGAGGCGGCCGGAATCACCATTCCCTTCCCGCAGCGCACCGTGCACCTGGTCCAAGGCCGTGCGCCAGCGGCCGCCAATTGAAGAACGTGACCAGCGCCCCCATCCGTGTGCCGCCCCAGTGCGGCACACGGGCTTTGGGTTAGAATTGCGCGCCTACCCCCGCCGGCTGGCGGGTAACTCGCACAACCCAATACGCTGGAGATTCAGATCATGTCGATGGCAGACCGCGACGGTTTCATTTGGCAAGACGGCAAACTCGTTCCGTGGCGCGAAGCCACCACCCATGTGCTGACCCACTCCCTGCACTACGGCTTGGCCGTATTCGAAGGGGTGCGCGCCTACAAGACCGCACGGGGTACCGCGATCTTCCGGCTGGCCGAACACACCCAGCGCCTGATCAATTCGGCCAAGATCTACATGATGCAGATTCCCTTCAGCAAGGAAGAGCTGATGGAAGCGCAAAAAGAAGTGGTGCGCGCCAACAAGCTCGAATCCTGCTATCTGCGTCCCCTGGCTTTCTACGGCTCGGAAAAGATGGGCATCTCCACAATCGGCGCCTCGGTGCATGTAGCCATCGCCGCTTGGCCCTGGGGCGCTTATCTGGGTGAAGAAGGACTGGAAAAAGGCATCCGGGTAAAGACCTCCTCCTACACCCGCCACCATGTCAATGCCACCATGCCGCGGGCCAAGGTTGCCGCCACCTACCCCAATTCCATCCTTGCCAATCTCGAAGTCACCCGGCAAGGCTACGATGAAGCCTTGTTGCTGGACACGCAGGGCTTTGTCGCCGAAGGCGCCGGGGAAAACCTGTTCATCGTCAAAGACGGCCAGATCTTTGAACCCGAAATCGCCTCGGCATTGACCGGTATTACCCGCGACTCGGTAATCCAAATCGCCCGTGAGTTTGGCATGACGGTGCAGGCCAAACGCCTGACCCGCGACGACATCTATCTGGCCGACGAAGCTTTCTTTACCGGCACCGCGGCCGAGGTCACGCCGATCCGCGAGCTCGATGACCGCATCATCGGCGAAGGCAAGCGCGGCCCGATCACCACCCGCATCCAGGCGCGTTTTTTCGATGTGGTCAATGGCCGCGCGCCGGAATATGAACACTGGCTTGCCTACGTCTGAAAGAGGTCCGCAATGGCTGAAAACACCAACAAAAGCGAAGCGGTGCAGGTCACCGCAGCCGACCTGCCGCTGCATTGCCCGCAACCGGGGGCACCGCTGTGGGCGCGCCATCCGCGTGTGTTTCTCGACGTGCTCAAAGAAGGCGAAGCGATCTGCCCCTATTGCAGCACGCATTACGTATTCACCGGCGAGCGTCCCAAAGGCCACCACTGAGCCGAGGCGGATCGACGACGGAGGCGGCAAAGCCTCGGTTTGCATGACCACCAAGGAGCCCGAGCGTTGTGAACAAACCCATCTTCACCTCCGCTGCCGATGTCGAAGCCGCGTTTTATGACGCACTGGCGCGCGCCGACCTGGACGCGATGATGGCGGTGTGGTCGGAAGACGACGAAGTCGTCTGCGTTCATCCGGGCGGCCCGCGTCTGACAGGCCTGTCTGAAGTGCGCGAAGCCTGGCGCCAACTCTTTGCCGCCGGCACCCGGCTGATCGTGCGCACCTCGCATCAAGTGGTCAGTGCCAGCATGATGCTGGCGGTACACAATGTGCTGGAACATGTGGCACTGGCAGGCGACGACCGCCTGCAGACGCCGATGGTCGCCACCAATGTCTATACCCGGGGAGCTGTCGGCTGGCGCATGGTCATGCACCACGCTTCCCCCTTGCCCGACTTGGCCGAACTGGTCGGACAAGATATCCCACACCTAGTGCATTGAGCGCCTTCCAGTCGCCCGCCTGGCTGCCCGGCGGCCATGCGCAAACCATCTGGCCGCTGATGCGCAAAGGCACACTGCCTGCGCTGCGCCGGGAGCGCTGGGAGACCCCGGACGGCGATTTCATCGACCTCGACTGGCTGGCCGACACCGCAGATGCCACACGTCCGCTGGTAGCGCTGTTCCACGGCCTGGAAGGCAGCAGCCGCTCGCACTATGCCCGCGCGCTGCTTAGTGCGCTGGCGGAGCGCGGCTGGCGCGGGGTGGTTCCGCATTTTCGCGGCTGTTCTGGTGAGGCCAACCGCTTAGCGCGCGCCTACCATTCGGGCGACAGCGCTGAAATCGACTGGATTTTGCGCCGCCTCGCCGCGCTGGCCGGCGGTGCGCCGCTGTTTGCCGCTGGCGTGTCGCTGGGCGGCAATGCGTTACTGAAATGGCTGGGCGAACGCGAACAGGACGCCTGCCGACTGCTGGCCGGCGCAGCGGCCATCTGCGCGCCGCTCGATCTGACCATCTCCGGCCACGCGCTGGGCCGGGGTTTCAACCGACTCTATAGCGCGCACTTTCTTTCCACGCTGCGTGCCAAGGCACTCGCCAAGCACGCCCGCTATCCCGGGCTGTTCGATGCCAAGCGGGTGCGCCGGGCGCGCACACTGTATGAATTCGACGACGCCTATACCGGTCCGGTGCATGGCTTCGCCGGTGCCGACGACTATTGGCAACGCGCCTCGAGCAAACCGTGGCTGCGCGCGATTCATGTTCCCACCTTGCTGCTCAACGCTGCCAACGATCCTTTTGTGCCGCAAGCCGCCCTGCCTCAGCCAGCCGAGCTATCCGATGCGGTGCACTTCGAGTGTCCGCCGCACGGCGGTCATGTGGGCTTTCTATCTGGCGCCTTCCCCGGCCATATCGACTGGCTGCCACAACGGCTGCTGCGACACTTCGACCGCCTCGCAGGCTGACAAGCCCGCCGATGCGCGCACGCCCTCTACCGGTTCATTCCGACGGCAGCCTCTGGGATAATGCTCGCGCCCTAACGCTTGACTGACTGGATCACCGATGACTTCGCTCTACGCCCTACCCGCTCCGGAAATCTTCAAAGCCTATGACATCCGCGGCATCGTCGATACCACCCTGACCGACGCGGCGGTGCGCGCCATCGGCCACGCGCTGGGTTCAGAGGCCGCGGCGCGCGGCCAGCGCGAAATCGCCATCGGACGCGACGGCCGCCTGTCCGGCCCGGCATTGGCAAGCGCCTTGGCCAACGGCATCCGCGCAGCCGGCGTCGACGTGGTCGATATCGGCTGCGTGCCCACGCCGCTGACCTACTTTGCCGCCTTCGAATTGGGCACTCAGTCTTGCGTGAGCGTCACCGGCAGCCACAACCCGCCGGACTACAACGGGCTCAAGATGGTGCTCGGCGGCCAAACCTTGTTCGGCGAACAAATCCAGGCGCTGCGCCGGCGGCTGGCCGACAACGATCTGACCCACGGCGCCGGCCAGTTGCGTCAGGCCGACGTTAAGGCGGCCTACTTGAACCGTGTGTGCAACGACATCGCGCTCGCCCGGCCGATGAAGGTGGTCGTCGATTGCGGCAACGGTGTGGCCGGCAGCATCGCCCCGACGCTTTTCCGCCGCCTCGGCTGCGAAGTGATCGAGCTATTCTGCGAAGTGGACGGCCGCTTCCCCAACCACCACCCGGACCCCTCACGCCCGGAAAACCTGCAAGACGTGATCCGTGTGCTGCGTGAGACCGATGCCGAACTGGGGCTGGCCTTCGACGGCGACGGCGACCGCCTGGGCGTGGTCACCAAGGACGGTCAGATCATCTACCCGGACCGCCAGTTGATGCTGTTCGCCGCCGACGTGCTCTCCCGGGTGCCGGGCGGGGAAATCATCTATGACGTCAAATGCACCCGTAATCTGGCCGGCTGGATCCGCCAGCACGGCGGCCGACCGCTGATGTGGAACACCGGCCATGCGCTGGTCAAAGCCAAGCTCAAAGAAACCGGCGCGCCGCTGGCCGGCGAGATGAGCGGCCATGTGTTTTTCAAGGAACGCTGGTATGGCTTTGACGACGGTTTGTACGCCGGTGCCCGCTTATTGGAAATTCTTTCCCGCCATGCCGACCCCAGCGCAGTGCTCAACGCCCTGCCGGACGCGGTGAGCACGCCGGAGCTCAACATCCGTATGAACGAAGGCGAACCCTTCGAGCTGGTGCGCCGCTTGCGGGAACAGGCGCACTTTACGGGCGCGGATGAAGTGATCACCATCGACGGTGTGCGGGTGGAATACCCGGACGGTTTCGGCCTGGCGCGTCCGTCGAACACCACGCCGGTGGTGGTGCTGCGCTTCGAGGCCGATCACGTCGAAGCGCTGGCGCGCATCCAGGCAGACTTTCGGCGCGCCATCGAAGGGGTATGGCCGGGGGTGGCGCTGCCCTACTGAACCGGGGTGCCTGAATTGGCTGGGTTCTCAACCTAACAGGCCGCCCCGTCGGGCCGGCCCAATCGGCGCGCCAGGCCGCTCAGCCGCCCACCCGCTCGTCCTCGCCGGCCCACTCCACCCGGTTGCGTCCGCCATCCTTGGCGCGGTAGAGCGCACGGTCGGCGCGCGCCACCAAGGCGGAAAACGTTTCGCTGCCGTTGTATTGGGCCACGCCAAAGCTCGCGCTCAGCGCGCCCGCAACCGGAAAAGGCGTTACTGCGATCAGGCGGCGCATCTTCTCGGCCACGACCAGCGCTTCGGCCAGCGCGGTGGCGGGGGCAAGCAGCAAAAATTCCTCCCCACCCCAGCGCGCCAGAAGATCGGAGGCCCGCAATTGCCCACCCAGGCGGCTGGCCACCTCACGCAGCACGGCGTCGCCCACCTCATGACCATAGCGGTCGTTGACCGACTTGAACCAATCCACATCGAACAGCACCACGCTCAGCGGATGCCGGTGGCGACGCGCACGCGACAGCTCGGCCTCGGCCGCTTCTTCCAGACGGCGACGGTTGGCCAGACCGGTGAGGCGGTCGGTCGAGGCGGCTAGAGCAAGTTCCGCATTGGCACGGCGCATCTGCTGGTTGGCCGCTTCCAGCTCCTGGCGGGCGCGCTCCAGCGCCTGTTCCATTTGTTTGCGCGCGGTGATGTCGTTGATTGCCGCAATGACCGCTGCGCGGCCGCCAAACTCGCCCAGCATGGCCGACACCAAGGCCCAGATCGGCTGCCCATTGGCCCGCTGCAGGCGCACTTCTAGATCATTGACCGCGCCGTGCTGATTGAGCAGCTGTTGAATCCGGATGCGATCCTCATCATGCACGTAGAAATCGACCACGGTGCGGCTGCATAGCGCCGCCACATCCAGACCGGCAGTGTCGGCTGCTTTCGGGTTGGCAAAAAGCACCCGGCCATCCCGGGCATCCGACACCACGATGGCGGTCGGTGCCAGCGTGAGCAACTGCCGCAGCCGCGCCTCGCTGTCACGCAGCACCTCTTCCGCGCGATGTTGCTCGGTGACATCCGAAATCGTGCGCACGAAGCCGCCTCCTGGCAGCGGAACATGCTTGCCTTCATAGTCGCGCCCACGATGCTCGAAGGTGTGGCGAAAGGGCTCCCGGGTGCGGGCACGCAGCATAGCACGCTGCAGCAAGGTATCCGGGAGCTGGTTCTCACGCGCCCATCGCCGCAATACTTCTTCATAAGGCGGCTGGCTGGAGAGAAATTCCGGATCGAAACCGGTGAAGTCGATGAAGCGCTGATTGAAACTGGTCAGCCGCAGTCGGGCATCGACCATGATCACCGCTTCAGCCATGTTTTCCATGGTCGAACGCATGATGGCCTCGTCCCGCCGACGCTCGGCCAAGGTCTGCGCCAGACGGCGGTTGCTGCGGATCAAGGCGACCACCACCGCGCCGAGCACCAGCAAGCCCAGCACGGCGCCAAACAGCAGAAACGCCGTGGTGGCCGGCAAAGCATTCGCCCCGCCATCCAGGCTGAGAGGGCCATTTGCGTGGGCCGGCGCCACGCTACCCAGCCAAGCAGGCAGCGTGGCGATACCGAGCGGGAGCAAACGGCGACGAGGGCTCATCCGTTCATTAACGGCCCCGATTTGCCAAACTCAAGCCGACATTCGCGCCGCGGCACGGCGGTTTTGAAGGCAGTCGAGGTGCCGATCACAGCCGCTCGCCTACCCAACCGACCACACCGGCCAAGGCACCGGGCAAAGCGGCCGGGTCATTACCGCCGGCCTGCGCCATGTCGGCCCGCCCACCGCCTTTACCGCCGACTTGCTGGGCGACGAAATTCACCAGTTCGCCCGCTTTGACTTTGGCCGTCAGATCCGCCGTCACACCGGCAATCAGGCTGACCTTGCCACCTGCAGTCGAGGCCAGCACGATCGCCGCCGATTTGAGTTTGTCCTTGAGCTTGTCCATGGTCTCACGCAAGGTCGGCACATCGGCCCCGTCCAAGGTGGCGGCCAGCACCCGCACACCCTTGACCTCGACTGCCTGGGCGGCCAAATCTTCGCCCTGGCTGGCGGCCAATTTGCTTTTGAGGCGGGCCAGCTCTTTTTCTAGTGTGCGCACAGTGTCCAGAATGCCGGCCACGCGCTCGGCCACTTCGTCCGGTTGGACCTTGAGCAGCGCGGAAATGCCCTGGATGTGGCGCTCTTGTTCCTGAGCGTAACGCAGTGCATTGCTGCCGGTAATGGCTTCTACCCGGCGCACCCCGGCCGCCACCCCACCCTCGAAGACGATCTTGAACAAGCCGATATCGCCGGTACGCGCCACATGGGTACCACCGCACAACTCTTTGGAACTGCCGATGGACAGCACCCGCACCTCATCGCCGTATTTTTCGCCAAACAGCATCATGGCGCCGGATTTCTGCGCCTCATCCAGTGTCATGACCCGCGCCTCGGTAGCGGAGTTGGCAAGAATCTCGGCATTGACCAGTTCTTCGACTTCGCGGATTTCCTCGGCCGTCAACGGCGCGCCATGCGCAAAGTCGAAACGGGTTTTGTACGGATCGACCAGCGAACCCTTTTGCTGCACATGGGTGCCCAGCACGTCGCGCAGCGCCTTGTGCATCAGATGGGTCACCGAGTGGTTACGCGCGGTCGCCGCCCGGGCGGCCATGTCCACACGGGCAGTGACCACCTGGCCCAGGGCCAGCCGGCCGGTCTTGACCACGCCGTGATGGCCGAACACCGCAGCCTGGATCTTCTGTGTGTCCTCGACCGCGAAAATGCCGGCTGCACCGCGCAGCTCGCCCCGGTCGCCGACCTGGCCGCCGGATTCGGCATAAAACGGCGTCTTGTCCAGCACCACCACGCCAAAATCGCCTTCGAGCAACTCTTCGACCGGCGCGCCATCTTTGTACAGCGCCAGAATGCTGCCCTGCGCTTCCAGACGCTCATAGCCGTAGAAGGCGGTCTCGGGGCCGTCGTACTCCAGATTGGCGGCCATTTTGAATTTGCCGGCTGCACGCGCCTGTTCCTTTTGGCGCGCCATGGCGGCGTCGAAAGCAGCCGCATCCACGGTAACGCCGCGCTCGCGGCAAATATCGGCGGTCAGATCGAGCGGAAAACCGTAGGTGTCATGCAGCTTGAAGGCGGTATCGCCATCGAAGACCTTTTTGCCGGCCTGCAATAGCGCCGCCAGCTCCGCCTCGACGATGGCCATACCATGGTCGATGGTGGCAAAAAAGCGCTCTTCTTCCTGGCGCAGCACCTCCGCGATGCGTCGCTCACCCGCTTTGAGTTCCGGATAGGCTTCGCCCATCTCGGCCACCAGGTCGGGCACCAGCCGGTGAAAGAACGCCGCACGGGCGCCGAGCTTATAGCCGTGGCGGATGGCGCGGCGGATGATGCGGCGAAGGACATAGCCGCGGCCCTCATTGCCCGGAATCACCCCGTCGGCGATCAAAAACGCACAGGCGCGGATGTGGTCGGCCAGCACCTTGAGCGAAGGCGAATCCATGTCGGCGTCAGAGGTTTCACGTGCCGCGGCCTTGATCAGGTTCTGAAAGAGATCGATTTCGTAGTTGCTGTGCACACCCTGCAGCACCGCGGAAATCCGCTCCAGCCCCATGCCGGTGTCCACGCTGGGCCGGGGCAAGGGATGCATCACGCCGGCCTCGTCGCGGTTGAACTGCATGAAGACGTTGTTCCAGATCTCGATGTAACGGTCGCCGTCTTCCTCGGGACTGCCCGGCGGCCCACCCCAAACCTCCGGACCGTGGTCGTAGAAAATCTCGGTGCAGGGGCCGCAGGGGCCGGTGTCGCCCATCATCCAGAAATTGTCCGAGGCATAGCGCGCACCCTTGTTGTCGCCGATGCGGATCACCCGCTCAGTCGGCACGCCGACCTCGCGGGTCCAGATGTCGTAGGCTTCGTCGTCTTCGGCATAGACGGTGACCCACAGCTTGTCCGCTGGCAGTTTGAACACTTCGGTGAGCAATTCCCAGGCGTACACGATGGCGTCGCGCTTGAAGTAGTCGCCGAAGCTGAAATTGCCCAGCATTTCAAAAAAGGTGTGGTGGCGGGCGGTGTAGCCGACGTTTTCCAGGTCGTTGTGCTTGCCGCCGGCGCGCACGCATTTTTGCGCGGTCGTCGCTCGGCTGTAGGGGCGCTTGTCGAAACCCAGGAAGACATCCTTGAACTGGTTCATGCCCGCGTTGGTAAAGAGCAAGGTGGGGTCTTCATGCGGCACCAGCGAGCTCGACGGGACGATCTGATGGCCCTTGGATTCGAAGAATTTGAGAAATTTTTCGCGGATTTCAGCGGATTTCATGGGGTCGATGTATTGCGAGGCAGGATAGCTAGGCTGAGTATGCCTTGAGATTGCAGGCGAATGCACCAGTCTATCACGAGCCTGCACGCCTGCCGGGCCATGCGCGGAATGCACGCGCCCCTATAATTGACGTTCGCGTCAACTCACCGCAGGAATCAGCATGGGACACCGTCTTTCCAAAATCTACACCCGCACCGGGGACGCCGGCACCACCGGTCTGGGCGACGGCAAGCGGGTATCGAAAAACAGCTTGCGCATCCACAGCCTGGGCGAAGTCGATGAACTCAATGCGGTCATCGGTGTGCTGCTCACCGAGACGCTGCCCGAGGAAGTGCGCGCCCTGCTTACCGATGTACAGAATGATCTGTTCGATCTCGGTGGCGAGGTCTGCATTCCCGGCATGAGCATGATCAGCGCCAATCAGGTGGAACGGCTGGAACGCGCGCTCGACCATTTCAACGAGCCGCTGCCGCCGCTCAAGGATTTCATCCTCCCGGGCGGCACCCGCGCTGCCGCGCTGGCGCATCTGGCGCGCACCGTATGCCGCCGCGCCGAACGCACGCTGGTCGGGCTGGCGCTGGAGGAAGCGGTCAATGATGCACCGCGCCAGTATCTCAACCGACTGTCTGACCTGCTATTTGTGCTGGGTCGTGCGCTCAACCGTGCCGGCGGCCGCGGCGACGTGCTGTGGCAAAAGGGCAAAAACGCTTGAGTCGGCAGCGCCGGCGCGCCGCCTGTTTCCAGCGGCGCGCCTCGGACCGCGCTCAACGCATCAGATTTTCGCCGTCAGCCATCTCCAGGATGGCACCGACAATGTCGTCCATGGTGACAATACCGGCCAGCTCATTGGTCGCAGTGACGATCAGACGGCGAATACCGAGATTGACCATCATCCGCGCCGCATGCTTGATCTCCACCTCGCGTGAGATCGAAATGGCCGGTTTGGCGCAGATGTCATAGACGTTGATCAGGTCGATGTCGCCTTCCTCGGCCACGATGGTCTTGAGAATATTGGTGTAGGTGATGATGCCAAAGGCGTCATGTTCGTGGCGCTTGGTCACCACTAACGACTTCACCCCGTGCTGTTTCATCACCTTCATTGCTTCGCGGATGGTGGCAAACGGCGACACGGTCACCACCTCGCGCACCATGATGTCCTTGACCAGCAACATGTATCTGTCTCCTAGATATCGTCCTTGATGCGCTGCTCGAAGCGCTCGATTTGCTGGGTGTCGATGCCGGCAATGTGCTCCAGCGGCAGCGTAAACACCACCCCGCGGGAATCGTTCTTGAGGTCCAGCTCGGCGGTCAGGCGCTTGAGCACGGTCAGCGACAATTTTTTCTCCAGCACGAACAGCAACACCGACTGGCTGCCCTCATAGGTCAGCCCGAAAAAGGTCTTCTTTTCCTGTGCGCCGATGCCACGCGCGTCCAGGATGGTGACACCGGCCGCACCGGCCGCGCGCGCCACGTCCAGCGCTTTTTCTTCCAGATCGTCGGCCAGGATGGCCACGAGAGCGGAAAATTTCATGTGCTAGCTCCTTCGGACCGCAGGGCCCGTTCCACGACGATGGCGTACAACATCACGGTGATGATCGGAAAAATAGACGCGAAAGCGATCAGGCCGAAGCCGTCGACCAGCACGTTACGTCCCGGAATGCTGGTGGCCAGTCCTATGCCCAATGCGGTGACCAAGGGCACGGTGACCTCGGAGGTGGTCACCCCTCCGAGGTCGAAAGCCAGCGGCACGATGTAACGCGGCGCCACCCAGGTCAGCAGAATCACCACCGCGTAACCGGCCATGATGTAGTAGTGGATCGACCCGCCGGCAATGATCCGATGCACCCCGACGGTGATGCCGATTGCCACCCCGATGGCCACCAGCAGGCGAATACGGTTGCCGTCGAGCTTACCCTTACCGGCCTCTTCGGCCTTCTGGCCAATGGCAATCAGCGCCGGCTCGGCCATCGTGGTGGCAAACCCGATTGAAAAGGCAAAGAGATACACCCAGAACACGTTGGGCAGCGCGATCAACTGCTCCGCCATGCTGCGGCCGATCGGAAACAGACCGAGCTTGAGACCGACCACAAAGGCGTAGAGCCCAACGATCACCAACACGAAGCCGCCTGCCACCTTGTGAAGATGGGCGAGCGGCTTACGGATCACCACGTACTGGAAAAACAGCACCACACTGATGATCGGCAGCACATCGCGGAACATGCCCAGCAAGTCGGTGAGCATGTCCAGCAGCAAGCGCCCCACGCCAGCCGCCCCGCTCTGGGCTGCCGGCGCAGCATTTGCCGCGGCGACCACACTTTCGACGGGGGCGCCGTCACCGAAGCGGTAGACCGCCACGCCGTACAACTGGACCGAGATCATCGGCACCATGACTGCCAGCGCCACCAGACCGAAGCCATGGGTCAACGGATTGCGCCCCCGGATCGACATCGCCAGACCGATGCCCAGCGAAGCGACCAACGGCACGGTGACGATGTTGGTGGTCACGCCGCCGGAATCGTAGGCCAAGCCGACGATCTCTTCTGGCGCGAAAAAAGTGACAAAAACCACCAGCAGATAGCCGACGATCATGTATCCGTGCAGCGAATGACCCAGAATGGTGCGCACCACGCCAAGCGCCACCACCACCCCCACCGATAGCGCCACCAGAATACGCAGGGTGAGCCCGTCGATACGCCCGCCGCTGATCGTCTCGGCCTGAGTGGCCACCGCAATCAGCGCCGGCTCGGCCACCACCGCGGCAAACCCCAGCGCAAAGCCGAAGCTCATCAGCAATGGCAAAGAGCCCCGCTTGGCAAACTCATTCGAAAGATTCTTGCCGATTGGGAAAATGCCCAGTTCCAACCCTTGCAAAAACAAGGCCACGCCGAACACCACCACCAGCAGGCCGAACGCCATGGCCAGCAGATCGTCGGGCACCTGGCGCATCACTGCGGCCTGGAAAAAAGCCACCACCGCCACAATGGGCAGCAAATTGCGAAAAGCGTGCTGCAACGTGTTGTAGAACTCGGTGAGCGGATTCACGTGTCGTTGGCCAATAGGCTGCAAGCGAGCGGGCCAGTATCCCCAAGGATGCCAGCGGGGTCAATCGTTGCCGACCGCGCCGACGGCTTCGGGGGCGAATAGCTCGAGCTGGGTGTCGTCGTCGGGCGCATCGGCATAACGCACGCCGATACCAAGCAGGCGTACCGGCAGCGCTTTACGCGCATAGCCCGCCGCCAGCAGCGTCTGCCACAGCGCGGCGGAAGGCTGGACTGTGGCACGCTCCACCGTGGTCTGGGTAAAGTCCGCAAACTTTACCTTGACAAAAGCTTTGCACACCGCGCCGGCATCGGCCGCACGCCGATACCGACGCATGAAATCGGCCAACAGCGCCGGCAACGCGGCCATACAGGCGGCAAGATCCGGCAGATCGTTCGCGAACGTGGTTTCCACCGACAACGACTTGCGTCTGCGCTCGGGCACCACCGGGCGGTTATCCTCCCCGCGGCAGAGGCGATAAAGGCTGGCACCGAAACGGCCGAACTCGGCCACCAGGGCGGCCTCGCTCCAAGCGCGCAACTCGCCGCAGGTGCTGACCCCCAAGGCTTGCAGTCGGGCCGCAGTGACCTTGCCGACGCCAAAGAGTTTGCTCACCGGCAGTGCGGCAACGAAGGCATCCACCTCCTCCGGACGCACCACGAATTGCCCGTTGGGCTTGTTCCAGTCGCTGGCTACCTTGGCAATGAATTTATTGGGGGCAATGCCGGCCGAGGCGGTAATGCCCACCTCCCGATGGATGCGCGCGCGGATTTCCTGCGCCATCAGGGTAGCCGAGCCGCGGCAGCGCGCCACCCCGCTGACATCCAGATACGCTTCATCAAGCGACAGCGGTTCGACCCGCGGTGTGTAGTCGCGGTAGATCGCCAAAATCTGGCGTGAAGCAGCACGGTAACGCTCAAAATCCGGCGGCAGCAATACAAGCTGCGGACATAAGCGCAGCGCATGAGCCGAGGACATGGCCGACCGCACGCCATAAGCACGCGCTTCATAATTACAGGTGGCAATCACCCCGCGCGCGCCCGGCCGCCCACCCACCGCCACCGGGCGCCCGGCCAGCTCCGGCGCATCGCGCACCTCAATTGCCGCGTAAAAGCAGTCGCAATCAACGTGGATGATCTTGCGCACGCTCGCTTTGTCACCTTGGCCTTCGGGCGCCATCTGGACTCAGACAGAAATCGATCCGCTATCGTGCCGCGGCGATCGGCTCAAGACGGCAACAGGCCCGGCACATGGGGCCGGGCCTGCAAGATACGGTGCGTGCCGTACCGGCGCTTACATCATACCCAAAGCCCGCGGCAAGAACAGCGAGATTTCCGGAATGTAGGTGATCATCATCAGAAACACCAGCATAGTGTAGAGCCAAGGCAGCACCGCCTTGCTCATCTCGGTCAGGCCCGCATTGGTAATGCCGCTGGCCACGAACAGGTTGAGCCCCACCGGCGGGGTGATCATGCCGATCTCCATGTTTACCACGATCATCACGCCGAAGTGGATCGGATCGATGCCCAGCGCCACCGCCACCGGGAACAGGATGGGCGCAAGGATCAGGATCACCGAGGACGGCTCCATCAGCGCACCGGCCAGAAGCAGCAAAATGTTGACCACAATCAGAAAACCGACCACGCCCAGGCCGCTGGCCACGATCGCATCGGCCATACGCTGCGGAATCTGCTCGCTGGTCAGGATGAAGGAAAACAACACCGCGCTGGCGATGATGAACAAGAGCATCGCGCTCATGTTCGCCGAATCCAGCAGCACCCGCGGAATCTGCTTGAAGGTGAGATCCTTATAGACGAACACCGCGATGAAAAAAGCATAGACCGCGCTCATCGCCGCAGCCTCGGTCGGGGTAAACAAACCGGAGTAGATGCCGCCCATCACCACCACGATCAGCATCAAGCCCCAGAACGCTTTACGGAAGGCCGCAAAACGCTCGCCCCAGGTGGCTGCCGGCAGCGTCGGGAAGTTGCGTTTGCGGGCCACATACCAGGTACACAGCCCCAGCATGAAGGCCAGCAACAAGCCTGGGATGACGCCGGCCATGAACAGCGCGCCCACCGAGGAGTTGGTGGTCACCGCGTACATCACCATGACGATGGACGGCGGAATCAAGATACCCAGGCCGCCTGCCGAAGCCACCACGCCGGAAGCGAAACGCAGCGAAAAGCCTTGCTTGAGCATGGCCGGAATCAGGATCGAGCCGATCGCCACCACAGTGGCCGGGCTGGAACCCGACACCGCCGCGAACAGCGCGCAGGCCAGCACCGAGCTCATGCCCAGCCCGCCGCGTAGGTGGCCGACCATGGCGGTGGCAAAGTTGATCATGCGCCGCGCCACGCCGCCGTGGGTGAGGAAGTTGCCGGCAAGGATGAAGAACGGGATGGCCATGATCTCGAACTTCTCGATGCCGGTGAACATCTTCAGCGCCACCGATTCCAGCGGCACATCGGTGAAAATGAACATGAAGCTCAGCACGGTGAGGCCGAGCGCCACCCCGACCGGCATGCCGATCGCCATCAGGACGACGAGCAGGCCGAAAATTGCAATCGTGTTGGTCATCTTGGCGTGCTCCCGTCAGTGCTTGTCGCTGGTGCGTTTGGGATGGGTCTTGGCCCATTCCTCGTCGCTCATGCCGGCATGCGCATGTTCGATGTCTTCGGCGGCGACGATCGCCTCGCCGATCGACAGGGTTTCGGTTTCCGCGTCCATGCCCTCTACATGGCCGTGGTTGTGGGTCGGCAATTCACCGGTGCGGGCAAAACTCACCATGACTTGAATGAAGCGATAGCACATCAGGAAGGAGCCCAGCGGCACGGCCGAATACACGATCCAGGTGGGCCACTCCAGGTCGGGGGTGATCGGTCCTTCGAAATAAGCGCCCGGATCACGGCCGATCAGCGTGAAAAACTCGTAGGCCATGCCGTTTTCCCACACGAAGAGCGCACCGAAGACGCCGATCAGCCCGGTAAACATCACTCCGCAGAGCAGTCCGATATGGATCAATACCGCACGCGGTTTGTCCTTGAGCTTGTTGATCAGGATGTCCACGCCCACATGGATGCCGGTGCGCACCCCGTAGGCAGCACCGAACTTGGCCATCCACACGAAAAGAATGATGCACAACTCCTGCGCCCAGCCCAGGTTGATGCCGAGCAGCCAGTCCTGCAGCCCCGGAATGGCGAAACCGGAAGCGTAACGATGTACCACCGAAACGAAGATGATGATGGTAGCAACCGCCATCAGAGTACCGATGATGAACTCTTCCAGACGGTCAATTAGCTTGTTCATCAGAGTCTCCCCCTGAAAAAAACGCCCATCGGCGCAGACCGATGGGCGTTTTGTCGGGTCACGGCATCAGAAAGCGGCAGGATTGAAACCGGTCGCTTCATAGATCGACTGGATGGTGTCGGCGCCGACGCGCGAAGCCATCTTCTTATGCACCGGCAGCAGCGCCTTGATGAAGGCTTTGCGCTCGGCCTCGGTCGGTGTGTAAATCTCGGTCTTGCCAGAGGCGCGCACCGCTTCCAGCGCCTTGTCGTTCTCGGCCTTGGCGATCTCGTTGGCGTAATCGGTGGCTTCGGCCATGGCCTTTTCCAGCTGAGCGCGCACATCGGCCGGCAGACCGTCCCAGAACTTCTTGTTGGTGATCACCGCATACCCCAGGTAGCCATGGTCGGTGAGGATCATGTGCTTTTGCACTTCGTGCATCTTCTGGGTGTAGAGATTGGAATGCGGGTTTTCGGTACCATCGACCACGCCGGTCTGCAGCGCCTGGTAGGTTTCCGAAAACGCCATGACCTGCGGCAGCGCTTTCAATTCACGCATCTGCTCCTCGATCACCTTGGAGGACTGAATGCGCATCTTTTTGCCCTTCAGATCGTCCGGCGTGCGGATCGGGCTGTTGAGCGAGAAAGACTTGAAACCGTTGTCCCAGTAGGCCAGACCCTTGATGCCGCGCGGCTCCAGCTTGTCCAGCAGTTTGCGGCCGACTTCGCCCTTGGTGACTTTATGCAGCGCCTCGTAGCCGTTGAAAATGTACGGCAGGTCGAAAACCTCGAACTCGCGCACGCCCAGCGGACCGAACTTGGCCAGCGACGGCGCTAGCATCTGCACCGCCCCCAGTTGCAGCGCCTCCATTTCTTCTTTGTCTTTGTAGAGCGTGCTGTTGGGATACACCTCCACCTTCACCGCACCGTTGGTGTATTGCTCAGCCAGTTCCTTGAACTTTTCCGCCGCCTTGCCCTTGGGCGTATCGGTGGCCACCACGTGGCTGAATTTGATCACGATGGGCTCGGCCGCCGCAGCGCCGGCGGACAAACCGGCCATGACCAGCCCCAGCAGGATTGCACGGATTTTCATTACGCTCTCTCCTCCAAGTGAAGACACTCAATGCGCGCTTGCGCAGCCGGCCCGGCCGCACTGCGCCAGGCAGCACGACAGTGCTGCCGATGAAAACGGCAGCCACCAGGACGGGCGCACAATATTGTTACAGCTTGATCCAGCTTGCTATTGTGGAATACCGCAGTGCCCCCGCCAGGCAGCCATCGCGCCTGCCTCAGTCCCCTGGAGACACCGTATGCTGGTTCAGCGCACCCAGTTCTACATCGACGGCCAGTGGACCGATCCGCTTGGCCGCGACAGCATCGAGGTCATCGACCCGAGCACCGAAACCATCTATGCGCGCATCCCCGCCGGCACCCCGGCCGATGCCGAGCGCGCAGTGGCCGCGGCGCATGCCGCCTTCGACGGCTGGTCGCGCACCGCACCGGCCGAGCGCGCCGCGGCGCTCGGACGCATCGCCCAGGCGCTGGAAGCGCGCAGCGCCGAGCTGGCCGACACCATCGCCCGCGAAGTCGGCATGCCGATCAAGATGGCCTCGCGTGTGCAGGTTAGCGGTCCGCTGTGGCACTGGAAGAACTACGCCGCCATGGCCGAACGCTTCGAGTGGGCCCGCCAGGTCGGCAATTCGCTGGTGCTGCGCCAGCCGGTCGGCGTGGTCGGTGCGATCACCCCGTGGAACTTCCCGCTCAATCAAATCACGCTGAAAGTCGCCCCCGCCCTGCTGGCCGGCTGCACCGTGGTGCTCAAGCCCTCCGAGGTAGCGCCGATCAACGCCTTCCTGCTCGCCGACGCAATCGATGAGGCCGGGCTGCCGGCGGGCGTGTTCAACCTGGTCACCGGCTACGGCCCGGTGGTCGGTGAAGTGCTGGCACGCGACCCGCGGGTGGACATGGTGTCTTTCACCGGCTCGACCCGCGCCGGCCGCCGGGTGGCCGAGCTGGCCGCAGCCACGGTCAAGAAGCTCGCGCTGGAGCTGGGCGGCAAGTCCGCCGCAGTGGTGCTGGACGACGCCGACCTGCCGGCCGCGGTCAAGGCCACGGTGTCCAATTGTCTGCTCAACTCCGGGCAGACCTGCTCGGCGCACACCCGCCTGGTGGTGCCGCGCGCGCGCCTGGATGAAGCCGCCGCACTGGCCGCCGAGGCGATGGCGAAGATGACGCTCGGCCCCGCGCTGGCCGAAGGCAGCCGGCTCGGCCCGCTGGTCAGCCAAACCCAGCGCGACCGGGTGCGCGAGCTCATCCGTCGCGGCATTGCCGAAGGCGCCCGCTTGATCTGCGGCGGTGCCGAACAGCCGGCGAACCTGCCCGCAGGTTATTTCGTCTTGCCCACCGTGCTGGTATGCGAAGACCCCAAGGCCACCGTGGCGCAAGAAGAAATCTTTGGCCCGGTGCTGGTGCTGCTGCCGCACGACGGCGCGGAGGATGCGATCCGCATCGCCAACGATTCGATCTACGGCCTGGGCGGCGCGGTGTGGGCGGGTAGCGACGAGGGCGCGCTGGCGGTGGCCCGACGCATCCGCAGCGGGCAGATCGACATCAACGGCGGCGCCTTCAACCCGCGCGCACCCTTCGGCGGCTTCAAGCAATCCGGTCTGGGGCGCGAAGGCGGCGAATACGGACTGGAGGAATTCCTCCAATACCAGGCGCTGCAACTGCGCCAGAGCTGAACCCGCTCAGTTCTGGCTGCCGATCCGCTCGGGCCGCAGCCGGTGGCGCTGGTCGAACAGCCGTCGCGCGGCCAGGTTCACCGCCACCACGGTGCCCAGGCCAGTCCCGCCGGCGATCAGAAACATCACCAGAATCTGGTACTTGGCCGCCTCCAGCGGTGGCGCGCCGGCCAGGATCTGGCCGGTCATCATGCCCGGCAGGCTGACGATGCCGGCCGCAGCCATGGCGTTGATGATCGGGATCAGCCCGACCCGCATCGCGTCGTGGCGGATGTCGGCAATCGCCTCCTGCCAGCGCTCGCCCAACGCCAGGCGGGCCTCGATCACCGCGCGGCGCTGCACCGCGTCCTGGGTGAGCCGGTCCAGCCCCAAGGCAACACCGTTCATGGTGTTGCCCAGCACCATGCCGAGCAGCGGAATGGCGTACTGCGGCGCATACCAAGGATCGTTACCGATCACCACCAGCAGGGCCAGCACGGTGACGGTGAAGGACGATACGAACATCGACACCGTGCCGATGCCGTAGCCCCACCCGCCGCGCAGGCGGTGCTTCTGCCGCGCGATCACCTCGCGCCCGGCGGCCAGGATCATCACCGCCGCCATCGATGCCACCCAGTGCAGGCGGGCCAATTCGAACACCGCCTTGAGCACCAGCGCGATCAGCAGCAACTGCACCGTGGTACGCGCCGCCGACACCAACAGCTGACGCTCCACGCCCAGGCGCAGGCGCAGCGACAATGCGGCCAACAGCAGGATCAACGACGCCGCGATCATCAGATCGGCAGGCGACAAGATCACGGCACCCATGCGTCCTCCGCGGTATCCGTATCCGCCTCCAGCCGCCCTTCGCGCAACACCAGGCGCCGGCTTGCCACCCGCGCGGCCTGGCGCGCATCGTGGCTCACCCACAACACCGCGGCGGCGTGATCGCGCCGGTAGTCGGCCACCAAAGCCTCTACCCGCGCGCTGCTGTCCGCATCCAGATGAGCAGTGGGTTCGTCGAGCAGCAGCGCCGCCGGTTGCAGCGCCAGCGCGCGCAACAGGGCCAGGCGCTGGCGCTCGCCGGTGGCGCAGCGCGCCACCTCCCAGTCCAGCGCCTCGCCCGGCAGATCGAGCGCTGCCAAGCGCGCGCGTTCGAAGCCGGGCGGAAAGTGCGCGCCCACGCGGGCGTGCCACCACTGGCTCTCGGCGGCCACCAGCACCACCTTGCGGCGCCACTGCGGCGCCGGCATCGCTGAACAGGCCACCCCGTCCAGCCAGACCTCGCCGGCGTGCGGGTCGAGGTCCGCCAGCGCGCGCAGCAACAGCGATTTGCCGCTGCCCGACGCCCCCCGCAGGCTGACACATTCGCCTGCGCCGATACGCAGATCGAGCGGGCCGATATGACCCGTGGCAACGGCACGCAGTTCCAACGTTGGCATCGATTGCTCCGGGCACAAGTGGCGAGGCAGCAGGAATTGTATGTGCTGAAGTACACTCCGCACAGCCTCTTGGCGATACATATAGCCCCGGCGCCGTATCGCTACCTTTCAGGAACACACTCATGAAACTCGACCCCACCCAGCGCCGTATCCTGGCGCTGCTGCAAAAAGATGCCACCCTCAGTACCCAGGCGCTGGCCGACAAGGTCGGCATGTCGCCCTCGCCGTGCTGGCGACGGGTCAAGGAGATGGAAGAGGCCGGCATCATCCGCGGTTATGTGGCCTTGGCCGACCGCCAGAAGCTCGGCCTGGGCACCTGCGTGTGGGTGCGGGTCAAGCTCAAAAAGCACAGCACCGAGGTGCTCGAACGCTTCGAGCAAGCAATCAAGGGCTATGACGAAGTTGTCGAATGCTATGAGCTGCTGGGTGAGACCGACTGCCTGCTGAAACTCTACCTGCCCAACCTGGAAGCCTTTTCGGTGTTCATGCACAACTTCCTGCTGAAGATTCCGGAAGTCGATGTCACCCACTCCAGCGTGGCGCTGCGCGAGATCAAAAACGAAACGGCCCTGCCGCTGTAAGGCGACAGGGCCATTTGCCGGCCTCCGGGGTGGGTAACCCCGGCAACGGTCTCAGAGATTGCCGACGAATACCGCCAGCACGCCAATGGGCGCAATGAAGCGGGTGACGATGCGCCACAGCGCAAAGCCGCCGTCAGACAGTTTGAGCTCGCGGCGCACGCTGTCCTGCTCCAGGCGCCAAGCGGCAAAGACGATCACGCCCAGGCCGGTGAGCGGCAACAGGAATTTACTGGTGAGCTGATCGAGGAAATCGAAGATATTGAGGCCCAGCAGGGTGACATCGGCCCACATATTGAACGACAGCAAGGCTGCGATGCCCAACGCCCAGGTGGCCAAGCCTGCGATCACGGTCGCGCCGACCCGACCCAGCGGCGTGCGCTCTTCCACCAGCTCCACCACCGGCTCCAACAGCGAAATCGACGAAGTCAGCGCGGCAAAAGTCAGCAGCAGGAAAAACATCGCGCCCAGCACCGCCCCGCCTGCCATGTTCCCGAAGGCCAGCGGCAGGGTGACAAAGATCAACCCCGGGCCGGCAGCCGGATCCAGGCCGTTAGCGAAGACGATGGGGAAAATCGCCAGGCCGGCGGCAATCGCGATCACCGTGTCCATGATCACCACGGTACGCGCGGTGCGCAGCAGGTCCACGTCTTCGCCCAGGTAGGAACCGTAGGCCATCATGATGCCCATGCCCAGCGACAGGGTGAAGAAAGCATGCCCGAGCGCGGCCATGACCACGCCGCCGTTGAGCTTGCTCCAGTCCGGATTGAACAGATAGGCCGCAGCCTGACCGAAGCTGCCGGTGGTCATACCGTAGCCGACCAGCACCAACAGCAAAATGCCCAAAGCCGGCATCATGAATTTGGAGGCGCGCTCCAGGCCGCCGGCCACACCCATCGCTACCACACCCACGGTAAGCAACATGAACACGCTGTGCCAGGTCAGCAAGCTGCCGGCATCGCCCAGAAAGGCCGAAAAGGCCGCACCGGCAGCCGCTTTGTCCATGCCGGCAAAAGCGCCGCGGGCCGACTCGCCGATATAGGACACCGCCCAGCCGCCGATCACGCTATAGAAAGACAGGATCAGGAAGGCTCCGAGCACGCCGGTCAAACCGACCACGGCCCAATTGCGGCTATGCCCCTGCCCGGCGGCCAGCTCACTCATGGTGTTGATCGGGTTTTTCTGGCCGCGCCGACCGATCATCCATTCGGCCACCAGTATCGGCAAGCCGATCAGCGCAATACATAGCAGGTAAACCAGCACGAAGGCCGCACCGCCACTCTGGCCGATCATGTAGGGAAATTTCCAGATGTTGCCCAAACCGACCGCCGAACCGGTGGCGGCAAGCATGAAGCCGATGCGGGAGGTCCATTGACCGTGGGAGTGCGCTTTGGTCATGGTCATGATCATCGCCCCCGCGGAATGGGGTTGTTTACCGGCGCGAGAAAAGCCGCCTTGCCGACGGCGGGCATGTTTTGTTGCAACACGATCAGTCTCCTCCTTGTTTTGACAAGCGCTCATGGCGCGATCGATCGAGATCGACCGACGGCATGCCCGTGCTGCGGATCAGCCGCGCGGACAAAACTTGTCGCGCCCGCCCGGTCGCTCGATGGCCCGCAGGGTGTAGTCAGGGTAGCCCCGCGGCGGGTCGATGCTATGGGCTGCGCCAGGAAAAAATTTTTCTTATCTCGTAATAAAACCGTCAAATCAGAAAAAATTTTTCTCAATCGACTCCCTACAGTGCTTCGCTGGCCAACCCGCCGCACAAACGCCGCGCGCAGCGGACATCGACAACCCAACCAGGAGACAAGGCCGCCTGCTCCCGACGGCTGCGCCACAAGCGCCGCACGCCGGGGCCATGGCGCCGCACGCATACCATGGCGAACACACTTGCCCCCGCGACCCTCGACGACAAATACACCCTGACCGCCGGCCGGGCGTACATGACCGGCATCCAGGCGCTGGTGCGCCTGCCGATCATGCAGCGGCTGCGCGATGCGGCGGCCGGCCTGAACACTGCCGGCTTCATCTCCGGCTACCGCGGCTCACCGCTGGGCGGCGTGGACCAGGAATTCTGGAAAGCAAAGAAATACCTCGAACCGCATCACATCGTCTTCCAGCCCGGTCTCAATGAGGACTTGGCAGCCACCGCGGTATGGGGTACCCAGCAGGTCAACCTGGACAAAAACGCCCGCTACGACGGCGTGTTTGCCATGTGGTACGGCAAGGGCCCCGGCGTGGATCGCAGCGGCGACGTGTTCCGCCACGCCAACGCGGCCGGCACCTCCAAGCACGGTGGCGTGCTGGTGATCGCCGGCGACGATCACGCGGCCAAGTCTTCCACCCTGCCGCACCAGACCGAGCATGTGTTCAAGGCACTGATGATGCCGGTGCTCGCCCCAGCCAATATCCAGGAGTACCTGGAGTATGGTTTGCACGGTTTTGCGCTGTCGCGCTACTCGGGCTGTTGGGTGGCCTTCAAGGCGTTGGCCGATACGGTGGAAACCTCGGCCTCGGTGGACGTGGACCCGTTCCGGGTGCAGACCGTGATCCCGACCGATTTCCCGCTGCCGGCCGACGGTCTCAACATCCGCTGGCCCGACCCGCCGCTGGTGCAGGAAAAGCGCCTGGTTCACCACAAGCTCTACGCCGCGCTCGCCTATGCGCGCGCCAACCGGCTCGACCGCACGGTGATCGACAGCCCCAACGCACGCCTGGGCATCATGACCTGTGGCAAGAGCTATCTGGACGTGCGTCAGGCGCTGGAAGATCTGGGCATCGACGATCGACTCGCCGCCGAAATCGGCATCCGGCTCTACAAAGTGGGCATGGTGTGGCCACTGGAAGCCGAGGGCGTGCGCCGTTTTGCCGACGGCCTGGAAGAAATTCTGGTGGTTGAAGAAAAGCGCCAGTTCCTCGAGTACCAGTTGAAGGAGGAGCTCTACAACTGGCGCGAAGACGTGCGCCCGCGCGTCATCGGCAAATTCGACGAAAAAGGCGAATGGGCCCTGCCGCACGGCGACTGGCTGCTGCCGGCCGCCGGCGAGCTGACCCCGGCAATGATCGCCCGGGTGATCGCTGCGCGCATTGCACGCTTTCATACCTCGGACAAGATCCGCGCCCGCCTGGCCTTTCTGGAAGCCAAGGAAGCGACACTGGCCAAGCCGCGCCTGTCGATCGCCCGTGTGCCGCATTATTGCTCGGGCTGTCCGCACAACACCTCGACCAAGGTACCGGACGGCTCGCGCGCCATCGCCGGCATCGGCTGCCACTACATGGCCACCTGGCTGTCGCCGGAATCCACCGGCACCTTCTGCCAGATGGGCGGCGAAGGCGTGCCCTGGGTCGGGCAGGCGCCGTTTACCGCCACGACGCATGTGTTTGCCAACCTGGGCGACGGCACCTACATGCACTCGGGCATTCTGGCCATCCGCCAGGCAGTCGCCGCCAAGGTCAATATCACCTACAAGATCCTCTATAACGACGCGGTGGCGATGACCGGCGGCCAACCGCACGACGGCGTGCTCACCGTACCGATCATCGCCCATCAACTGGCCGCCGAAGGCGTGCGCAATATCGTCGTGGTCACCGACGGCACCCCGCGCGCCTATGGTCCGGCCGATCTGCCGCACGGCACACCGATGCGCCATCGCGACGAATTGGACGCGGTGCAGCGCGAGTTGCGCAGCGTACCGGGGGTGTCGGCGCTGATCTACGACCAGACCTGCGCGGCCGAAAAACGCCGCCGCCGCAAGCGTGGCAAGTTTCCCGACCCCGCCACCCGCGTGCTGATCAACGACCACGTCTGCGAAGGCTGTGGCGACTGCAGCGAGAAATCCAACTGCATGTCGGTGACCTCGGTGGAAACCGAGTTCGGCCGCAAGCGCACCATCGACCAGTCCTCGTGCAACAAAGATTTTTCCTGCATCAAGGGCTTCTGCCCGTCCTTTGTCACCATCGAAGGCGGCCGGCTGCGTCGAGGCAAAGCCGCAGGCAATCCGGCGGAAGCATTTGACGCCCTGCCCGAACCGCGACTGCCCACCACCGCCACCCCTTGGGGCATTCTGGTCACCGGCGTAGGCGGCACTGGCGTGGTCACCATCGGCGCGTTGCTGGGCATGGCTGCCCATCTGGAAGGCAAAGGTGTAAGCGTGCTGGATATGGCCGGCCTGGCGCAAAAAGGTGGCGCGGTATGGTCCCATGTGCGTATTGCCGACCGCCCGGAATCGCTGCACGCTGCGCGTATCGCTGCCGGCGAAGCCAACGCGGTGATCGGCTGCGACCTGGTGGTGGCAGCTTCCGACGAGTCGCTCGCCAAGATGCGCTCGGGCCACACCCGCGCACTGATCAACAGCGACCAGACCATGACCAGCGAGTTCGTGCGCGGCTTTGCCGCCCAGGCGCGTAGCGGCGATGTGGGCACACACCCCGACCCGCAGTTTCCCGCCAGCTCGATGCAAGCGCAGATCATCGATGCAGTGGGCGCAGAAAACGTCGAATTCCTGGATGCCGGCCGCCTGGCCACCGATCTTTTGGGCGACTCGATCGCCACCAACCTGTTCATGCTTGGCTACGCCTGGCAGCGCGGGCTGGTGCCGCTGTCGCGTGAAGCCATCCTGCGCGCCATCGAGATCAACGGCGCCGCGGTGCAAGCGAACAAAGCCGCTTTCCAATGGGGCCGACGCGCAGCGGTCGACCTGGAAGCGGTACGGGCCGCCGCCCGCCCACAGTCGGGCACACCGGCGCACCACAAGCTCTCCACCAGCCTGGAGGAGCTGATCGCCCGCCGTGCGGCCCATCTGACCGACTACCAAAACGCCGCGTATGCCCAGCGCTACACCGCTTTGATCGAGCGTGTGCGTGCGGCCGAAAACCGGGTGGCACCAGGTATGCACCTGCTTACCGAAGCCGTGGCACGCGGCTACCACAAGCTCTTGGCCTACAAAGACGAATACGAAGTCGCACGCCTTTACACTCAGACCGACTTTCTCGCCCGCATCGAAGAACAGTTCGAAGGCGACTACAAACTGGTCTTTCACCTCGCCCCGCCCCTACTGGCCGACAAGGATGCGGCCACCGGCGAGCTGAAGAAAAAGGCTTACGGTCCGTGGATGCTCAAGGCTATGCGGGTGCTGGCACGGCTGCGCGGGCTGCGCGGCAGTTTCTTCGACCCTTTTGCGCGCAGTCACGACCGCAAGCTCGACCGTGAGTTGATCGCCGACTATGAGCGTGTCGTTGAAGAAATCATTTCCGGGTTGGAACGGTCGAATTTGGAGACGGCGGTGGAGCTGGCCAACATTCCGGATCGCATCCGCGGCTTCGGTCATGTCCGCGAGCGCTATCTGGCTGCCGCGCGCAAGCGCCAGGCTGAGTTGCTGGACGCTTTTCGGCGCCGCGAGGCCGTACCCGGCAACGGTCCGCAGAACCCCCGCAAGACTATTGCGGTGCTTGCCGGGTAAAGCCCCCAAGGCAGGCGCGCTTGCCGAGCGGTCGCCATCAGGCCCATGAGGCTAAAGCGGCCGCGGCCGCCATGGCGCCGCACCCAAGCATTTAGCGGCAGCCGGCGCGGGTATCTCGCCACGAGCGTAATCCCCGTCCGGCTGCCACCCCCCCACCAAGGTAGGAGATACACACCATGGCTGTTTTTTCCCTGAGCGATTTCGCCGACCATGAACAAGTCGTGTTCGTCAGCGACGACAAGAGCGGTTTGCGCGCGATCATCGCCGTGCACAATTCCAACCTCGGCCCCGCTTTGGGCGGCTGCCGCATGTGGCCCTACGCCACCGAGGAAGAAGCGGTGCGCGACGTGCTGCGCCTGTCGCGCGGTATGACCTACAAATCCGCGATGGCCAATCTAAAGCTCGGCGGCGGCAAGTCGGTGATCATCGGCAATCCGCGCACTCAAAAAACCCCGGAATTGCTGGCCGCTTTTGCGCGCGCGCTGGAAAACCTCGGCGGGCGTTACATTGCCGCCGAAGACTCCGGCACCAGCGTGGCCGACATGAAATACATGGCGCAATTTACCCGCCATGTAGCCGGGGTGCACGACAAGCCCGCCGCCGACGGCAGTACCCGCAGCGGCGACCCGTCGCCGGCCACCGCCTGGGGGACCTTCGTCGGCATCAAGGCCGCGGTCAAGGAACGCCTGGGGCGCGATTCGCTGGAGGGGCTGAAAGTGGCCATTCAGGGCGTCGGCAACGTCGGCCACCATCTGGCCGGCCATCTCAAAGAGGCCGGTGCCCAACTGTGGATCACCGACATAGAGCGCGATGCCCTGCTGCGCACCGCCAAGGCGTACGACGCCACCGTGGTGGCACCTGAAGCCATTTTCGGCCTGGATGTGGATGTGTTGGCCCCCTGCGCAATGGGCGCGATCATCAACGACACCACCATCCCGCAGCTCAAAGCCCGCATCGTCGCCGGGGCGGCGAACAACCAGCTTGCCGAACCGCGCCACGGCGCCGAGCTGATGCGCCGCGGCATCCTCTACGCACCGGACTACGTCATCAACGCCGGCGGCATCATCGATGTGTATTACGAGCGCGCCGGCTACGATGCTGCCAAGGCAAGCGCGCATGTGGCGCGCATCTACGACAATCTGATGGAAATATTCGCCCGCGCACGTAGCGAAGAGCGGCCGACCAACGAGGTCGCCGACCGGATCGCCGAAGAACGCTTCAAACGCTGAACCGGAAAAACGACGCACACGGCAGGGGCGGCATACTCCGGGTCATAAACCGGGGTCTGCCGCCCAGTTTCATTCAAGGCGCATCGGCCCGCCGGTAGCTTTCCGGAATCTCGCGCGGTTTGGAGCGAAACAGCAGCCGCGACAGCTCGGTCAGCGCCTGCTGATAGACCCCGCGCTTGAATTCGATGACCGAATCGAGCGGCACCCAGTAGTCACTCCAACGCCAGGCATCGAATTCCGGATGGTTGCTGGCGCGCAGGCACACGTCAGAGTCACGCCCCACCAGCCGCAGCAAAAACCAGATCTGCTTTTGCCCGCGGTAGGTGTTACGCCACTCCCGCTTGATCCAGTGCTTAGGAACGTCGTAACGCAACCAGCCACGTGTGCGACCGAGGATTTTTACATGCTCGGGACGCAAGCCGACTTCTTCGAACAATTCCCGGTACATCGCCTGCTCAGGTGATTCGCCGTGCTTGATGCCACCTTGCGGAAACTGCCAGGAATGCTCGCGGATGCGTTTGCCCCAGAATACCTCGTTACGCGCATTGACCAGAATGATGCCGACGTTCGGGCGATAGCCTTCACGGTCGAGCATGATCGAACCTTCAAAATTTTCATGGACTGTGGCGGATTTTTCCACACTTGCCGATGCTTGGAAAGCAAGCTCGGTCAGATCGTTCCCTGCGCGCGCGGCGCATCGAACCGGTCGCATGCGCTAGAATCGCGGGTTTGGTCCTGTCCTCGTTCGTGGATTGTCAGCATGCGCGCCTCCCAGTTTTTCGTGTCCACCCTGAAGGAAGCCCCGTCCGACGCCGAAGTCATCAGCCACAAACTGATGCTGCGCGCCGGTCTGATCCGCAAAGTCGCCGCGGGCATCTACACCTACATGCCGATGGGCCTGCGGGTCATCCGTAAGGTGGAAAACATCGTGCGTGAGGAAATGGACCGCGCCGGCGCCCTGGAGCTCACCATGCCGATGGTGCAGCCGGCCGAGCTGTGGCAGGAGACCGGCCGCTGGGACAAAATGGGCGACGAGCTGCTGCGCTTCAAAGACCGTCACGAGCGCGACTTTGCCCTGCAGCCGACCTCCGAAGAAGTGGTCACCGACATTGCCCGCCAGGAGCTGAAAAGCTACCGGCAGTTGCCCAAAAACTTCTATCAGATCCAGACCAAGTTCCGCGACGAGCGCCGCCCGCGCTTCGGGGTGATGCGTGGGCGTGAGTTCATCATGAAAGACGCCTACTCCTTCGACCGCGATGAGCAGGCCGCCGGACGCAGCTACGATGCCATGTATGCCGCTTATTGCCGGATCTTTGACCGCCTGGGCCTCAGCTATCGCGCGGTGGCGGCCGACACCGGCGCCATCGGCGGCGACCGCTCGCACGAGTTCCAGGTCATCGCCGACACCGGCGAAGACGCCATCGTGTACTGCCCGCAGTCCGACTACGCGGCCAACATCGAGCTGGCCGAAGCACTGCCGCTGCTCACCAGCCGTGCCGCACCCGGCGCCGAGTTGGTGAAGACTCCGACCCCCGGCAAAGCCACCTGCGAGGAAGTCGCCGCGCTGCTCGGTGTACCGTTGCAAACCACGGTGAAATCCCTGGTGCTGGCCACCGACGACCTGGATGCGGCCGGCCAACCGGCTGGCGTGACCCTGTGGCTGTTGCTGGTGCGCGGCGACCACGAACTCAACGAGGTCAAGGCCGGCAAGCTGGAAGGATTGAAAAACGGCTTCCGCTTTGCCACCGAGGCCGAGATCGTCGAGCACTTCGGCTGCAAGCCCGGCTACCTGGGACCAATCGGCCTGTTAAAGCCGGTCAAGGTGGTAGCCGATCGCACCGTGGCCAATATGGCCGACTTCATTTGTGGCGCGAATACGGAGAACTTCCACTACACCGGCGTCAACTGGGGGCGTGACCTGCCCGAACCCGATCTGGTGGCCGATATCCGCAACGTGGTCGCCGGCGACCCCAGCCCCGACGGCAAGGGTGCGCTCGCCATCCAGCGCGGCATCGAGGTCGGCCACGTGTTCTACCTGGGCACCAAATATTCCAAGGCGATGAACGCCACCTTCCTTGATGAGGACGGACGACCCAAACCCTTCGCGATGGGTTGCTACGGCATCGGCATCAGCCGCATCCCGGGCGCGGCCATCGAACAAAACCATGACGAGCGCGGCATCATCTGGCCGGACGCGATCGCCCCGTTCCAGGCGGTGATCTGTCCGGTGGGCTGGGGCCGCTCCGAGGCGGTGCGCACCGCCGCCACCGCGCTCTACCAGGCACTGCGGGCGGCCGGCATCGACGTCATCCTGGATGACCGGGACGAACGCCCCGGGGTGATGTTTGCCGATTGGGAACTGATCGGCATCCCGCACCGCATCACCATCGGCGATCGCGGTCTCAAGGAAGGCCAGGTGGAGTATCAAGGCCGGCGCGACCTCGATGCCACCCCGCTCCCGCTGGAAGGACTGGCCGACGCCGTGCAGGCTCGACTCGGGCGCCGCTGAAAGGGTATAAAGCCGGTATGGGTTCCGCGCGCCGACTGTTTCGCTACGTGCTGAGCGCTGCCGTCTTGTTCGGCAGCGCGTCCGGCTTTGCCGGCAATCAGCAGTACGAGCCCATGGCAGCGAGCGTGCGCGCCGCGCTGCACACCGCGGTGGCCGACGCCGCCGCGCCCCGTCTGCTGATTGCCGATCCAATCGAACGCCAGCGCTGGCTGGAAGCGATGTCGCGCCGTCTGGAAAAACGCATCCCCGACCGCGATTACCGTATCGATCTGCTGACCTCGGTGCACTACGAGGCCACCCGCGCCGGCCTGGATCCACAACTGGTGCTCGCCTTGATCCAGGTCGAGAGCAATTTCCGCAAATACGCGGTGTCTACCGCCGGCGCGCGCGGCTATATGCAGGTCATGCCGTTCTGGGTCGAGGTCATCGGCAGTCCGGGCGACAACCTCTTTCACCTGCGCACCAACCTGCGCTACGGCTGTACCATCCTGCGCCACTATCTGGATATCGAAAAGGGCGATCTTTTTCGCGCACTGGGCCGCTATAACGGCAGTCTGGGCAAGGCCCAGTACCCCAACTTGGTGCGCGCAGCCTGGGAACGCGATTGGGCGTGGCCGAAACAACACTTGGCTGCCGCCACCGCCTCGTCTCCTGCCAACTGAACAACGCCGCAGACGGCCTGCCGCAGCCGTCTACAGCCACCGGTCAGCCAGGGTCGATCGGCAACAGCGTGTCGTATTTGACTTCGCGCAGCACCACCGCGGTGCGCACATTGGCCACACCCGGAATGCTGAAGATGTGCCGATGTAAAAACGCGTCGTAGGCTTTCATGTCCGGCACCACGATCTTCAGAATGTAGTCGGCGTCCCCGGTGGTGCTGTAGCACTCGATCACCTCGGGGTGTTCCAGCACCGCGCGCTCGAATTCATCCACCGTATTGCCGGCGTGCCGCAGCAAGCTCACATGCGCCAGCAGACATTCCCTCAGCCCCAGCGCCTCACGGTCGAGCAGCACGGTATGGCGGCGGATGAGACCGCTTTTTTCGATCTCCTTGAGCCGTCGCCAGCATGGCGTCGCCGACAGACCGATGCGGCTGGCCAGCTCCTGCACCGACAGACGCGCATCGCGCTGCAGCTCATAAAGGATGCGCCGCACCATGCGATCGAGCATATCTATTCTCCAAAGCGCTCTTGATGTGGATCAATCATACCTATCCTTGCGGAAAATCTGCGCACAAAGAGAACCCGTCATCCGTCATCGGGAACTAAGCTTTCAGCACGAAAGAGGTGTGCGGCCATCCGACCGCCCCCAACCCAGTGGAGAGAGACGATGATGCAAACCCCGCCCCGGCCGGCCGGGCACGTGCCGCTGCGCGCTTCCGCCGTGCCCCCCACAAGTGCCCCGCCGCCTGCGCCGCTGCGCAGCGATTACCGCCTCACCGACAGTCTGGAAGCCTCGCGCGGCACCGTCTTTCTGACCGGCATCCAGGCCCTGGTCCGCCTGCCGTTGATGCAGTCTGCCCTCGACCGCGCGCGCGGGCTCAACACCGCAGGTTTCATCAGCGGCTACCGCGGCTCCCCGCTGGGCGGCTATGACCAGGCTCTGTGGAAGGCCAAGTCTTTACTCGAGCACGCCGGCGTGCAGTTCATGCCGGCCATCAATGAGGAACTGGCCGGCACCGCGGTGCTGGGTAGCCAGCAAGTCGAATCCGATCCGCAGCGCACCGTCGATGGCGTGTTCGCCATCTGGTACGGCAAGGGGCCGGGGGTGGATCGCGCCGGCGACGCGCTCAAGCACGGCAACGCCTATGGCTCGTCGCCACACGGCGGCGTGCTGGTGGTGGCCGGCGATGACCACGGCTGTGTGTCCTCATCAATGCCGCACCAAAGCGACTTGACGATGCAAGCCTGGAGCATGCCGGTGCTACATCCGGGCAATGTTGCCGAGTATCTGGAATTCGGCCTCTACGGCTGGGCGCTGTCACGTTTTTCGGGAAACTGGGTAGGTTTCAAGGCCATTTCCGAAGTGGTCGAAAGCGGCATGACGGTGGACCTCGACAGCGTGCGCACCCACTTTCCGCCGCCGGCCGAATTCGTCACCCCGGACGGCGGCCTGCACTACCGCTGGCCGGATTTGCCCAGCCTTTCCATCGAGCAGCGCCTGGCGGCCAAGCTGGATGCGGTGCGCGCCTTCGCACGGGAAAACAGTCTGGACCGCTGGATCACCCAACCCGAACAGGCGGATCTGGGCATCGTCACCGTCGGCAAGGCGCACTACGACTTTTTGGAAGTGCTGCGCCGCCTCGGGCTCACGCTCGCCGAGCTGGAAGCGGCCGGCATCCGCCTCTACAAAGTGGGACTGGTGTTTCCGTTGGAGCCGACCCGCATCGCGCAACTGGTCCAGGGGCTCACCGAGGTGCTGGTGATCGAGGAAAAAGCCCCGGTGGTGGAACGCCAGTTGCGTGAGCAATTGTTCAACCTGCCTGCCCGCCCGCAGGTGGTGGGCAAAACCGACGCCACCGGTCGACCTTTGCTCTCCGCGCTCGGCGAGTTGCGCCCTTCGCGCATCATGCCGGTGTTTGCCGACTGGCTGGCGACGCACAAGCCGGCTTTGGACCGCCGCGCACAGGTCATCGATTTCACCGCGCCGGCCCTGCTCTCCAACAACGCCGACACAGTGCGTCGTCTGCCCTATTTTTGCTCCGGTTGCCCGCACAACACCTCTACCAAGGTACCGGAAGGTTCGATTGCCCAAGCCGGTATCGGCTGCCATTTCATGGCCTCGTGGATGGAGCGCGCCACCACCGGGCTGATCCAAATGGGCGGCGAAGGCGTCGACTGGGCCGCGCACGGGCGTTTTACCGCGCGTGCCCATGTGTTCCAGAACCTGGGCGATGGCACCTATTTCCATTCCGGCTCGCTCGCCATCCGCCAAGCCATCGCCGCGCGCGCCAACATTACCTACAAAATTCTTTACAACGACGCGGTGGCCATGACCGGCGGCCAGCCGGTCGATGGGGTCATCGGGGTGGAACGCATCGCCCGTCAGGTGGAGGCCGAAGGGGTACGCAGGCTGGCAGTGGTGAGCGACCAACCGGAGAAATACCGCGGTCAGGAAAGCCTGTTCCCGCCCGGCACCACCTTCCATCACCGCAGCGAACTGGACGCGGTGCAGCGCGCCTTGCGTGAAATCGAAGGCGTGACCTGTTTGATTTATGACCAGACCTGCGCGGCCGAAAAACGCCGCCGGCGCAAGAAAGGCGAATATCCCGACCCGGACCGCCGCATCTTCATCAACGCCGAAGTCTGCGAAGGCTGTGGCGACTGCGGCCAGCAATCCAACTGCCTGTCGGTTCTGCCGCTGGAAACCGAACTCGGGCGCAAGCGCCAGATCGAGCAGTCGTCCTGCAACAAGGACTATTCCTGCGTGCAGGGCTTCTGCCCGAGCTTCGTGTCGGTCGAAGGCGCCAAGTTGAAGAAGCGTGTCGCCCGTCTCGGGCGCGAACGGCTCGACGAACTCATCGCCCACCTGCCGCAACCAGTCACGGGTTTGGATGAAGCGCCCTACGACATGCTGATCACCGGCGTGGGCGGCACTGGCGTGGTCACCGTGGGCGCGCTGGTGAGCATGGCCGCGCATCTGGACAGCATGGCCAGCTCGCAGCTCGATTTCATGGGTTTCGCACAGAAAGGCGGGGCGGTGCTCGCTTTCATCCGCTGGGCCAAGCGGCCCGATTTGCTCAACCAGGTGCGCATCGACACCCAACAGGCCGATCTGCTGCTGGCCTGCGACCTGGTGGTGGGCGCCTCGCCGGAGGCGCTGGGCACGGTGCGCCGCGGCCGCACCCGCGTGGTGGTCAATAGCCACCCCCATCCCACCGACCGATTCGTGCGCGATCCGGACGCCAGCCTGCATGCCGAGGCTCTGGTCGACAAGCTGTGCTACGCGGTGGGCGCGGACGACGACCCCGCCGCACTGCAAGCCGTCGATGCCTACGACCTGGCGCTGCGTCTATTGGGCGACGCCATCGGCGCCAACATCCTGCTGCTGGGCTACGCCTGGCAGCGCGGCCTGGTACCGGTGTCGCGGGCCGCGCTTGAGCGCGCCATCGAACTGAACGGCGTGGCGATCGAGGCCAACCGCATGGCCTTTCAACTGGGCCGTCTGGCTGCCGAGGCGCCCGACACCGTGTTCGCCCTGGCCGAGGAGCCGGCAGCGCGCACCCTGACCCTGGACGAACTCATCGCCCACCGCGTCGAACAGCTCACCGCCTATCAGAATGCAGCCTACGCGGCGCGCTACCGGGCGCTGGTGGACAAGGTGCGCGAAGCCGAACAGCGCCTCGACAGCGATCCGGCGCTGCCGCTCACCCGCGCGGTAGCACAGGGCTATGCCAAGCTGCTGGCCTACAAGGACGAGTATGAAGTGGCGCGCCTTTACACCGACGGACGCTTTCGCCGCGCGCTGGAGGAAACCTTCGAGGGCAAGCTGCGGCTGTCCTTCCACATGGCCCCGCCGTTACTGGTCAAATCCCGCAACGGTGCACCACCGTCAAAGGTGCGCTACGGCCCCTGGCTGCTGGGCGCCATGAAATGGCTGGCGCGCGGCAAGTTTTTGCGCGGCACCTGGTTCGATCCGTTCGGCCACACCGCCGAGCGACGCATGGAGCGCGCGCTGGCCGCCGCCTATGCACAACAGATGGAAGCGCTGCTGCCGCGCCTGTCGTCCGACACACTAGGCGATGCGGTCGCGCTGGCTGCGCTGGCCGACCAGATTCGCGGCTTCGGCCATGTCAAGCTGGCCAGTTTGCGCACCGTACTGGCCAGGGAAGCGCGCCTGTGCACACGCCTGGGGCTCGCCCCGCGGTTGGCTGACGCAGTACCGCAAGCGGCACGCCTGGCAGTTTCCGGCCAAACGCTCAAAGACATCCCGGTGGTCACCGGGCGCTGAATCCCCCGCGCGCGCTTGCACGACCGCTGCCCCTGCCGGCGGCGCAGCAGCGCGCCCGGGCGCGGAACTTTCCACGCTGACCTTGTGTCAGAGCGCGCGTTTTTCGAGGAGATCCCGCATCCCCCTTGACCGAACCGATGCACTTGGCAACACCGATCATCGGCTGCGCGAACTTCGCGCCAAAACTCATCCGCTCGCCCCCCGATCATCCTGCCCCGCCCTGTTGGGCATTGTTGACCGTTTGCCGCCGATACGGCCATGGCGGCAACGGTCACTCGCCTTAATGTGTTGTTGTGGGTTCAACCTGGAAAGATTGGGATGATTCAAGTAGAACACTTGTCCCGCCGTTATGGCGGCTTGGCCGCGGTCAACGATGTCAGTTTTACCATCGGGCGCGGCGAAGTGGTGGGCCTACTGGGCCATAACGGCGCCGGCAAGACCACCATCATGAAAATGCTCACCGGGTACTTGGAGCCGACCTCCGGCACCATCCGGATCGATGGGCTGGAAATGGGTCGCGATACCGCGGCCATTCAGGCGCGTATCGGCTATCTACCGGAAAACTGCCCGGTATGGCCGGACATGACGGTCATCGACTATCTCGATTATCAGGCCGCATTGCACGGCGTGGCCAAGGCGCAGCGTGAGGCCGCCATTGCCCGCGCCATCCGCCGCACCGCGCTGAAAGACAAAGCCACCGCACCCATTCATACCCTCTCCCGCGGCTACCGCCAGCGGGTCGGCGTCGCCCAGGCGATCCTGCACGAACCGGACATCGTGATTCTGGACGAACCCACCAACGGCCTGGACCCCACCCAGATTCGCCAGATGCGCGCACTGATCGGTGAGTTGGCCCGCACCGCCACCGTGATCGTATCCACCCACATTCTGCAAGAGGTGCAGGCGGTGTGCGAACGGGTGCTGATTCTGCGCGCCGGCCAACTGGTGGTCGATGCCCGTCTCGACGCCCTGCAACAAAGCCACGCCCTGCTGGTGGCGGTCGAAGGCGATGCCCGCGCAACGCTTGCGGGCGTTGAAGGCGTGAGCGGCGTGGAAGAACTGAGTGCGATCGGCGGCCTGCGCCGTTATCGCCTTGCCGCGGATCCGGCGGTGGCGCCGCAGGTCGCGCATGCATTGGCCGAGGCCAAGCTGCCGGTGCATGAGCTTGCCGCCGAGCGCCGCGATCTGGAAACGGTTTTTGCCCAGGCTAACGAGGAGCTCGCCCATGTCTGATCTGCTGACCCATGC
Organism: Pseudothauera hydrothermalis; assembly: GCF_003345255.1. Classification (GTDB taxonomy): domain Bacteria; phylum Pseudomonadota; class Gammaproteobacteria; order Burkholderiales; family Rhodocyclaceae; genus Pseudothauera; species Pseudothauera hydrothermalis. The sequence goes on along the minus strand of NZ_CP029331.1, from coordinate 771,082 downwards.
CGGCCAAGTCGCGCGCAAGGAATTCCGCGGTGTCTTTGCCAGCCCGGCGGCCTATCTTTTCCTGGGGGTGTTCCTGGCCGCAGTCCTGTTTGCATTTTTCTGGATCGAGACCTTTTTTGCGCGCAACATCGCTGATCTGCGGCCATTGTTCAAGTGGCTGCCGCTTTTGCTCATCTTTTTGGTTGCGGCACTGACCATGCGCACCTGGTCGGAGGAGCGTCGGGCCGGCACACTGGAGAGCCTGCTCACCGCGCCGGTACCGCCGCTGGCCCTGGTGCTGGGCAAATTTGCCGCCGCCCTGGCGCTGGTGGCATTGGCCCTGGCGCTCACCGTGCCATTGCCGATCACGGTTGCGTTGCTGGGGCCGCTAGACTGGGGGCCGGTGATCGGCGGCTACCTGGCCACGCTGTTTTTGGCCGCGGCCTATGTCGCCATTGGCCTGTATATGAGCGGGCGCACGGACAACCCAATCATCGCGCTGATGCTCACCACCCTGGTGTGCGGTCTGTTTTACCTGATCGGCTCGCCCACCCTCACCAACTTGTTCGGCCATCGGATTGGCGGTGTGCTGGCGCTGCTGGGCACCGGCGCCCGCTTTGAATCGATCGCCCGTGGCGTCATCGATCTGCGTGACCTGTATTACTACCTGTCCATCGTCGGGGTGTTTCTCACCCTCAATCTTTACAGCCTGGAGCGGCTGCGCTGGGCCGGCAATCCTGCCGGTACGCGCCACCGCCAGTGGGGCTGGGCGGCGGCGCTGGCGGCGGCCAACTTCGTGGCCGCCAATCTGTGGCTGGCGCCGATCGGCTGGGCGCGCGTCGATCTTACTGCCGGCAAGGTCCATTCCCTGTCGGAGGCTACCAGCCGGCAACTGGCGCGCTTGACCGAGCCTTTGCTGATCCGTGGCTATTTTTCGGCCAAAACCCATCCGCTGCTCGCACCGCTGGTGCCGCAGCTCAAAGACCTGCTGGAGGAATACGCAGTGGCTGCGGGCGGACGGGCGCAGGTGGAGTTCATCGACCCGACCCGCGACCGCGCGGCCGAAGAAGACGCAGCCGCGCGCTACGGCGTGCGCCCGGTGCCGTTTCAAACCGCCGACCGTTACCAGGCTGCGGTGGTCAGCGCGTATTTCGACATTGTCGTGGCCTACGGCGACCAATATGAAAAGCTCGGCTTTCGCGACCTCATCGAAGTCAAAGCGCATGGCGAGCAGGACCTGGAGGTGGTGCTGAAAAACCCGGAATACGCCATCACCCGCGCCATTCGCAAAGTCAGCGGAGCCTGGGCTGCGGGCGGCAATCCGTTCGAGAACCTGAGCCAACCGGTGGTCTTTCATGGCTACATCTCGCCCGACTCACGTCTGCCCACGGCGCTACGCAGTTTGCGCGCCGATCTGCAGACGCTGCTGGACGACTACGCCAAACAGGCCGGTGACAAACTGCAGGTCACGCTCCAAGACCCGGATGCCGAAGGCGGCCAGCTTGCCGCAGAATTGCAACGCAAGTATGGCTTTGGGCCGCAGATCGCCGACTTGCTCGATCCCAAACCGTTCTGGTTTTACCTGCTGCTGGAGAGCGCCGGCGAAACGGTGCAAGTGCCACTACCGGCCAATCTGGACAAGGATGCGCTCAAACGCAGCCTGGATGCTGCGCTCGCGCGCTTTGCGCCAGGCGCGTTGAAAACCGTCGCAGTGCTCAAGCCCCCGGCTTTCGGTCCCGGCGGCCAGCGCTACAGCCAGCTCGAACAGGCGCTGAGCGAACAGGTCCGTCTGCGCGACACCGATCTCGCCGACGGCCATGTGCCGCCTGAAGCCGACCTGCTGCTGGTGCTCGCGCCGCGGGCGCTGAATGACACCCAGCGGTTTGCCATCGACCAGTTCCTAATGCAGGGCGGCAGCGTGGTGCTGGCGAGCTCGCCTTTCGATGTGCAGGTGCACAACACGCTCACCGCCAGCAAAACGGACAGCGGTCTGGAGGACTGGCTTGCTCATCATGGCCTGCGCGTCGAACACAGCATGGTCCTCGATCCGCGCAACGCCGCCTTGCCGGTGCCGGTGGAGCGCGCGGTGGGCGGCTTGACCTTCCTCGAATACCATCTACTGCCCTATCCGCATTTTGCCGATCTGCGCGGCGCGGGGTTGAATGCCGACCACCCGGTAACCGCCACGCTCGGCCAACTCACGGTTAGTTGGGCTTCGCCGATCAGCGTGGATGCGGACAAAAACAAGGGTCGCAGCGTCAGTCGGCTGCTCACCAGCTCGGCGCAGAGCTGGGTGTCGGACCGCATCGACCTGGTGCCGGACTACCGCAGTTATCCCGACACCGGCTTTGCGGTCAGCGGCGAGCGCGGCGCACGCCTGCTGGCAGTGGCCGTAGAAGGGCGTTTCGACTCTTTCTACCAGGGGCAACCGTCTCCACTGGCACGCAGCCTTTCGGAAACCGGCGCAGAGGACGCGGGCGGCGACACTGCGCAACCGAAAAACGCCGCACCGCGCATCGATAGCGTGATCGACCATTCCCCCGCATCCGCGCGCCTCATCTTGGTGGCAAGCAACAGTTTTGCCTCCGACGCCGCGCTGGAGATCGCCTCGCAAGGGCTAAACACCCTCTACACCAAGCCCCTGGCTTTCGTACAAAACGCCATCGACTGGTCGCTGGAAGACCCCGACCTGCTGGCGCTGCGCGGACGCACCCAGCTTGCACGCACGCTCGATCCGCTGCGTGAGAGCGAACAGCAATTTTGGGAATACCTCAATTACGGCCTGGCCCTGCTCGGCCTAGCAGCCGTCTGGGGCTGGCGGCGTCGGGTGGCGGCCACCGATCGCCGGTACCACGACCGAATCCTCGCGGAGGTGTAAGCGATGAAGAAAACGATCCAATGGCTGGCCGTACTCCTTGGGGTGCAGCTTCTGCTGGCGTTGGGGGTAGGTTTTTCCGACTCGGCACTGAGCGTCAGCCAACAGGGCGGCGCGCTGCTGAGCTTCGATAAGACCGCCATCGACCGCATCACCTTGGAAGGCCCGGAGCACGACAAACTGGTGCTGGTCAACAAAGACGGTCGCTGGCGGCTGCCCGAAGCCGGTGACTTTCCGGCCGACAGCGAGCGCGTGACACAGTTGCTCGACCGCCTGGCCGGGCTTGCCCGTGGCGATGTGGTGGCAGCCTCGCGCAGCGCCCATGCGCGTTTCAAGGTCGGCGACGCGCACTTCGAACGACGCATTACCCTGGCCAGAGGCGACACCCCCCAGGCCACGCTTTACCTGGGCAGCTCGCCCGCACTGCGTCGGCTTCATGCCAGACGCCAAGGCGATGACGCAGTCCACATCGTCGAACTGGCTCTATTCGATCTTCCGCTGCGTGTGAGCGACTGGCAAGACAAAGCGTTACTGACTCTGCCACCGACCGAGATCGCCGCCATCGACATAGACGGTCTGCGTATCGAGCGGGCGCAGCAAGACGCTTCCTGGACAGCCCGCCCCCTGCCCGAGGGCATGAGGGTGAACTCGGATGCCGCCGTCCGGCTGAGCCGCCAACTGGCCGATTTGCGCTTTGACGCGGTATTAGGCCAAGAGGCCAAACCCGAATTCGGGCTCAAGACGCCCCTTCTGCACCTGAAGCTGACCCGGCGCGACGGCACAACCGTCGACTATTTGCTGGGCCAGGCAGCCGGCCAGGAGGCCTACACACTCAAAGTGTCTTCGCACCCGGAATACTTCCGCATTCCGAACTGGAGCGCACAAGAACTGCTTGCTGCGGCCCGGCGCGAAGCCTTGCTGGAGGCGGCAACGGCGGACACCGCGGCAAGCGCCGACAGGTCTCAATAAACAGGCCCGGCGCGCCAGTGGCGCGCCTCATGGGCCAGCAACTGCGACTTGCGCGCAAGGCCGGCGGAAAACCCGCCCAGTTTGCCCCCCTGCGCCAGCACCCGATGGCAGGGCACGATAATCACCAGCGGGTTGCGGGCCAAAGCCTGTGCCACGGCGCGAAAACCCTGCGGGCTGCCTATGGCGCGCGCTAGCGCGCCATAGGAGGTGGTCTGTCCGGCCTGCACCGCCATCAGCCCGGCGCGTACACGTTGCTGAAACGCGGTCGGCGCCGGGGCCAGCGGCACACTGAATACCGCGCGGCGGCCGGCAAAATATTCGCCAAGCTCGTGCTCGAGCTGGCGTAGCAGCGGATGCGAAGGTGCATCGATACTGTGCGCCGCATCCGGCAAATCATCCTGGTCATCGAAATACAGCCCCGCCAGCCCCTGCCCGTCAGCAAGCGCCACCATGCTCCCCAGCGGGGTGTCGAAGGTCCGCCGCTTTAGCCGTTGTGCGTCATCCATGGCGATTTTCCGGATTTAGAACCGGCAGTTTGACGCAATTTCGTCCGGCCCGCATCACCCGTCCACGGCGGCCCGCCAAACGTATATAGTCCAACCGTAAAACCATGCATCGATCAGGGGGATATTTCCGATGACCGCTGAGAACGTCTTATTCACCCCGGTCAGCCAACTCGCCCGGCGTAACGTCGTGACCTGCGCCGCCGATCAAGCGCTGGTCGCGGTTGCCGCCGAGATGCGCCAGCGCGGCATTTCCAGCGTGGTGGCATGCCAAGATGGCGAGCCGATCGGCATCGTCACCGACCGCGATTTGCGCAACAAAGTGGTAGCCGCGGGGCTGGACCCGCGTGAACTGAGGGTGCGCGATGTCATGAACAGCCCGCTGGTGACCATCGGCGAGCATGAATACCTGTATACAGCACTGTTTCTGATGAGCCGGCGGCGCATCCACCGTCTGTGCGTGATCGATGCCGACGGCCGGCTGAGCGGCATCCTGACCGACTCGGACGCGCTGCGTCTGCAAAGCCGCTCCCCCCAACAGCTGATGTTGGAGATCGAAGACGCCGACAGCCCCGAAGCACTCAAAACCCTGCACCGCAAGGTCGAGGAACTGGTGATACACCTGGTCGGCAGCGGTATCCGCACCGGCGACCTGGTGCAAACCGTGGCCCACCTCAACGACCGCATCCTCGCGCGCCTGATCGAACGGATCCGCGCCGAACGCTACCCGGACCTCACCGACCGTTTTGCCTTTGTGGTGCTGGGCAGCGAAGGGCGCGGCGAGCAAACCCTGGTCACCGACCAGGATAACGCGATCATTTACGCGGACGATCTGTCCGCTGCCGAGATCGAGCGACTGCGTGCATTCAGCATCGATGTGATCGACAGCCTGATCGGTATCGGCGTGCCGCCTTGCCCCGGCGGCATCATGGCCAAAAACGACATCTGGCGGCGCAGCCTGGGCGAGTGGAAAAAGGTGCTCGACAAATGGCTGAGCACGCCCACGCCAGACAACATTTTGTCGGGCAGCATGTTCTTCGACCTGCGCACCCTGCACGGCAACAGCGCTTTTGAGCGTGAATTGAAGACCTACATCACCGAACGGCTGCGCGCCAACGAGCTGTTCCTGGCCAAAAGCGCTGCCAATGTGGTCAAGTTTCGCCCCCCGCTGGGCTGGTTTGGCCGCGTCGTGGCCGACAAAAAGGGGCCGCAGCGCGGCACCATCGACCTCAAAAAAGCCGGCATTTTCGCCATCACCGAAGGGGTCAAAGCCATGGCGCTACGTGCCGGCATTCAAGACGGCGGCACCCGTGCGCGCATCCTCGGCCTGTGTGAGGCTGGCGTACTCAACGCCCATCAGGCCGAAAACCTCATCGCCGCTTTCGACTGGCTGGTCAGCCTGCGCCTGCGCGCCCAGCTACTGGCCTTGGAAGAAGGGCGCGAACCCAGCAACCGTCTGCCGCTGGATCATCTCAATCGCATCGAAAAAGGCCGCTTGAGGCTCGCCCTGGAAGAGGTCAAAGCCTTCCAAAACTTCCTGCGCCACCGCTTCCATCTGGCCCAACTCGGCGGCTAAAAGGGCAGCCTCACAGGCGCTTGCTGCGCAGCGGGCAAGCTAATCGGCATCCGCTTTGCTGCCGAGCTCTGCCCCTGCGCTGCGCCCGACTGGGGGCGGCGCGGCAACATGGCTGCGCGGAAACACGACTTGGGCAATGGTGCCTTGTCCGGCGGGATTCGGGTTGAGGCTGACCGTGGCGCGATGCAGTTCGGCGATCTCCTGCACGATCGACAGCCCCAGACCGGAGCCATCCACACCACTGCCAAGCACACGGAAAAATCGCTCGAACACCCGTTCGCGGTCAGCTTCGGGGATACCGATGCCGGTATCCTCGACTTCGAGAATGGGCGCCCCTGCATGGCGGGTACGAGCGGTAACACTGCCGCCGCGTGGGGTGTATTTGATGGCGTTGTCCATCAGGTTTTTGATCATCTCCCGCAGCAGCACCGGATTGCCTTCGATCCAAAGCGCTCGGCCGCTGCCTTCCACGCCCAAATCGATGTTCTTGGCAAGCGCCCGCGGAAAAAGATCCTGTGCGACCTCACGGACGATGGATTCCAAATCTACCCGCTCGACCGCATAGAGCTTCTCGAAGCTTGCTTCGGCTCTTGCCAGTGACAACAGCTGGTTGATCAGGTGGCTGGCGCGCTCGGCACTTTCAGCAATCTGGCGCAGCGACTCGCGCTGCAGCTCCGGGTCGGTCTCTTGCACCGCCAGATCGGTCTGCATACGCAAGCCGGTCAATGGAGTACGCATCTGGTGCGCGGCATCGGCGATAAAGCGCTGCTGGGCTTGCAGGTTCTCTTCCAGGCGGCTCATCATGTCATTGAAGGCGACGATCAGCGGACGCACTTCTTCAGGCACGCTGGCCGGCGGAATCGGCGACAGATCGGTGGGCCGACGACGGCGGATCAGGCTCTGCAGACGGGACAAGGGCGCGATGCCTCGTGTCAGTCCGACCCACACCAGAATCACGGCCAGCGGGATGATGGCAAATTGCGGCAGCAGCACGCCAGTGACCACGCGTGAAGCCAAATCGGTGCGTTTGTTGCGGGTTTCGGCCACCTGTACCAGCAGCAGGCGCCCGTCGGCGGCGGCGCGCAGTTCAACGAATTGGTAGGCGATCCGCACTTCCTCGCCGTGGATGACCTCGTCGCGGAATAGCACTTCATCAGGCAGAATTTTTGGCGGCCGCGGCACAGAGGGGATTTCGGCGTCGCCTACCACGATTTGGCCCGGGTGCTCGGCAACTTGGTAGTACACGGTGTCGTCCTGGTCGGCGCGGAACAGTGCGCGCGGTGGCGCCGGGAAATTCACCACCACTTGACCGGCTTGGATGTCGATCATCCGCGCCAGCGCGCGGACGCTGTCGGCCAACGCGCGGTCGTATGGCTGGTTGGCGATGTTGTCGGCCACGTTGTGCGTAACGATGATGGATATCGGCCATAGAAACAGCAACGGCGCGAGCATCCAGTCGAGAATCTCACCGAACAACGAATTAGGTTGGCCGGATGTCCGTTCGCCGGCCGCCTTGCGCTCAGGCTTTCGCCGCCGGGTCAGCATCCGGGTTTTCCAGGCAGTAACCCAGCCCGCGCACGGTCACGATGCGCACACCGCTATCTTCCAGTTTCTTGCGCAGGCGATGTACGTAGACCTCGATGGCATTGCTGGAGACTTCCTCGCCCCAGCCGCACAAATGGTCCACCAACTGGTCCTTGCTCACCAGTCGGCCGACGCGCAGCATGAATACTTCGAGCAGTCCTACCTCGCGCGCCGAAAGATCGATCACCTGACCATTGATTCGCACCACACGGTCGGCCTGATCGTAGGACAGGTGGCCGATTTCGATGCAGCGCGGCTGACCGGTGCCGCGACGGGTGAGCGCACGCACCCGCGCCTCCAGCTCAGGTAGGGCAAACGGTTTGGTCAGATAGTCGTCGGCACCGGCATCCAGGCCGCGCACGCGGTCTTCAACCCCGTCCTGGGCGGTGAGAATGAGCACAGGCATGGCCGATTTACGCGCACGCAGCCGCTTGAGCACTTCGATTCCAGGCAAGCGCGGCAACCCAAGATCGAGAATCAGCAGGTCGTAAAACTGCGCAACCAGCGCGGCATCGGCTTCAGCACCGTTGGCGACGTGATCGACTGCGTAGCCAGCGCGCCGCAGGGTCCGGGTCAGCCCATCGGCGATGACCTTATCATCTTCAGCAAGGAGGATGCGCATTGGAATCAAGCTGTAAGTTATATGTAAGCGCGTGCGCTTATCGTCACGCCCGCTGTTCTCCTTTTACTCGGTCATGGGGAATGAGCGCCTTCAGGGCGCCCATTCCGGAGGGCGCCCCTGCGCCAGCAACGGGCGCTCTCCGCCGCTTTTTCCCTCTGCCCTGTCCGCCTGATTATCCCACGCCTGCGGCCGCACGCACGCATCCATCAACTCCACGGGTCAACGCAAATCGGCCCTGCCGAGGCAGGGCCGATTCACAGATACACGGGTTTGGCGTGGCTTACATACCCATTCCGCCCATGCCACCCATGCCGCCCATGCCGCCCATGCCGCCCATGTCGGGCATGCCGCCGGCCGGTTTGTCTTCAGCCAGCTCAGCGACCATGCAGTCGGTGGTGAGCATCAGCCCGGCCACCGAAGCGGCGTTTTGCAGCGCGGTGCGGGTCACCTTGGTCGGATCCAGCACGCCCATTTCGACCATATCGCCGTATTCGCCGGTCGCTGCGTTATAGCCGTAGTTACCCGACCCTTCGATGACTTTGTTCACCACCACGGAGGCCTCGTCGCCCGCGTTGGTGACGATTTCGCGCAGCGGTTGCTCCATGGCGCGCAGCACGATCTTGATACCCGCGTCCTGATCATGGTTGTCGCCCTTGAGCCCGGTCAGGTTGGCGCGGGCGCGCAGCAGCGCAACACCGCCGCCCGGGACGATGCCTTCTTCAACGGCCGCACGAGTAGCATGCAGAGCGTCCTCGACGCGCGCTTTCTTTTCCTTCATTTCGACTTCGGTGGCCGCACCCACCTTGATCACCGCCACACCGCCGGCCAGCTTGGCCACACGTTCCTGGAGCTTCTCGCGGTCGTAATCGGAGGTCGCTTCCTCGATCTGCACCCGGATCTGCTTGACACGCGCTTCGATGCGGTCGGCCTGACCGGCACCGTCGATAATGATGGTGTTTTCCTTGCCGACTTCCACACGGGCCGCCTGACCGAGGTCTTCCAAAGTGGCCTTTTCCAGGCTGAGGCCGACTTCTTCCGAGATGACCTGACCGCCTGTGAGGATGGCGATGTCTTCCAGCATGGCCTTGCGACGGTCACCGAAGCCCGGCGCCTTGACCGCGCAGGTCTTAAGGATGCCGCGGATGTTGTTGACCACCAGGGTGGCCAGCGCTTCGCCTTCGACGTCTTCAGCGATGATCAGCAGCGGGCGACCCGCTTTGGCGACTTGCTCGAGCACCGGCAGCAGATCGCGGATGTTGGAGATCTTTTTGTCGAACAGCAGGACGAACGGGTGCTCCAGAATGGCGACCTGCTTGTCCGGGTTGTTGATGAAGTAAGGCGACAGATAGCCGCGGTCGAACTGCATGCCTTCGACCACATCCAACTCGTTTTGCAGCGACTTGCCGTCTTCGACGGTAATCACGCCTTCCTTGCCCACCTTGTCCATGGCGCGGGCAATGATGTCACCGATGTCGCTGTCGGAGTTGGCCGAGATCGAGCCGACCTGGGCGATTTCCTTGCTAGTCGAGCAGGGTTTGGACAGTTTCTTCAGCTCTTCGACGGTAGCAGCCACGGCCTTGTCGATGCCGCGCTTGAGATCCATCGGATTCATGCCGGCCGCCACATACTTCATGCCCTCGCGGACGATGGCCTGGGCCAGCACGGTGGCGGTGGTGGTGCCGTCACCGGCGATGTCGGAAGTCTTGGAGGCAACCTCCTTGACCATTTGCGCGCCCATGTTTTCGAACTTGTCCTTGAGTTCGATTTCCTTGGCGACCGAGACACCATCCTTGGTCACGGTGGGGGCGCCGAAGGAGCGCTCCAACACCACGTTGCGGCCTTTCGGACCCAGGGTAACCTTGACCGCGTTGGCCAGGATGTTGACGCCAGCGACCATGCGCTCGCGGGCGGAATCGCCAAACTTGACTTCTTTAGCTGCCATTTGCTTTGAACTCCTTGAGTATTCGGTAGTGCGGTAACGGATTGGCGCAGAACGGGCGAGCGGCTCAAGCCTCGATCACGCCCATGATGTCTTCTTCACGCATGACGAGGAGTTCTTCGCCTTCAACCTTTACGGTCTGGCCGGCATACTTGCCAAACAACACCTTGTCGCCCACCTTGACGGCCATCGGACGCACTTTGCCATCGTCCAGGATCTTGCCGTTGCCAACCGCCAGCACTTCACCTTGGTCCGGCTTTTCGCCCGCCGAGTCGGGAATCACGATCCCACTGGCGGTTTTGCGTTCGGCTTCCAGACGCTTGATGATCACGCGGTCATGCAAGGGACGAATCTTCATCGGATGCTCCTTTGATTTGAATTGAGGTTGGACATTGAGACTGCGGCAGGCGCCGCAAGTCATGAATCCGGGCGGACGGCCAACAACGCCATGGCGAACTTGTTAGCACTCGGCGCCGACGAGTGCCAATAATAGGGACGCCCCTGGCGCTTTTCAAGGGCGGCTTGCAGAAAAATGCGTCAGAAAAGTTCGATATTGTCTTGGGCCTTGGAAGCGGCAAGGCGCCGCGCATAAGCCTGCTCACGACTTTCGATGCGCTGCGAGATCGCCAGTGTGCTGGCTGCCCGCTTGCAGAACACATCGCCGGTGCGCGGATCGAGCACCACTTTGCGTGACCACTGCCCGAGAAAATCCGACGCTCGCAGCGAAATGCCCTCGCGTGCCAACCACTCACGGGTGAACTCGACATTGCGCTGACCGATCTGGCTTTGATCGAGCGAAGAGATCACCATCCCGCCCCCAAAAGCCTTGGCCACCAGCCGGTCCTTTTTGGCGCCGCGACTGAGCATGGCATTGAGCAAGGCTTCCATGGCGTAATCGCCGGCCAGCAGGGCGTCGACCTCGCTGCGCCCGGCACTGCGGCTGAAATAAGGCAGCATGAAATGGTTGAGCCCGCCGAGTTTGAGCGCCGGGTCATAAAGTGCCACGGCCACGCAAGAGCCCAGCAAGGTGGCAATCGGCCGCTCATGCTCGACTGCCCACTCGCCGGGCATGATGACCCGGGCGCGGCGTTCGAGCTCACGGCCTACCAGATTGTCATCGTGTCCCATATTCAAAAGGCCACGGCAATGCCCAAATGTAGCCGCATGCTGCCGGTTGCCCGTCCCCAGGCCACATCGAGCGCAAGCGGACCGGCCGGGCTGGCCCAGCGTAGCCCGGCACCATAGCCGAGTTTGACATCTAATGCCTGCCGGCTATCGGCGGCATCGCCGCCATCGACAAAAGCGGCCACCGCCCAGTCGGACCGAAACCAGTGAACATACTCGAGGCTGGCAGCCGCCATATAGCGCCCGCCCACGGTGGCCTCGCCCTCCCGCACGCCCAGGCTTTGGTAGGCATAGCCGCGCACCGTCTGCGCTCCGCCGGTACGAAACAGAAAGTCTTGCGGAATCCCATCTCGACTGGGCGCCAGCGTGGCACCGAGTTCGGCGCGCGCAATCAGCACATCGCGCCCGCGCACCGGCTGATAACGCACCATCCGCCCGTAGAGGCGCAGGAAATTCTGCTCGGACAACAGCGCACGGGCGCCACCGCCGGCTTGCACCTCCAGCACATAACCCGTGCGCGGATCGAGTAGATCGTCGACTTGGCGTTGCAACCAGGTCCAATTGACACTGAGCGTGTCACTACGGCTGGACGGCGCCCCGTCGGGCTGTCTGCGCTCGTGTTGATAGCGCACCGTCCATTGGCTGTCGATGCCGTCGCGGCTGGTGGCCCGCGCCACACCGAGTGCCTGGGAGGTCAGGCGCAAGCCTTGCAAATCGCTGCGTTCGATCGCTGCGCCCAAGCTGTCGCGATGGCGCGCCTGCGCCGGCGGCAGGAATACATCGGCAAAAAGCGTCTGTCGGCGCTGTTCCAGGCGCAGGCCGCTGTAGAGTTCCCAGCCGCGTCCGGCCAGATTGACCTCAGCGTAGCTCAGCTCGCCCCGATAACCGGTGTTGGTGGAATAACCGGCACCCAAGCCCACGCGGCGCGGCTGGGCCTCACTGACTTCAACCCTGACCGGCACGCCCTCGGCCTGCGTCGGATCGCGGTCGATATCGACGACGACCGAAGCAAACTGCGGCGCATTCTGCAGCGTGCTTTGAAAGGACAGCAGGCGGTCGCGGTCATAGCGCTCGCCGGGCAGCAGCACACTGTAGCGCGCCACCAGATCGGCGGGCAGCTCGCGCAGTCCGCTCACTTTCAGCGGCCCCAGCGTAAAAGGCGGCCCGGAGTCGATCGTCAGCGACAGCGCCACCCGGGCCGCGTCCGCATCCACCTCCGCCTTGCTGGCCGACAGCCGTGCCGCTGCGTAGTCGCGCGCCGACACCGCATCCAGTAACCGCGCCTTGGCGGCATCCCAATCCGCCTGACGAAAAGGCTGGCCGGGTTGCAGCGACCAGGCTGCGCGCAGCGCTTGGCGCCGTGCCGGACGATCTCCTTCGTCGCCGGCCAGATCGCCCACAAAACGAATGTCTACACTGGCAATGTGCGCACGCTCGCCTGGCTCGACGATCACCGTCCACGGCCCGGTATCGGCGCGCTCTAAGCGGATGCGGGGCGCAAAATAGCCTTCGGTGGCCAGCAAATCGGCCGCTTCGCGGCGGGTACGGCGCGCCAGCGCATGACGGTCCATGGTCAGTTCCGGCAGGACCGCGTCGGCCTGCAGGATACGCAGGTGGCGGGCCAACAACGCACGCACCGTCTCCGGCGCCTCCAGGCGGGCCACTTGGGCCGATGCGGGCGTAGCCACCGCCCCCAGCAGACCGACGGCAACGACCGCCCGCGCCACGGTCCGCCACAGGCGGGGTTTAGCCTTCGCGGTGGTAGGCCACAACGCGCTCGACCTCGTTGAGCGATCCGAGGATGACAGGCACACGCTGATGCAATTGCTCGGGTTGCAAATCGAGAATGCGGCTGCGTCCGGTACTGGCCGCGCCGCCGGCTTGCTCGACGAGCATGGCCATGGGGTTGGCCTCGTACATCAAGCGTAACTTGCCGCCCTTGGCCCGGCACTTTTCATCCATTGGATACATGAAGATGCCGCCGCGGGTCAGAATGCGATGCACATCGGCAACCATCGACGCCACCCACCGCATGTTGAAATCGCGCCCGCGTGGACCGTCCTTGCCCTGCTGCAACTCGCTGATGTAGCGCTGCACCGGCGGCTCCCAAAACCGTGCATTGGAGGCATTGATGGCATATTCGGCGGTATCGACCGGCACCGTCATGTAGGGATGGGTGTACAGGAAGCTGCCCATTTCACGGTCCAGGGTAAAGCCATGCACGCCCTTGCCGACCGTGAGCACCAGCATGGTGGACGGGCCATAGAGCGCATAGCCGGCGGCTACTTGGTCGCGTCCGGGCTGCAAAAAGCTTTGCTCGGTCGGCTCGCCCCCTTCTGCGGGTGAGCGCAGCACCGAGAAGATGGTCCCCACCGAAATGTTCACATCGATATTCGACGAGCCATCGAGCGGATCGAACAGCAGCAAGTAACCGCCCTTGGGATAATCGAAGGGGATTTGATGCACCTCCTCGACCTCTTCGGAAGCCATCGCGGCCAGATGCCCGCCCCATTCATTGGCCTGTAACAGGATTTCATTGGCGATCACGTCCAGCTTTTTCTGCGCTTCGCCTTGCACATTGTCGGTGCCGGCCTCACCGAGCAAGCCGGCCAGCGCCCCTTTGGAGACATTGACCGAAATGGCCTTCACCGCGCGGGCCACCACTTCGATCAGCAGTCGCAAGTCGGCGGACATGCGGCCGGCGCGCTGCTGCTCGATCAAAAACTGGGTCAACGTGACACGACGCATGGTTGGATCACCTCTGAGCATGATTGTGAATGCGCGGATTATCCAGCTTCCCGGCAGCCCGTGCACCATCGACGCGCACCAAACTGCCCTCGGCGGGTATCATCAACGCTTATCTCACCGCCGCCTGAGCCGACGGTGCAGCGGCGAACCACTCTTTTTCCGCAAACGCCACGCTTCATTCATCATGCATGTCATGGTCCTTGGCGCCGGCCTCACCGGTGTCACCACCGCCTGGTATTTGCGCCGCGCGGGTTTCGATGTCAGCGTAATCGACCGCCAACCGGCGGCCGGCCTGGAAACCAGTTACGCCAACGGCGGGCAGATTTCGGTCAGCCACCCGGAACCATGGGCCAATCCCTCCGCCCCGCTGGTCGCGCTGCGCTGGCTGGGGCGCATCGATGCGCCGTTACGCTTGCGCCCCCGCCGCGATCCGGCGCAGTGGCGTTGGCTGCTGGCCTTTCTGCGCGAATGCCTGCCCGCACGCGCGCGCCGCAACACTGAAGCGATCGCCGCGCTGGCGCGCTACAGCGCCGCGCAGTTACGCAGCCTGCGCGAAGAACTGGGGCTGGGTTATGAATTTCTCGGTCGCGGCATCCTTCACCTATTCTTCAGCGAACGCGCATTCCGCGGCGCCGCTGAACGGGTAGCCACGCTCGCCCGCCTCGGCATTCGCGCCCAGCTGTGCAGCCGCGAGGAAGTGCTCGCCATTGAACCGGCGCTGACCGGTGCCGCCGAGCGGCTGGCCGGCGGCATCTTCGCACCGGACGATGAATCGGGCGATGCTTTTCGGTTTACCCAGGCGTTGGCCGCCAAATGTGAAGAAGCAGGCGTGCGTTTTTACTACAACACCCGTATCCACCGTCTGTTGCACACCGGCGGGCTGATCGACGCGGTGGAGGTCGAAGACGCCGCCGGGCACGTCGGCCAGTTGAGCGCCGGCGCTTACGTGATCTGTCTGGGCAGCTACAGTCCGGCGCTGGTGGCCCCGATGGGCGAGCGGCTGCCCATTTATCCTGTAAAAGGCTATTCGATCACTGCGCCGGTGGCCGATCCGGCACGCGCACCCTGGGTCAGTCTGACCGACGAGTCGGCACGCATCGTCTGTTCGCGCCTTGGCCATCGCCTACGGGTCGCCGGTACGGCGGAACTCAATGGTTTCGACACCACGATCGACCCACTGCGCGGACAAAGCATTCTGCGTTGGGTGGAACGCCGCCTGCCGGGCGCCATCGACCCGGCCAAGGCTCAGCTCTGGGCCGGACTGCGTCCGGCCACGCCTGGCAACATCCCGGTGATCGGCAAAGGGCGCGGTGTCAATCTCTGGTACAACACCGGCCATGGCACGCTGGGCTGGACACTGGCCTGCGGCTCGGCTGCGGCATTGGCTACGCTGATGAGCGGCGGCCGTCCCAGCCCAGCGTTTCCGTTTGTTGGGCGCGCTTGATCGATTCAAGCGGTTACAGCCGCCTGCGCTCACGCCCGGTAGTCTGGCGTACTGCTTTGGTCATCCCCCGGAGGACTCCGGAATGTACGTGCTGCAAGGTCTTGAGACATCCTGGGCTGCCACCGGCATTTTTGCTGGTGCTCTGATCGCGCTATCGTGCTTGCCGGCCCCGGCACAGGCCGACCCACCCGCGCATGCGCCGGCCCATGGCTGGCGCAAAAAGCACGATTCGCACTATCTGGGATACACCGGACGCCAATGGTCACGCGACTACGGCATTCTTGACGGATGGTGTGATCGTGAGATGGCCGGCGCGGTGCTGGGCGGCGCGCTCGGTGGCGCAGTTGGCAGCCAGATCGGCGATGGCAGCGGGCGACCGATTGCGGTGCTGGTCGGTACCGCGATTGGCGCGGTATTGGGAGCGGAACTGGCACGCAGCCTGGGCGACCCGGACCGCGCCTGCATCGGACACGCACTCGAACTGTTACCTGCCGGCCGCCAAGCGCGCTGGGACGCACCCGGCGGACTGCACTATCGACTGATCGCCGGAAAAGACGCCGGCAGATCGCAATGCCGCGAATTCACGCTGATTGCCGAGGGCGCCCAGCCACGCCGCACCAAAGGGCTGGGCTGCCGACGCGCTGACGGCAGTTGGGAATTCGTCGGTCTGTAGGGCAGACGCTCAGACGGCGTCGTCTTTGCCCAATGTGGCGCAGGCGCAGCCGCCTGCGCTTTGGGTGGTGCAGCCGCCGGTGCCGTTATCCACAAAGCGCTCGGTGTGCACATCGAAGCCGATGGTTTGCAGGTGAAAGGCCAGTGCGGCATCCATTCCGTTGACATGGTTGTCGAGCCAGGCGGGCAGCTCTTCGACCAGGCGTCGGCCGAGAAACAGGTCGCCCTTGGCGGCGCGATCACGCACATCCCGCATGACAGCCAGCACACGGTCGTGCTCGGCACGGTGACAACCCGGGAAGTTCACCTTCTCCATCCAGCGGTTTTCCTGATCGAAATGCGCCACCGTGTGCTCGATGAGCGCATCCAGCCGCTCGATGAAAGCGTCTGCCGGCGCAGCCTGCAAGGCGTTGTAAAACTCGATGAATTCGCGGTGGGTGTCATCCATTTTTGCCAGGCCGAGTTCCAGCTTGGCGTGCCAGTGCATTGCAGGCATGGGCGTCTCTCAAACAAATGTGGCGGTCGATCATGGGGTTCCAAATTTGGAACCGGCGGGCATTTATAAGCGAAAAACGTTCATCGCAATCTGACCCTGATCAAGGCTTTACTGAAACGAAATCGTCACCACGATGCCCTACAGTGCCGCATCGCCTCCAGCGGCCATCGGACATGCATATTTTAATGATTTCGGATGTGTTCTTTCCCCGCATCAACGGGGTCAGCACCTCCATCGAAACCTTCCGCCAAAGCCTCGCCCCGCTAGGGATACGCACCACCCTGATCGCGCCTGCCTATCCGGGTGCCGCACCCGACAACGACCCGGATATTCTGCGCATTGCCTCGCGCTACCTGCCGATGGACCCCGAGGACCGCCTGATGCGCCGTAGCGCGATTCGCGCGCTATGGCCGACTTTACGTAGCCGTGGCATCGATCTGGTCCATGTGCACACCCCCTTCGCCGCGCATTACGCCGGGCTGGAGATTGCGCGCGCCCTGGGTGTGCCTTGCGTGGCGACCTATCACACCTTCTTCGAGGAATACTTCTATCACTACATCCCGTTTCTGCCGAAGAATTGGCTGCGTCGCGCAGCGCGCCGCTTTTCGCGTGCTCAGTGCAATCAGCTCGATGCGGTGATCGTGCCCTCTACCGCGATGGCCGACATCCTGCGTGGCTATGGCGTCACCCGACCGCTTCATGTGCTGCCCACCGGACTGCCGGCCCGACAATTTGTCGGCGGCGATGGCTGTTACTTCCGTAACCGCTACGGAATCCCCAAAGATCGCCGTTTGCTGCTCTTTGTCGGCCGCGTGGCGCACGAGAAAAACATCGGTTTTCTGATCGACATGATCGCACACCTCAAACACCGCGAGCCCAAAGCCATGCTGCTGATCACCGGCGAAGGGCCGGCCCTGCCCGCGCTGACCGCAACCGTGCAGCGACGCGGCTTGGATGAGCATGTGCGCTTTTTGGGCTACCTGGACCGCAACAGCGAGCTGCACGATTGTTACCGGGCCGCAGATCTTTTCGTGTTCGCCTCGCGCACCGAAACCCAGGGCCTGGTGCTGCTGGAAGCCATGGCGCTCGGCACCCCGGTGGTGGCAGTGGCCGAACTGGGAACCCGCGACATCCTCGGCCCGCAGCAAGGCGCCCGCATCGCGCCGGCCGACGCACAGGCATTTGCAGAGATCGTGGCAGAGCTATTGGCCGACGAGGCGCGCCTGAAGGCCCTTGCCGTCGACGCGCACCGCTATGCGCGCGGCTGGGCGGCCGAAAATATGGCGAGCAAGCTCGCTGCGCTCTATCGCGATTGGGTCAGTCCGACAGCGACGCTACTTGACCACTTTGAGGTGCGCCCCCCGCCGGCTGGCCGTACTGCCACCGGTAGCGCCCCCTGATCCGTCATCTGGCGAAAGATCGACCCCATCCGCCTGCGGGGCATCGATCGGTTCGGCTCCCTTCGGCTCAGCTTCGGCTGCGGTCACCACCTCCGGCTCGAAAGCCATACCTTGGCCGTTTTCCCGTGCATAGATGGCGATGACGTTGGCCACCGGGATCGCCAGCGAGTGCGCCACGCCGCCAAAACGGGCCTGAAAGGTGATCAGATCGTTACCGATAGACAGCTCGTGGGTGGCGTCATAACTGAGGTTGAGCACGATCTGCCCATCGCGCGCCGAACCTGGCGGCACTCGGGTGTTGCGATCCACCACGGCAGCCAGATAAGGCGTGAACCCCTGGTCAATGCACCATTGGTGAATCGCGCGAATGAAATACGGTTTGGTGGAAGCGGTGGTCATCAGGAGACTACAAAACAGGCCCCGCCGACTGGGGGCGGGACCAGGTGAATGAAATCAGCGGCGCATGACCTTTTCGGACGGCGTCAACGCATCGATGAATCCCTGGCGGCTGAAAATCCGCTCCGCATACTTCAGCAGCGGGGCGGCCGCTTTGGGCAGTTCGATGCCGTAGTGCTCCAGACGCCATAGCAGCGGCGCGATGGCCACATCCAGCATGGAGAAGTCTTCGCCCAGCATGTATTTTTGCTTGACGAAAATCGGCGCCAGTTGCACCAGTTCATCACGCACATGGGCCCGGCTCTTTTCGGCCGCTTTTTGATTTTTTTCCAGCGCGTCGATATGCGAGAACAGCTCCAGCTCAAAGGTATGCAGCAACTGGCGGGCACGCGCGCGCATGATCGGATCGGGCGGCATGAGCTGCGGGTGCGGGAAGCGCTCGTCGATATACTCATTGATGATGTTCGCCTCGTACAGCACCAAATCACGATCGACCAGCACCGGAACACGGTTGTAGGGGTTGATGACAGCAATGTCTTCGGGCTTGTTGTACAGATCGACATCGATGACCTCGAAGTCCATGCCTTTCTCGTACAACACGATCCGGCAACGGTGGCTGAACGGATCGGTGGTGCCGGAATATAAGTTCATCATGATGCGTAAAACTCCGGATACAAAAGCAAAGCGCACCACGCGGACGTTCGCGTGGTGCGTTTGAGGTGACCGAGGCCGACTAGGCCTGGCGGCGCATACCCAGCGCCGGGGTCAATGAACGTCCTTCCAGTAATTCTTCTTCAGCGCGTAGCTCAGCACGAACAGGCCAGCCAAGAAAATCAGCACATAGGTGCCGATCAGCTTGCGTTTTTCGGCCACCGGTTCGCCCATCCAAACCAAGAAGGAGACCAGATCGGCGATCGCGCGATCATACTCTTCCACGCTCAGCTTGCCGGGTTTGGCCAACGACAGCTCGATATGCTTGCTGCCGTCGGGGTTTTCGGCGACCTTGGCCACCTGCTCGCCCTGCAATTCCCAGAGCACATGCGGCATGCCGACGTTTTCGAACACCACGTTGTTCCAGCCGGTGGGCCGGTTCGGATCCCGATAGAACTGCCGCAGATAGGTGTACAACCAGTCGGCGCCGCTGCCGAACTCCGAGGCACGCTGACGTGCGATCAGGGTGAGGTCCGGGGGCGCGGCCCCGAACCAAACTTTGGCATCGGCCGGACGCATGGCGATCTTCATCAGGTCACCGACACGCTCGCCGGTAAACATCAGGTTGTCACGGATTAGCTGCTCGGACAGGCCGATGTTCTGCAACTGGTTGTAGCGCATGAAGCTGGCGCTGTGGCAGTTCAAACAGTAATTCACGAACAGCTTGGCGCCATGTTGCAGTGCAGCCGGATCCTTGCTCACCGGGGCGCGATCCAGATGCAGCGCAGCCCCGGCGGCCAGCGCCAGCGAGGGCGCAAACAGCAGCACGGCCGCGGCGCGCTTGAACAGATTGATTACTCGCATCTTCATTTGAAATTCACCCTTTCCGGTTCGGGTTTGCACTTGTCGATCTTGCTGTACCACGGCATCAGGAGGAAGAAGGCGAAGTACAGCACCGCGCAGATCTGCGCCACCAGGGTGCGACCCGGCGTCGGCGGCAGCACGCCGAGGTAGCCGAGAATGAAGAAGCAGACCACGAAAATCGCCAGCGCGGTCTTGAAGATCGGCCCCTTGTAACGGATGGACTTCACCGGGCTGCGATCCAGCCAGGGCAGGAAAGCAATGATCACCACCGAAGCGCCCATGGCCACCACCCCCCAGAACTTGGCATCCAATCCGAACAGCGGATAGGTGACCGCACGCAGAATGGAATAGAAGGGCGTGAAGTACCAGACCGGCGCGATATGCGGCGGGGTTTTCAGCGGATCGGCCGGGATGAAGTTGTTGTACTCCAGGAAGTAGCCGCCCCCTTCAGGCGCAAAAAACACCACCGCGCTGAAGAAGAACAGAAAACCGACCACGCCGACGATGTCCTTGACCGTGTAATACGGATGGAAGGGAATCCCGTCCAGCGGCACGCCGTTGGCGTCTTTCTTCTTCTTGATTTCCACCCCATCCGGATTGTTGGAGCCGACTTCATGCAGCGCGATGATGTGCGCGGCAACCAGACCGATCAGCACCAGTGGCACGGCAATGACGTGGAAGGAGAAGAAGCGGTTGAGCGTGGCATCCGAGACCACGTAGTCACCACGGATGAGCAGCGACAGGTCCGGGCCGATCAACGGAATCGCCGAGAACAGGTTGATGATCACCTGTGCGCCCCAGTAAGACATCTGCCCCCAAGGCAACAGATATCCCATGAACGCTTCAGCCATCAACGCCAGGAAGATCAGCGTACCGAAGATCCAGATCAGCTCGCGCGGCTTGCGGTAAGAACCATAGAGCAGACCGCGGAACATATGCAGATACACCACCACGAAGAATGCCGAAGCACCGGTAGAATGCAGGTAACGGATCAACCAGCCGCCCGGAACCTCGCGCATGATGTATTCCACGCTGGCAAAGGCCACCGGTACGCCGGAGGCATTGAGCGTGCCGTCCGGCTTGTAATGCATCACCAGAAAAATACCGGTGACGATCTGGATCACCAGCACCAAAAGCGCCAGCGAGCCAAAGAAGTACCAGAAGTTGAAGTTTTTGGGCGCATAGTACTCGGACAGGTGCGCCTTCCAGGTGGATGTGAGCGGAAAGCGCTCGTCGATCCAGTTGAGCAAAGCCTGAGATTTGGAGGTCATCGCCTTACGCCTTGTCTTCACCGATGAGAAGCAGGGATTCCGCCAGGTACTTGTGCGGCGGCACTTCGAGATTGTCTGGCGCAGGCATGCTGCGATAGACACGACCGGCCAGGTCGAACTGCGAGCCATGGCACGGGCACAGGAAACCGCCGGGCCAGTCAGCGCCTAAACCGCTCTCGGCACCGGGCTTGAACTTTTCGGATGGCGAACAGCCCAGGTGGGTGCAAATGCCCACCGCCACCAGATATTCGGGCTTGATCGAGCGATGCTTGTTCTTGGCGTAATCCGGCTGCATCGGCTTGTTGGACTCCGGGTCGGACACCAACGCATCGGTTTTATCCAGCGACGCCAGCATCTCGGGCGTGCGCCGCAAAATCCACACCGGCTTACCCCGCCACTCCACGGTCATCATTTCACCCGGCGCGAGCTTGCTCACGTCGGCTTCGACCGGCGCACCGGCCGCTTTTGCGCGCTCCGATGGCGTCAGGCTGGCGACAAACGGTACTGCCGTTGCCACAGCGGCTGCCCCGCCTGCGGCCGACGTCGCCAACAGCAAGGTGCGGCGGCCGCTGTCCATTTTTTGATCAACGCTCATGACCTCTTCCCTGAAAGGAAACCAAAGACCCGGATTCAAAAAAACCCCGGGATTATAGCCAAAACCCTGCAACAGAAAAAGCAAATGTAGCCAATTCCCGCGTGAATCAAGGCTTTGCACGAACCGTTGTACGCTGCGTGAGTGCTTGCGACCAAAGCACTGCCGCAACGCAACACGCGCCAATCGGGCATCAGAGGCTGCGACGCTCGATCAGCGCCTGGGCGATGGTGCCCGCATCGGTATGTTCCAGCTCACCGCCGACTGGCACCCCGCGAGACAGCCGGCTCACCTTCACCCCGCGAGCACGCAGCAACTCAGCCACGGTGTGGGCGGTTGCTTCGCCTTCCGTGGTGAAATTGGTGGCCAGGATCACTTCAGCGACTTCGCCATCGGTGGCGCGCGCAATCAGCTTGTCCAACCCGATCTCACGCGGACCGATGCCATCGAGCGGCGACAAACGGCCCATCAGCACATAGTACAGACCGTTGTAGGCATGGGTCTGCTCCATCATCGCCAAGTCGGCCGGCATCTCCACCACGCATAGCAGGCTGCGGTCGCGCTGCGGGTTGGCACAGCGCGCGCAGAGGTCGGATTCGGAGAAGTTATTGCAGCGTTGGCAGTGACGCAGCACCTCTAGCGCCTGAGCCATCGCTCGCGCCAAGCGTGCCGCGCCGCGTTGATCGCGCTGCAACAGGTGATAAGCCATGCGCTGGGCGGAGCGCGGACCTACTCCTGGCAAGCAGCGCAGCGCGTCGATGAGTTCATCCAGACAGGACGGCGAGGCCATCTTCGGGCTGGGCTCAGAACGGCAGCTTCATGCCTGGCGGCAAGTTGAGCCCTGCGGTGAAGGCAGCCATTTTCTCCTGGGTCGTGGCCTCGACCTTGCGCACCGCGTCATTGAGGGCCGCCGCCACCAGATCCTCGAGCATTTCTTTGTCGTCCATCACCGAGTCGTCGATGCTGACCCGACGCACATCGTACTTGCAGGTCATGACAACTTTGACCATGCCGGCGCCCGCCTGGCCCTCGACCTCAACCAAGGCCAGTTGCTCCTGCATTTTCTTCATGGTTTCCTGCATCTGCTGGGCCTGTTTCATCAGCCCGGCAATACCGCCTTTCATCATGATGGCATTCTCCGCAATAGATAATGGGGGGGTTTCGGGAGTCTCAAAGCGGGCGGACCGAGGATTCGAGCAAGGTGGCGTCGAAACGTTCGATCAGCGCGCGCACAAAGGGGTCTGCCTCCAGCGCGGCCACCGCCTGCGCGTGACGCGCCTGGCGCTCGGCCTGATCACGCTGAGCCGGGGTGGCCTCGGCAATCGCCCCAATGTCGATTTTGAGCTTGAGCGGGCGGCCAAAGTAGGCCCCGAGCGCGTCCTGCAAACGCTCGACACTGGCCGGGTTCATATCGAGCAAATGACGATGGGCGTGCGACACGCGCAGGCTGACCTGGCTGCCGTGCTCGCCCACCCACTCACAGTGCTGAGCCAGTTCGCGCACCAGCCCGCTCAGTCCCAGCGCACGCACCAGCGCATGCCACTCCTCACTGCCGGAAGGCATACGCGGCGCATTCCCAACGCCGCCATGCTGGGGCGCGGCGACCGGCGATGGCGGTTCGGCCGGACTGCGTGCGACCGGCGCGCCGGCCTCGGTGTGCGCAAAAGCTTCCGGGGGCAAGTCTTCCCACGGCGGCAAATGGGCGCGCGCAGGCTCAGCCGCCATCGCCTCCGCGCGGACCCGGGGAGTCGACATGGCGGCCGTCGTAACCGCCTTGCCCTGCTGAGCAGCGGCCGAAGCAGACCGTGCGCCGTCGGCGGCAGCCAGCCGGTCCGGCGGAACCGCCGGGCGTTGCGACACCGATCCGGCCAGCGGCCGGGCTCGCCCGCTGCCACCGCTGTCCGCCCCGCCAGAAGCGCCCAGCAACGGCGGGTTTTCGGGGCGGAATGCGTGCAGGCGCAACAAAGTCATGACAAAGCCAGCCTGCTCGTCGGGCGCCAGCGGCAGTTCATCGCGGCCGTGAATGGCGATCTGATAGGCAAGTTGCAGATACTCGGCATCGAAGCCGTCGGCGTAGGGTCGCAGCCGGCTGCGTTCGGCCTCGTCGGCAATCGCCGCGGGAGCGAACTGCAGCACGGCGATGCGGTGTAAGAGCGAGGCGAGCGATTGCAGCGCCGCGCCGAAAGACAGACTGCGCGCGGCCATGGTATCGGCCACGGCTAGCAGCGCGTCGGCGTTACCGGCAAGCAGCGCATCGAACACCGCATACAGGTGGTCATCGCCCACGGTGCCGAGCATCTGGGTCACCGCTTCTTCCTCCACCTTGCCGGAGCCATGAGCGATGGCCTGATCGAGCAACGACAAAGCATCGCGCATCGAGCCGTGCGCGGCTTTAGCCAGATGGCGCAGGGCGGAGGCTTCGAAGGAAATCCCTTCGGCTTCGAGAATGCGACCAAGGTGCTCGACGATGTGTCCCGGCGGCATCTGTTTGAGATTGAACTGCAAGCAGCGGCTCAGCACGGTGACCGGGATCTTTTGCGGGTCGGTGGTGGCGAGGATGAACTTGACGTGCTCGGGCGGCTCTTCAAGTGTCTTGAGCATGGCGTTGAAGGCATGCCCGGTGAGCATGTGCACTTCGTCGATCATGTAGACCTTGTAGCGCCCTTGGGTTGGTGCATAAACCGCTTTGTCGAGCAGTGCGGCCATATCGTCGACACCTCGGTTTGAGGCGGCATCCATTTCGACATAGTCCGGGAAGCGGTCGGCGTCGATCGCCTGGCAGGCAGCACACTGCCCGCAGGGTTCGGCCGTGACACCGGTTTGGCAATTGAGCGCCTTGGCCAGAATGCGGCTGATGGTGGTCTTGCCCACCCCGCGGGTGCCGGTGAACAGCCAAGCGTGGTGCAGGCGCCCGGTAGCCAGCGCATGGGTAAGCGCCCGGACGACATGCTCCTGGCCGACCAGCGTAGCGAAAGACTTCGGCCGCCATTTGCGCGCAAGGACCTGATAGCTCATGGCGGGCGATTCTAGCAGACAGACCGTGGCAACTTGGGCTGCCGGCGCAGTTCCGACACGGATGATTGCCGGCAATCGAGATCATTGACACACACAATTGGCCGCGCCATCGCTTGGCGTTCAAGCTTATCGCATCGACACCAAGCCTGACCGATTCAGGGAGCACCGGCCATGCGCCCGCCTCAAATCACACTCGACGAGCTATTCGACGCCGTATGCACGGTGTTCGCCCACTACGCGCGTAACGCTTTCTGAGCGCCGGGCAAGGGCCGCCCGTGGAAATCGACGCTCGGCCGGTTTTCTATAGTGAATGCATCGCGGCAGGCGCTGTCTTGCCGTTGGATTGCCGTGTGCATCGGAGAAAGGAGATCAAACGCGATGGGAAACGCTCAATCTCGCACCACGCTCGCACCTGCCGAGGCGCGCACGCGCCAAAATGGGCAGCGCGCACGTAGTACCGAGGCGGTCTTCGCCGCGTTGCTGGACGAGGCCGGTATCGCAATAAACGGCAAGCGCCCCTGGGACATGCAGATTCATCATCCCCAGACCGCCGAGCGCATTCTGGCCACCGGCAGTCTGGGGCTGGGGGAGAGCTACATGGACGGCTGGTGGGACTGCGAACGGGTCGACGAACTCATCGCCCACTTGCTGCGCGCCCGCTTGGACGAGCGGGTAGGCTCCGCCACCATGTTACTGCAGGGCTTGCGCGCCAAGCTGCGTAACCTGCAAAGCCTGGGGCGCGCCTGGCAGGTGGGCCAAGTCCATTACGATCTTGGCAATGATTTCTTCGAGGCCATGCTCGACCCCTACATGGCCTATACCTGCGGCTATTGGAACGATGCAAACGATCTTGCCCGCGCGCAGGAGGCCAAGCTCGACCTGATCTGCCGCAAGCTCGGTCTGAACTCGGGCATGCGCCTCTTGGATATCGGCTGCGGCTGGGGCAGCCTGATGAAGTTTGCCGCCGAACGTTATGGCGTTACCTGTGTCGGCCTGACCATCTCGCGGGAACAAGCCGAATACGGTCGAGCGCGCTGCGCCGGCCTGCCGGTGACCTTCCACCTGGCCGATTATCGCGAATTCAACGCAACCGGCGACCAACGCTTCGACCGCGTGGCCTCTGTCGGCATGTTCGAGCATGTCGGTTACAAAAACCATCGTCATTTCTTCGCGGTTGCGCACCGCTGCCTGAGCGACGATGGCCTGTTCCTGCTGCACACCATCGGCAAGAAATATCGTCGCACGCCCACCGATCCGTGGATCGATCGATACATCTTCCCCAATGGCGACCTGCCTTCGCTGGGCCAGATCGCCGACGCCAGCGAGAATCTGTTCGTCATCGAAGACGTTCATAACTTCGGCGCCGACTACGACCGCACGCTGATGGCCTGGCATGCCAATTTCGAGGCCGCATGGCCACGCTTTGCCGAGCGTTACGGCCCACGCTTTTATCGCATGTGGCGCTATTACCTGCTCGCCTGCGCTGGCAGCTTCCGCGCGCGGACCACGCAGTTGTGGCAAATCGTACTGTCGCCGCAGGGCGTGGCCGGCGGTTATCGGCGGCCGGCCTGACAAAATAAAACCGATCTATCGAATTATTTGTTTCATTCAATTTGAACTATGTGCCGCCCTGATCGATAGTGGGAGTGAAACCGCATCTGCTCTGAGTCTGGAACAGGAGTATCGATCATGACAGCACGCCTTGCCCGCTTGCACTTCAAGCCTGGCAACCCCGCCGGTTTGGCGCGCGCGTTGGCCGGCTGGGTCATCGCCCTGCTTGGCCTGGGTTTGCTCGCAATGCAGGGGTCCGCGGCTTTGCCACGTATCGATGCGCCCCTGCACGGCGCGCTCACCGGCGGCGCCATGGCTGCCTTGGCAACCGGGCTGGGTGCGTTACCGGTGCTGATCACCCGCCGCATTGGTGCCGGCGCCCAAGGCATGCTGCTTGGCTTCGGCGCCGGGGTGATGCTGGCCGCCGCGGTGTTTTCGCTGTTGATTCCCGGCATCGCCGCCGCCGAAGCGCTGGGCCGCGGCCGCACTGACGCGGTACTCACCGTGGTGGTAGCGCTGTGCGCCGGGGCGCTGGCATTACTGGCGCTCGACCGCGCGCTGCCGCACGACCACGCACCCAATGCTCAACGCTCGGCCAAGGCGGTGTGGCTGTTCGTATTCGCCATTGCCGTCCATAACATTCCAGAAGGCTTGGCCATCGGCGTGGCGGCTGGCCAGGCGAGCGCTCAGGCAGTGGCCACCGGCATCTCGCTGCAAAATGTGCCCGAGGGACTGATCGTGGCCATGGCCCTGGCTGCCGCCGGTTATGGCCGGGCGCTCGCCTTTGCAGTGGCTGCGGCTAGCGGCATGGTAGAACCGGCGGCCGCGCTTGCTGGTTCGCTGGCGGTCAGCCAGTCGGCCGCGCTGCTGCCGTGGGGGCTGGGCGCTGCGGCCGGTGCGATGCTCTTCGTGGTCAGTCATGAAATCATCCCCGAATCGCACCGCCGCGGCCATGAGACCTTGGCCACCGCCGGACTGGTGGTCGGCTTCGTCGGCATGCTGCTGATGGACAACATGCTCGGCTGAGTGCAAAAAAACGCCGGAGGCCCACAGGCGTATCCGGCGTTTTGACGATTCGGGGTGGCGAGCCCGGCCCCCGGCACTTGCAGGGAGCGGCTGTGGCTGCTGCCTTCCGGCCCTGACCAGGTTCACCGCGCTGCAATGCGGGGAGACCCGCCACGGCCGCGATTGTAGCAGCAGGCAGCCTGTCGCGCACCGGCCTATACTTAATCTTTTTGATGCCAGACTGACGAAACCAGGATGAACGAACGCGCAAAGGAACTGCTCGCCACCCGTTATGGCACCGACGCCCTGCCCGCCCCCGCTGCATGGACGCCAGTCATTGACCACTTGCTCGGTCACCGCTCGGTACGCCGCCATCTGCCCGATCCGGTCAGCGATGATCAGCTCGCCGCCATTGTTGCCGCCGCCCAATCGGCGGCCACCTCGTCCAATCTGCAAGCATGGAGCGTGATCGCGGTGCGTGACCCGGACACCCGCGCAGCGCTGGCCGTCTGCGCCGGCGACCAGAGCCATGTGCGCGATGCACCGCTGGTGCTGGTGTGGCTCGCCGATCTCGCCCGGCTGGCCCATGTTGCACAAAGCGTGCAACGCCCACATGCCGCGCTGGACTACCTCGAGATGTTCGTCATTGGCGTGGTCGATGCCGCATTGGCTGCGCAAAATGCCCTGGCGGCCGCCGAATCGCTCGGCCTGTCGGGTTGCTATATCGGCGGCCTGCGTAACCAGCCCGAAAAGGTGGCCGAACTGCTAGGCCTGCCGCCGCGCGTGTTTGCGGTGTTCGGCATGACCCTGGGGATCGAAGACCCTGCCGCGCCGCCGGCCGCGGTCAAGCCGCGCCTGCCTCAGCAGGTGGTACTGCATCGGGAACGTTATCTTCCGGTGGCCGAGCAACAGCCCGGCATCGACGCCTACAACGCGGCGATGGCGCGCTTTTATGCGGCACAGAACATGAACGTGCACGGCACCTGGTCGGTGCATTCAGCCAAACGCATTGCCGGCCCGGAAACACTGTCCGGCCGCGACCGACTGGCCAAGGCTTTGCACAATCTGGGCTTTGCACTGAAGTAAGCAACTGTCCGGCAATACCGCCTCACTCACTTTTTTGTCCAACGGAACCCGGCACCGATGCGCACCCGCGACACCAGTCTGAGCACCGACCAGAAGGCCCTGGCCATCAACCTCGACAAGTTCAAGTACGGCTCCATCGTCGAGATCGGCGCCGGACAGGAAGTGGCGCGCCACTTTTTCCAGGTGGGCGCGGCCGCCGGCACCATCGCCAAAACCATGTCGGCCTATGACATGGCGGTCAGCGATGCGATCTACGGTCATGCCGAGCGCTATGTCAGCCGCGCCCGGTTGATGCAGATGCTGGAAAAGGAGTTCGACCAGGTGATCGAACGCCTGTCGCATGTACGTCCCAAGAACACCACGTTTTTTGCCTACGCCGCCACGGTGACCGCGCGCAGCTACAAGCAGCGGCATGAGTGCCACGGCTGGATCGGCATCCGCCTGCAACTGCATCCGGGCGCCGCGCCTAGCGATGTGATCTTGCATGTGCGCATGCTGGACGACACCAACGCCCAGCAATCCGAGGCACTCGGCATCCTTGGCGTCAATCTGATCCACGGCGCTTTTTTCTACCATGATCGCCCGGAATGGATCATCGAGGCCTTGGCCGACGGACTCGGCCCGGACCGTATCGAAGTGGACCTGATCCACTTTTCCGGCCCCTATTTCGAGGATGTCGAAAACCGCCTGATGAACCTGCATCTGATCCGCAGTTGGCTGACCCGTGCGGTGATCTTCAACCCCCAGGGCGAAGTGGTGGTGCCGGGGGAGTTGTTCTACCGTAAGCCGGTGCTGGTGATGCGCGGCAGCTTCAAACCGGTGACCTGTGTCAATGTGGACATGATGCAAGCCGGCCAGCGCCACTTTGCCGCACTGCAAGGCGTGGAAAACGAGCGCATGGTGTCGCTGGCCGAAATCACCATGAATTCGCTGATCAGCGGCGACAACGTCGATGGCGCCGATTTTCTTGCACGCATCGACTTGCTGGCCTCACAGGGCTACACGGTGATGATCTCCGACTATGTGCGATTTTTCCGCCTGCGCGCCTATTTGCGGCGTTACACCCAGAAGCCGATCGGCATCGTCTTGTCAGTGCGCGACTTTCAATTTCTGTTCGACGAAAAATACTACGAGGGGCTGGAAGGCGGAATTCTGGAAGCCTTCGGCAAGCTCTTCCCGGATAACACCCATGTTTATGTGTATCCTTCGCGCCCGACCACCGACGCACCCATGATCACCCTGCACACTGTGCAGGTGCCGGACCACCTCACCCACTTGCTCGCCCATCTGGTGGCCAACCAGAAACTGATCGCTGTGGACCCGGTCGATGACAGCCATCTGCATATCGACAGCGCCGCGGTACTGGCCGATTTGCGCCGCGGCGCCGGTAACTGGCAAGAGGCGGTGCCCGAAGCAGTCGCCCGCCTGATCGTCGAACGCAGGCTACTTGGCTATGACAGCGAATAAGATCGCGCTCTGCGCCTTCACCCCGTTTGCGCGCACGAGAACAACGCGCCAGGCCGTGTGTTGTCCGCCCGCGGGCGCAGACGCACTGGCCACGACATTGCGCGTGCCCACTTCCGCTGCGCCCGCAGCAACAGGCGTTCTTCGCCCTCGCTGATGCGACCATCTGCGGCCACCAGACGCAGCAACACGCCCAAAAGTTCATGTGGCTTGTCGCCCGCCTCGTCGATCAGTGCGTCGATCAATTCATCGGAAAATTCGCTACGCACCCCATCGAACCATGCCACGCTTTGCGCCAGGTCCTCGCACAGCGCCTGCATGACCTCGTCGAAAAGTTTGGCATCGACCCCCAGGCGCGCCGCCGCGCCGCGACGCTGTATCAGATCGATCTCGGCGCGATCCGGCGCACCGTCGGCCAGCATGGCCAAAGCGATGACACGGGCTGCCGCGCGGGCAGGGTCGTTGGCATAAGAACGCATGGTGCACGCCTCCAAAGCAGTGTGGTGAAAGTTTGTACTGCCTTGGGCACTCGTCAGGTACTTGTGTTTCATCGAGTAGATCGTTTTTAATTTTTCAATTCATCGATTTTTTCGACTAATAGCCATGTCGCGCCTGCTCAACTACAAGCACCTGCGCTACTTTTGGATGGTTGCACGCTGCGGCAGCATCGCCGCTGCCAGCGCAAAGCTCCACCTCACGCCGCATGCGATAAGCGGCCAGCTCACGCAGTTTGAGCACAGCCTGGGCGTCACGCTGTTCCAGCGTCAGGGGCGCCAGCGCACTCTCACCGATGCCGGGCGCTGCCTGCTCGATTTCGCGGACCGCATTTTTGCGCTGGGCGACCAAGCCCTGGCCGCGGTGCGCGACAGCGGGCTGCATGCGCGTATGCGCATCGCCATCGGCGTTGCCGATTCCCTGCCCAAAAGCATTGCCGCCGGCTTGCTGCGCACCATGCTCAGGATGGATCCGCCGGTGCGCCTGAGCTGCACCGAAGGCCGTCTGCCACAGTTGATCGGCGAACTGGGCATGCATCGCTTAAACGCTGTACTGGCCGATCGGCCGATGCCGCCCGGAATGAGCGTACGCGCGTTCAGCCATCTACTCGGGCGCAGCCCGCTGAAGGTGTTTGCCGCACCCGCTTTGCTCGAACGTCTGCCGCGGGCCTTTCCGACCCTCATCGACGAGGCGCCGTTTCTGATGCCTGGCGACGACGTCGCTTACCGCCCGGCGCTGCAACAGTGGCTGGACGAACACGATCTGCACCCCCACGTCGTCGCCGAGTGTGACGATATGGCGCTACTCAAGGCGCTGGGCCAGTCGGGCGAAGGGCTGTTCGTCGCCCCCGGTGCAATTGCCGCACAGATCGAACGCCAATACGGCGTCGTCGCGCTGGGCGAGCTGGATGAGGTGACCCAGGACATTTACCTGATCAGCACCGAACGGCTGCTCAAGCACCCGGCGATACGCGAAATCAGCCGTGCCGCGGGCGCGCTGCTCGCCCATGATCTCTGAGCCGATTCAAGACAGCGAAGCGGCCGTATCGGCCTGCGCGCCGGCCGCCACCAGCCTACGCAACGCGGGCAGACAGGCACCACAGGCGGTACCGCATTGGAGGGTGGTTTGCAGCAGCGCCAAATCGGCGCCCGCGGCTACCGCTTCGCGGATCTGCGCTTCGCTTACGCCGTGACAATTGCACACCACGCGGCTGGCGGCGAGCTTGCCTTGCGGCGCGTTGGCAAGCGGCGCAAACAGCCAGTTGCGCAACGCGTCGAGCGGCTCGCCGGCCGCGATTGCAACCGCCAGCCAGTCGGCCGCCGCGGCCTCGCCGACCAAGCGGATAGCCGCCAAGCGGCCATGCTGCGCACGCGCGCGTTTGCCGATGCCACGCGCTGCATCGAGATAGGTCAGGAGCGCCTGCTGGGCGGTGCATTCGAACACCGTATCAATGGTGTGCAGCAGGGCCTCCTCGGGCGCTGCCACATCGGCCACCTGCAGCATCAGCACTTGCCGGGTGCGCCCCATCAGGGATTGCGCCGCATAGGCAAAGCGCGCCAGCACCGGCTGTAGTGCTGCCATCCGCGCCGCCGCGTCGGCGGCGCTGTCGGTGGCTACCGCCCAGGCCGCGCGCCAAGGCAGCTCGACCGGGGCGATGGCGACCGCCGCCTGCTTGAGCGCAGGCTGCCTAGAGATCGGATCGGTGACCGGTGAAGTCAGGCTATTGGCGCCCGGCTGAGCCAGCGTGGCCGCCCCCCAGTGCATCGGAATCCAGGCCTGACCCAGTGCCAGCGTGGCATCGGCAGCCAGTGGCAGCACCACTGCGCCGCGCCGGCCGGTCACGCGCACCAATTGGCCGGCGCGCAAGCCCCGCCGGCTGATATCGACCGGATTGAGGGCGACCTCGGCACGCGGGGTATGGCCCCATAGCCTCGCCACTTTGCCGGTGCGGCTCATGCCGTGCCACTGATCGCGCAAGCGACCGCTGAGCAGCACGAAGGGATAACGCGCATCGACCGGTTCGGGCAACAGTGCGTGGCGCTCTGGGAAGCCGGCCGGGTTGAAACGCGCCCGGCCGTCCGCGGTGGCAAAGCGGTGATCGGTGAATAAGCGCGCACACCCGTGCTCCGCGCCCTGCGGAAAAGGCCACTGCTGCGGTCCGCGGGCATCGAGCAAGGCGTGCGACAGTCCGCTCATATCACAGTCGCGCCCTGCGGTCAGGGCAACATATTCGGCAAACACCGCGGCCTCGTCGGCCCAGACGAAACCGTCCGCGCTGCGCCCCAGGCGCTGAGCGAGACGGCGTGCGAAATCGGCGGCAATGCTCCAGTCTGCTCGCGCCTCGCCCGGCGCAGGCACTGCCGCGCGTACCCGGCTGACGCAGCGCTCGGAATTGGTCACGGTGCCGGATTTCTCGCCCCAACTTGCCGCAGGCAGCAGCAGATCGGCGTAGGGCGCGGTTTCGGTATCGGCAAAGGCTTCCTGTAAGACGACGAACTCGGCCTTTTCCAGCGCAGCGCGCACCCTGATTTGGTCAGGCAGAGAATGCGCCGGGTTGGTGCAGGCGATCCACACCGCCTTGACCTTGCCTGCGGCGAGCGCCTCGAATAGCTGCACCGCGGTGAGTCCAGGCGTTGCGGGCAGCGCCGGCACCCCCCACAACGCGGCCAGCTCGGCGCACTCGGCGGCGTTGGCCGGATCGCGATGGCCGGGCAAGAGGGTAGCCATTGCGCCGACCTCGCGTCCGCCCATCGCGTTGGGCTGACCGGTGAGCGAAAACGGTCCGGCGCCGGGGCGACCAATCTGCCGGGTGGCCAGATGCAGGTGAATCAGCGCGATGCTGCTGGCGGTACCGTGATGCGACTGATTGAGGCCCTGGCACCATAGCGAAAGAGCCGCGCGCGCACTACCGAAGCGGCGCGCGGCCTCGACGATGCGTTCGGCGGGCACCCCGCAGGCGGCGGCCACCGCACCGGGCGAACATTCGGCCAGTTGCGCGCGCAAGGCGTCGAAACCACTGGTGTGGTCGCGGATGAAGTCGCGGTCCACCAAGTCTTCCCACAGCAGCACGTGCAGCATGGCGTTGTAGAGCAGCACATCGCTGCCCGGGGCGATCTGCAGGTGCAGGTCGGCGAACTCCGCGGTTTCGGTGCGGCGCGGGTCCACCACGGTGATCGACAGGTCCGGGTTGGTGCGCTTGGCCGCCTCGATGCGGCGGAACACGATCGGGTGCGCCCAGGCCGGGTTGGCGCCGGCGATCAACAGATGCGAGGCGTAGTCGATGTCCTCGTAGCAGGCGGGCACGCTGTCTGCGCCCAGCGTGCCCTTGTAGCCGGCCACCGCGCTGGACATGCATAGGCGGGAGTTGGAATCGATGTTGTGGGTACCGACCAGGGCACGTGCGAGTTTGTTGAAGACGTAGTAGTCCTCGGTAAGCAACTGGCCGGAGAGGTAGAAGGCTACCGCATCCGGGCCGTGCTCGCGGATGATGGCGGCAAAGCGCTCGGCGGCACTGTCCAGCGCGCTGTCCCAGCCCACGCGCCTGCGCGGCGCATGGCGCGCGCTGCGCAGTTCCGGAAACAGCGCCCGTCCGCCTGGCGCAGCGGCCTGATGCAAGGTTGCACCCTTGGCGCACAAACGCCCCTGATTGGCCGGATGCGCCGGGTCACCGCGCACCCCGGTGATGCGCCGGCCGTCGTGCTCGGCGATCACGCCGCAGCCGGTGCCACAGTAGCAACACACGGTGCGCACTTCCTGCCCCGAGACGGGGTCGATGTCGGCCAGGTTCATGTTCGACTCCATTGTTCACTTCCCTTAGGGCGTTCGGCAGGCATGGCCGTCGAGGCGTGGCGGGTGCCTGTCTGCCAGGCTGTCGTGAGCGCCGCCGTTCCCGGTGCTGGCGGGAAAACAAGGCAATGCATGTCTGAGCGAACGCCGCGAGCGAGTTTGCATCGCCGCCCCGCCAGTGCCCGTGACGGCGGGAAGCCGCAGGCCGCGAGCGTCTGCCCGGCAGACAGACGCCCCGCCACGCAGCCTCCCGCGCTCAGACCCTCCCCCTCAAATCTCCAGCCACACCGCCCCATCTTCCACCTTGGCGGCAAAACGCTCGACACGCCCATCATCCGGCGCACAGGCGCAGCCGGTGTGAAGTTCGATATTCCAGCCGTGCAGCGGGCAGCTCACCCGGGCGGACGCCCCACGGCCGTGCACGATGCCCTGCGACAGCGGACCGCCCTTGTGCGGACAGGCGTCACGTAGCGCGAATACCGTGTCGTCGTCGGCGCGAAACACCGCAATGGCGCCGTCACGATGCGCCACCACACGGGCGCCGAGCGGCGGGATGTCGTCAAGCGGACAAACTTTCTGCCAGGTCATGGCGCACTCCTTGGTTGTCGATTTTCAATTCGATGGTCTTGTACTGACGCGCCAGCGGCGCGGCCTGCTGCTCGGCCCACGGATCGGTGGCATCTTTCAAGGCGTAGAGCAGGCGCTCGAACAGCGCACGGCGGCTGACAGCGTCCTGCACCACCCGCTTCTTCACATGATCCAGGCCGACACGCGCCACATAGTGGCAGGTGCGCTCCAGATAGAAGCCCTCCTCGCGGTAGAGCTGCAAGAAGGCGCCGGTGATTTCCATCACCTCCTCATCATTGGCCGCTTTGCAAAGGAACTGCGCCACCTCGGTCTTGATGCCGCCGTTGCCGGCGACATAGATTTCATAGCCGGAATCCACGCCGATCACGCCCACATCCTTGATGCCTGCTTCGGCACAGTTGCGTGGGCAGCCCGAGACCGCGAGCTTGACCTTGTGCGGACTCCACATACCAAACAGCATCTTCTCCAGCTTCACCCCCATGTCCATCGCCAACTGGGTGCCAAAGCGGCAGTGCTCGGCGCCCACGCAGGTCTTCACGGTGCGCAGGCTCTTGCCGTAGGCGTGACCGGACACCAGGCCTGCGGCGTTCAAATCCGCCCAGATCGCCGGCAGATCGTCCTTCTTGACCCCCAATAGATCGATGCGTTGGCCGCCGGTGATTTTTACCGTGCGCACCTGGTATTTTTCGGCCGCATCGGCGATGGCACGCAACTCGGACGGGGTGGTCAGCCCACCCCACATGCGCGGCACCACTGAATAAGTGCCGTCTTTCTGGATATTGGCGTGCGCGCGCTCGTTGATGAAGCGGCTTTGCGGGTCGTCCTGGGCTTCGAACGGCCAGGTGGAAATCAGGTAGTAATTCAGCGCCGGGCGGCAGGTGGCGCAGCCGTTCGGGGTTTTCCAGTCGAGCGCCTGCATGGTTTGCGGGATCGAGGTCAAGTGACGGTCGCGGATCGCCGCACGCACTTGGGCGTGAGTCAGCTCGGTGCAGCCGCACACCGGTTTGGCGTGCTTGTCCACCGCCTGGTAGGCGCCGCCCAGCGTGGAAGAAAGAATCTGCTCGACCAAGCCGGTGCAAGCGCCGCAGGAACTGGCCGCCTTGGTGTGTTTTTTCACCTCGTCCAGCGTAAACAGTCCGTGTTCTCGGATCGCCTTGACGATGGTGCCCTTGCACACCCCGTTGCAGCCGCATATTTCCGCCGTATCGGGCAGCAGCGCAGCCTGGTTCTGGCCTTGGTGGCCGGTGTCACCCAGTTGCGATTGCGCGAAACTCTGACCAAACATCAGGTGATCGCGCATTTCGGCCACGTTGCGGCCCTCGCGCATCAGTTGGAAATACCACGCGCCGTCGGCGGTATCGCCCACCATCACCGCGCCGGCCAATTTGTCGTCTTTGAGCACCAGCTTTTTGTACACCCCGCCGGCGCGGTCGTGCAGTACGATCTCGTCGCAGCCTTCGCCGCCAATAAAGTCGCCCGCGGAGAACACATCCACCCCGGTAACCTTGAGCTTGGTGGAAGTCACCGAACCGAGGTAACGCCCGATGCCGTAGCCGGCCAGGTGGTTGGCGCACACTTTGGCTTGCTCGAACAGCGGAGCGACCAAGCCGTAGGCGGTGCCGCGGTGGTTCACGCATTCGCCCACCGCGTAGATGCGCGGGTCGGTGACCGTCTGCAGGGTGTCGCTGACCACGATGCCGCGCTCGCAATACAGCTTGGCCGCTTCGGCAAGCTGGGTGTTGGGGCGGATGCCGGCGGCCATCACCACCAGGTCGGCGGGGATCAGGCTGCCATCGCTCAGCCGCAGCGCACCCACCCGCGCCGCGCCGCCCTCGCCTTCCACCGGCAGCA
This sequence comes from Pseudothauera hydrothermalis, assembly GCF_003345255.1. Lineage (GTDB taxonomy): Bacteria > Pseudomonadota > Gammaproteobacteria > Burkholderiales > Rhodocyclaceae > Pseudothauera > Pseudothauera hydrothermalis. The sequence goes on along the minus strand of NZ_CP029331.1, from coordinate 734,535 downwards.
GCTCGGCGGTGTTGGCCCTCAGGCGGAACTTCATACCCTTGGCTTCCAGCGTTGCCTGCAGCAGGTCGGCGGCGGGCTTGTCGAGCTGGCGGTCCATGATCCACTCGCCCAGATGCACCACGGTGACTTCCATGCCGCGCAGCACCAGGCCGTTGGCCGCTTCCAGGCCGAGCAGGCCGGCACCGATCACCACCGCGTGGCGATGACTGGCCGCGGCGGCGATCATCGCCTCGGTGTCGGCAATCGTGCGGTAAGCAATCACTCCAGGCAGATCGCGGCCGGGCACCGGCAGAATGAACGGTAGCGAGCCAGTGGCCAGCAGCAGGCGGTCGTAGTGCGCCTCGGTGCCATCATCCGCACGCACGATGCGCCGCCCGCGGTCGATGTCCACCACCTTGCGTCCGGCGTGCAGGGTGATGTGATTGTCGCGGTACCAGTCGAGATCGTTGAGCATGATCTCGGATAGGGTCATCTCGCCGGCCAGCACCGGCGAGAGCAGGATGCGGTTGTAGTTGCCGTGCGGCTCAGCACCGAACACGGTGATGTCGTAACGCTCCGGGGCGAGCTTGAGCAGTTCCTCCAAGGTTTTCACCCCGGCCATGCCGTTACCGACCATGACGAGCTTCTGTTTGCGCATGAGCATGATGTGACTCCTTCAAGCGGCCAGCACGCGGCCAGCCGGCAAATCGAGCGCCCCACAGCGGGCGAAGGCGGCCACCTCACCGACCACGATGATCGCGGGCGAAGCTAGGCCATCCGCCATGACGCGTGCCGGCAAATCGGCAAGCCGCGCCTTGACCTGGCGTTGCGCAGCCAGCGTGCCGGAGGCGATCGCCGCGGCCGGGGTGTCGGGCGGCAGGCCGGCGGCGATCAGGCGGGCGACGATGTTGAGCAGGCGGGTGAGGCCCATGTAGATCACCAAGGTCGTGCCGGAGTGGGCGAGTGCGCTCCAGTTGGGTTCGCCGCAACCTTCCCCGGCGGTGCCGGTGACCAAGGTCACGCCATGGGTGTAGGCGCGATGGGTGACCGGAATACCCGCTGCGGCCGGCACCGCAATACCGGCGGTGAGCCCCGGCACCACTTCGGCCTCCACGCCGGCCGCGGCCAGCGCCTCGATTTCTTCACCGCCGCGGCCGAACACATAGGGGTCGCCACCCTTCAGACGCACTACGGTGTGGCCACGCCGCGCGTAGCGCACCATCAGGCGGTGGATGAAGTCCTGTGGGGTGGAGGCCCGCCCGCCGCGCTTGCCCACCTTCAGCACACGCGCTGCGGGGCGAACCAAGGCAAGGACTTCGTCCGACACCAAGTCGTCGGCCAGCACGATCTCCGCCTGTTCGGTGAGCACCCTGGCCGCGCGCAGGGTGAGCAGGTCCGCGGCGCCCGGTCCGGCGCCGATCAGATATACCTTGGACATGATGGCTCCCTCCCAGCGTCAGGCCGCGCGCTTGAGCTGCTTGTGGTAGAGGAACTCCATGATCGCCGCGCGGCACGCCGCGAACTGCGGATCATGGGCCAGGGCCAGGCGGTCGCGGGGGCGCACGAGCTTCACTTCGAGGATCTCGCCGATGGTCGCGCCCGGACCGTTGGTAAGCATCGCTACGCGGTCGGAGAGCAGCACCGCCTCATCGACGTCATGGGTCACCATCACCGTGGTGGCGCCGGTGGCGGCCATGATCTTCATCAGCTCGTCCTGCAGGTTGGCGCGGGTGAGCGCATCGAGCGCACCGAAGGGCTCGTCCATCAGCAGGATGCGCGGCTGCATGGCCAGCGCGCGGGCAATGCCCACACGCTGCTTCATACCGCCGGAGATCTCGTGCGGGTACTTGTTCTGGGCGTGAGCAAGCCCGACCAGTTCCAGCGCCTCATGGGTGCGCTGGCGCAGCTTAGCCTTCGGCTCGGTGGCGGCAAACACCCGCTCGACTGCGAGATAGACGTTGTTGAAGCAGCTCAGCCAGGGCAGCAGCGAGTGGTTCTGGAACACTACCGCACGCTCCGGGCCAGGGCCGGCAATCTCGCGGCCATCGCACAGCAGCACCCCGGAGGTCGGGCGGGTCAGCCCGGCGATCAGGTTGAGCAAGGTGGACTTGCCGCGGCCCGAGTGGCCGATCAACGAGACAAACTCGCCTTCGCGGATCTGCAGATCGATGTCGCGCAGCGCGACGAAGCGGCCGTTACGGGTGTCGAAGGTCTGCCCGACGCCTTCGATGGAAACAATCTTTTTCATGGTGCCTTCTCCTTCAGCGCGCTTCGAAGCTGAACCGACGGGCGATCCGCAGCAGCGCATGTTCGAGCGCCAAACCGACCAGGCCGATGATGACGATGGCAATGAGGATGTGCTCGACCTTGAGGTTGTTCCACTCATCCCACACCCAGAAGCCGATACCGATGCCGCCGGTGAGCATCTCGGCGGCGACGATCACCAGCCAGGCGGTGCCTACCGCCAGACGCACGCCGGTGAGGATGTTGGGCAGCACCGCGGGGAAGAGGATGCGGGTAACCACCTTCCATTCGGACAGGTTGAGCACTCGGGCCACATTGAGGTAGTCCTGCGGCACGCTGCGCACCCCGGCGGCAGTGTTGATGATCATCGGCCAGATCGAGCACACGAAGATCACCCAGATCGCCGCCAGGTTGGCCTCCTGGAACACCAACAGGCCGATCGGCAGCCAGGCCAGCGGGGAGACCGGGCGCAGCAGCCCGATGACCGGCTCGGCGGCGGTGCCAATAAAGCGGAAACGGCCGACGATGAAACCCAGCGGAATGCCCACCAACGCCGCCAGCCCGAAGCCCACACCGACCCGGCCGAGCGAGTAGAGCACGTTCCAACCGATGCCCATGTCGTTGGGACCGTTGCTGTAGAAGGGCTCGGCGAGCAGCTCGACCGCGGCCTGCCAGGTGGCCCGCGGGCCGGGGAAGGTGTCCAGCGAATCGGCTACCGCCCACCAGATCACCAGCAGCACCGCCAGACCGCTGAGCGCCGCAACGGTGGAGCGGATGGCCTGGTTGATCCAGGGCCCGAGGCGTTCGGCGAGCGGCACCGCGGGCGGCTTTTCGGCCGCTGCCTGCAGCGGCACGGTGCGCGCCGCCGCTCGAGCGGATTTATCCGCAGACGGCGTATCGGCGCTCTTGTCGAGAGCGAGTGGAACGGAACTCATGGTGCGCTCCTTGTCCGGTTGGCGCAGATCAGGCATTGGCCTGGGCCAGGGCGGCCAGATCGACTTTGATGGCGTGGATCTCGAAGCTCTTCAGGTAATCCAGCGGCTTGGCGGGGTCGAAGATCTTGCCGTCGAAGAAGCGGTCCGGGCCCATGGCAATCGGCGCGGTCGCTTTGTCCAGAACCCAACCGGCAGCGTTGCCTCCTTCGGTCTTGAAGTCGATGGTAGGCACGGCGATGCCAAGATCCTTGGCCGCCTCGCGGTAGATGTCGCTGCGATAGACCTGAGCGGCCACCTTGCGGAAGTTGAACGGCTGCTCGATCTGTCCCCAACGCACCATCTGGGTGAGGAACCACACCGCGTGCGACTGCCATGGGAAGGTGGCGGCGTAACGGAAGAACACATTGAAGTCGGGCATCTGCTGCGGGCCTTCGGCCTTGGTGTACAGCCAGGTGCCGGTCATCGAATTCTCTACCACCGACTCGGGCGCATTGACGTAGGACTTGGCGGAGATGATCTTCACCACTTCCTTGCGGTTGTCCGGCTGGTCCATCCACTGCGCGGCCTCGATCAGTGCGCGCACCGCGGCCTTGTGGGTGTTGGGGTGCTTGTCGGCCCACTCGCGGGTGACACCGAAGACCTTCTCCGGGTTGTTGTTCCAGATCTCGTAGTTGGTGATGATCGAGCGGCCGATGCCCATCTCCACCGCGCGCTGGTTCCACGGCTCGCCGACGCAGTAGCCGACGATGTTCTTCGACTGCAGGTTGGCGACCATCTGCGGCGGCGGAATGACGATCAGGCGCACGTCGCGGTCCGGGTCGATGCCGGCCGAAGCCATCCAGTAGCGGATCTCGTAGTTGTGGGTAGATACCGGGAACACCATGGCGAAGGTCATCGGCTCCTTGCCGGCAGCCTTGTCGGCGTCGATCACCTTCTTCAGCGCGCGGGCAGTAGTCGGGCGGGTTTTCATCGCCTCGGGATCGGCCTCCACCATGCGCTCGTAGAGCTCGTTGGAAACCGTGATGCCGTTGCCGTTGAGGTCCATCGAGAAGGCGGTGATGGTCTCCTTCTGGGCCGCGCCCACGCCCAGCGTGGCGGCGATCGGCATGCCGGCCAACATGTGCGCGCCGTCCAACTCGCCGAGCGAGACCTTGTCGCGGATATTGGCCCACGAGGCTTCTTTCGAAATCTCGACATCGAGACCGTGCTTCTTGAAGAAACCCTTTTCCTTGGCGATGACGATGGGCGCACAGTCGGTAAGCGGGATGATGCCGAATTTCAGCGCGGTCTTCTCCAGGCCCTCGCCGCCCGCGGCCCAGGCTCCGGCGGGGAACAGCGAGGACAACATGGCGGCACCGCCCAGGCCGGCACCGGCCTTGATGAAGCCGCGACGCGACAGAATCGATGAGTTTTTGCACTGCTTACTCATGGTTGCACTCCTGAAAAAAACGGTTCGGAAAAACAAACGGCGCCCATCTCACCCCGCCATCGTCGCCGGGGGAAATGGACGCCGTTGTCCAATGTGTTCGGACCTACTACTTCGAACGCCGAACCGCCGTTGGTCCAGCCTCGCCCATCACCTAGCACGAGCCGTGCCAGAACCATCTACCTTCCCGCCAACAAGGGATTTCCGATAGATACCCGCCCTTTGGGTCCCGCCGGACGGAGCTTCTATCGCACTATTGCAGTGCAACATTGGTCACATGCGCACGCCTGCGGTGCAAACCGTCAGGGCTGCCGCCGGCCTCCCCGCAGGATCGCTCAAGCCCTGGGGGGCAGCAGATCGGCCAGCGCCAAGGTGGCTTCGGCCACCTCCACCAGCCGGCGACCCTGGTTCATCGCGGTTTGGCGCAGCATCTTGTAAGCCTGTTCTTCGCTCAGCCCACGATGCGCCATCAGCAGGCCCTTGGCGCGCTCGATCACTTTGCGCTCGTTGAGCGCGCTGCGCACCGCGTGCAGCTCATCGCTCATCGCCTGCAATCGGCGCGACTGCGCTTGCAGCATGTCCAACACCGAACGTCCGAGCTGCGGCCCCAGGCCGTCCGCAGCCAGTAGCCGGCCGTCGATCTGCGGGTCGCCCTCGGCACCAGCCAGTGCGCGTTCAAAAAACACGGTGACGGCTGCCCCGCCCCGGGCCCCGGCGGCAAACGCATCGAGCAAGGATGTGTGGTCGTGCAGTTCGGCGCGCGCTTGCGCGAGTTTGCCTGCGCACAGCGTACGCAAATCGGCCGCCAGCGCGTCTTCGACCGCGCGCATGGCGTCCAGTCGCGCAGTACAGCATTCGAACCAGACATCGCTGTGCTCGACCTCCAACGCGCCGTCCGCGGGGGTGGCGCACAGCACCCGGCGCAGGCGCTCGAGCTCGGCCAGCGTGCCGGCCTGTTGCTGGGCACGCCAGAGCGCCACCGCATCGCTGCCGGCAAAGTCTGCAAACAGCTGAAAACAGCGCTCCTGCGCCTCGATCAAGTGCAGCAGACGTTGCTGGCGGGCGGCGTCTGCGCGGCCGGCAGCAAAGGCCGCAGCCCCGGTGGCGCGCTCTTGCCCGGCCAACTCTTTGCCTTGCATGAAGTTGAACAGTGCCACCAGTACCCGCGACACCGCTGGGTCGCAGGCGGTATCGGCGGCCTCGAACACCACCGCGAGCAAACCGGCAATCAGTTCCGAGTAGGCTGCGGTGGCCTGCGCCGGGCTCAAGCGCTGCGCAGCAACACGCTCGCGCAACGCGGGCAGCGCATCCAACCCATGCAGCACCCAGGCAATACGGGAAAACAACCGGGCGCCTCCGGCCATGCGCGTGGCATCCATATCCAGGCGATCGAGGCGCTGACGCACATCGGCTTCGGCCGCAACCCCTGCGGCGATGATGTGCAGCCGCTGAGCAGCAAAGCGGCTGCCGCCCGAGCCCAGATAAACATTGGAAGCGCCGCGCTCCTTTTGCAGCATATGCACCAGGCGGGAGACGTCGTCGAGCAGTTCCGCGGTCGCAGCCAGTTGCTCCAAACCGAGGATCTCGCAGCGTTTGGCTGCAAGCAAAAAGTCAGCCGCAGACTTCATCTCCCGCTCCGCTACCAAGCCACTTGCTTCGCGGCGAGCCCCAGCGGCCCGCCTGCCCGGCACTCATGCAAATACCGTGCTCAGCAACGCAGCAAAGAGCTTGTCGGTCCGGCTACGGGTGAGGCCGGGCTGAGCTTGGTGCGCAGAGATTGACGTTCAGGCGCTGCGCTGGCGGCGCGCCTCGAACAAACAGATGCCGCTGGCCACCGAGACGTTGAGGCTCTCGACACTGCCGAACATCGGAATCTTGGCCAACTCGTCGCAGCTCTCCCGGGTCAGGCGGCGCAGGCCGTCGCCTTCGGCACCCAGTACCCAGGCGATCGGACCCCGTTGGTCGATTTGGTACAAACTTTTTTCCGCCTCGCCGGCCGCACCGATGACCCAGATGCCCGCTTCCTGCATCTGGCGCAACGCACGCGCCAAGTTGGTAACGGTGATGTAGGGCACGGTGTCGGCCGCGCCACTGGCCACTTTGACCGCGGTGGCGTTGAGACCCACCGCGCGGTCCTTGGGCGCGACCACCGCATGCGCCCCGGCCGCATCGGCCACCCGCAGGCAGGCACCGAGATTGTGCGGGTCCTGCACGCCATCGAGCACCAGGATCAGCGCCTGCTCGTCCAGGCTATCCAGCACATCGGTAAGCTTGAGTTCGCGCCGGCGGGCATCCACCCGCGCCACCACGCCTTGGTGACGGCGGGTGCCGACCATACCGTCCAGACGGTCGGATTCGATCTGGATCAGACGCACACCTGCCGCTTCAGCCAGCTTGGCCGCATCGCGCGCACGCGCGTCGTGGCGTTGCGCCGACAGATAGAGTTCGAATACCGCTTCCGGGTCGCGGCGCAGACGGGCGAGCACCGCGTGAAAACCGTAGATCAGCTTGCTGTCGCCCCGGTGTTCGCCAGAACGGGGCGTATTCATCCGCTCGCGCGGCACATGGTTGGAGGGTTTAGTCACGTTTGCTGCCCCGCTTGCTTGGTTTGGACGCCGGCGCGCTGGCACGCTGGGCAGCGCGCTCGGGACCGGCGGTCAAACGAAAATCGATCTTGTTGCTTGCCAAATCCACCCGCAGCACCTGTACCTGCACCCGGTCGGAGAGGCGATAGCGGATGTTGCTGCGCTCGCCGACCAGCTCATGGCGCGCCTCGTCGAAATGGAAGTAATCATTGCCGAGGTCGGAAATGTGCACCAAGCCCTCGATGAAAATATCGTCCAACGCAACGAAGAGACCAAAGGGAACCACGGCGGAAACGCAGCCGGAGAACACTTCACCGACACGGTCTTGCATGTAGTAGCACTTGAGCCAGGCCACCACGTCGCGGGTGGCCTCGTCGGCACGCCGCTCGGTGGCCGAACACTGCATGCCAATGGCCTCCCAGTCTCCCGGGCGATAGCGCTCGCCGGCCAGAACCGCCTTGATCGCGCGATGCACCAACAAGTCGGGATAGCGGCGGATCGGTGAAGTGAAATGGGTGTAGGACTCATAGGCCAGGCCGAAATGGCCGACATTGTCCGGGCTGTACAGGGCCTGGCGGAGCGAGCGCAGCATCACCGTCTGCAACAATTGCGCATCCGGACGCCCCTTGATTTTGTCGAGCAGGCGCGCGTAATCACGCGCCTGCGGCTCATCGCCGCCGGGCAAATCCAGGCCGAACTCAGCCAGAAAGCCGCGCAGCTTCTCCAGCTTTTCCGGCGTAGGGCCTTCATGCACACGGTAGAGCGTCGGATGCTCATGTTTTTGTAGAAAATCCGATGCGCACACATTGGCTGCCAACATGCATTCTTCGATCAGGCGATGTGCATCGTTGCGCACCTCGGGGACGATCTGCGCGATCTTGCCATGATCGTCGAAGATCATCCGGGTTTCCGTGGTTTCAAAGTCGATGGCGCCGCGTTTGGCACGGGCCTTGAGCAGCACACGGAAAAGTTTGTCGAGATTTTCCAGGTGCGGCAGCAAAGCGCCCAGTTCGGCGCGCACACGCTCATCGCCTTCATAAAGCGCGGCGGCGACCTGGGTGTAGGTCAGCCGTGCATGCGAATACATGACCGCCGGATAGAAGCGGTAGGCTTTGATGGCCCCGGACATGGAAATACTCATATCGGCCACCATGCACAAGCGTTCGACTTCGGGATTGAGCGAACACAGTCCATTGGAAAGCTTTTCCGGCAGCATCGGAATCACCCGGCGCGGGAAATACACCGAATTGCCACGCAGCAGCGCGTCACGATCCAGCGCGCTGCCGGCTGCAACATAATGGGAGACGTCGGCAATGGCCACGATCAGCCGAAAGCCTCTGCCCTGGCGCTCGCAGTAGACCGCGTCGTCGAAATCCTTGGCAGTCTCACCATCGATGGTCACCAACGGCAAGTGGGTAATATCTTCGCGCCCGAGCTTGTCTTTCTTGCGTACCTTGCGCGGCAGCTTGCGGGCCTCGGCCTTGGCCTCGGGAGAAAACTCGAAAGGCAGATCGTGCTTGCGCAAGGCGATTTCGATTTCCATGCCTGGGTCGGCGTAGTTGCCCAGCACCTCGACCACCTTGCCAATCGGCTGGGTAAATTTGGTGGGCTGTTCGATCAGCTCCACGGTGACCACTTGTCCGGGTTGCGGCCGCTTGCCACCGGGCGCGATCAAAATATCCTGCGCCAGCCGGCGGTTTTCCGGCACCACGATCAACACTCCGTGTTCATTGAGCACCCGACCCACCACCCGGCTGTTGGCACGTTCGAGCACTTCGACCAGCTTGCCCTCGGGGCGCCCGCGACGGTCCACGCCAACGATACGCACGATGGCGCGGTCCCCATGCAGTAGCTCGCGCATTTCTTTCGGACCCAGAAAAATATCCGGCCCACCGTCATCACGCACCAGAAAGCCAAAACCGTCCGGGTGGCCCTGCACCTTGCCCCTGATCAGATCGACCTTGTCCGGTAGCAGATAAGCTCCACGACGGTTGCGCATCACCTGGCCGTCGTGCTCCATGGCGCGCAGCCGGCGATGAAAATACTCGAATTCATGTTGCTGGATGTCCAGCGCCTCGGCCAGCGCCTCCAGGGTCAAAGGCACGCCCTGCTCGGCCAGCGTGTGCACGATGTACTCGCGGCTGGGCAGCGGGTCGTCATAACTGGCCGATTCGCGCTCAAAAAACGGATCGGCGCGGCGCACCGCGGAGAGCCTGTAGCCTTTTGCGACCGGCGTTTTGTGCTTGGTTTTGTTCTTGGGCTTGGTTGCTTTATTCATTGACTTTCTTTTTTTCATCCTTATAATGCGCGGCTTGTTGCCCAGATGGCGGAATTGGTAGACGCGCTAGTTTCAGGTACTAGTGCCGCGAGGCGTGGAGGTTCGAGTCCTCTTCTGGGCACCAGTTTCAAGACAAGGCCGGTCTTTGTACCGGCTTTTCTTTTGTCTTTCGTCATCTCGACGGTTCATTTCACACATCCCGGGGCGGCGCTTTTGACAAGCCCCCTAAGACGGTTATAATCGCGCCCCTTGCCCAGATGGCGGAATTGGTAGACGCGCTAGTTTCAGGTACTAGTGCCGCGAGGCGTGGAGGTTCGAGTCCTCTTCTGGGCACCAGTTTCAAGCAAAGGCCGACCTGTTGTCGGCCTTTTTGTCGTGAACCCGCGGCCCGTGAGGCCAGCATGACGCCGGCCTCACCCGGTTTTCGCTCAAGCGCCAAACGGATGACGCCGCAGGATGGTCTCATCGCGCTCGGGGCCGGTCGAGATGACATCGATCGGAATCTCGCAGATTTCCTCGATGCGATGCAGATAAGCACGCGCGGCCTGGGGCAGCGCATCCCAGCTTTGCGCGCCAAAAGTGGTCCCGCTCCAACCCGGCAAGGTTTCATAGACCGGCACACAGCGCGCCACCTCTTCCGCCCCCATCGGCAACAGATCGATGCGCTCGCCGTCGAGCATGTAACCGGTGCACAATTTGAGTTCGGTCAGGCCATCGAGCACATCGAGCTTGGTAATACACAGCCCGGTCACGCCGTTGATGATGATCGAACGCTTCAGCGCAGCCAAATCCAGCCAACCGCAACGCCGCTTGCGGCCGGTGACCGTGCCGAACTCACGGCCCTTGGTAGACATCTGCTCGCCCGGCGTGCCCGGGGTCTCGATGTCCAGTTCGGTGGGGAACGGACCGCCGCCTACACGGGTACAGTAGGCCTTGGTGATACCCAGCACATAATGCAGCCGCCCAGGACCGACCCCCGAGCCGGCTGCCGCCTGGCCGGCCACGCAGTTGCTGGAGGTCACGAAGGGATAAGTGCCGTGATCGATGTCCAGCAGCGTGCCTTGGGCGCCTTCGAACAACAGCGAGCCGCCGGACTTGTTGATCGCGTACAACTCGGCGGAAACGTCCGCAACCATGGGACGGAGCTCGTCGGCATCGGCCATGGCCTGGGCGAACACCTTGTCGAACTCGACCGGCGCCGCCCCCAGGTGCTGGGTGAGCACGAAGTTATGGTATTCGAGATTGGCCTTGAGCTTCTCGGCAAAGCGCTCACGGTCGAATAGGTCATACACCCGCAGCGCACGGCGCGCCACCTTGTCTTCGTAAGTCGGACCAATGCCCTTTCCGGTGGTGCCGATTTTGTTGCCGGCGGCGCGGGCCGCTTCGCGCGCATGGTCGAGCGCCACGTGATAGCCGAGAATCAGCGGGCAGCCCGGACTGATCCGCAGGCGATTGCGCACCTGGATACCGCCGGCTTCCAGTTTGCGGATTTCCTCCAGCAGATGCTGGGCGTCCAGCACCACACCGTTGCCAATGAAGCACGCCACGCCTTCACGCACAATGCCTGAAGGGACCAGATTGAGTTTGTATTCGTTCTGGCCGATCACCAGCGTATGACCGGCATTGTGTCCGCCCTGAAAGCGCACCACGCCTTTGGCATGATCGGTGAGCCAGTCGACGATTTTGCCTTTGCCTTCGTCACCCCACTGGGTGCCCACCACCACTACGTTCTTTGCCATGTCTGTTTACTCTCCCTGAAGCGCCTCGACCACCCAGTGGCCGTCGCGCTTGACCAGTTGCCGGTCGCAACCGGCCTCCTTCCATGTCCCCCGATGGCCCGGTAGCGCGGTCATGACGATTTCGCCTGCCGCACGCAAGGCCGCAACCGTGGCCGCCAGCGCGGCATCCTCATCGGCCGGCGCCAGAATCGCCCCCACATCGCCCCGATCGGGCAGACGCATGGCCAACTCGCGCAGATCCAGGCTGAACCCGGTGGCCGGGCGTGCGCGGCCATAGGCCTGGCCGACATGGTCATAACGCCCACCCAGAGCCAACGCAGCGGGCGAACCTTCGCCGTAGGCCGCAAACACCACACCGCTGTGATAGTGATAGCCGCGCAGATCGCCCAAATCGAAACTGAGCGGCAGCTCGCTCAGTACGCCCGCCAAGGTTCGCAGCTCATCGAGCGCTGCGTGCACCTCGGGATAATCCGGCAGGCGGCGCGCCGCCTCGTCGAGCACCTCGGCATCGCCGTATAGCTCGGTGAGCGCCAACAAGGCGCCGCGCAATGGTTCGGCCACCCCGCCCAGGCATTGGCGCAAGGTGGGAACATCCTTGGCCTGCAGCAAAGCAAAAAGCTCCTCTTCGCGCTCGGGCACCATACCGGCGCGCGCGGCCAGCGCATGGAACAGCCCCACGTGGCCAATATCGATGCGGCTGGCCGGCAGCTCGGCGAGCCGCAAGGTTTCGGCCAGCAGGCGAATGATCTCGATATCGGCCTCGAGGCCGGCATGGCCGTAAAGTTCTGCGCCAAGCTGCAGCGGTTCGCGGGTGGCGGTCAGCGCCGACGGCAGGGTGTGCAGCACGCTGCCGCAGTAACACAAGCGTGTCACCCCCCTGCGATTGAGCAAATGCGCGTCGATTCGCGCCACTTGCGGTGTCGTGTCGGCGCGCAGCCCCATGGTGCGACCGCTGAGCTGATCGACCAAGGTAAAGGTGCGCAGCTTGAGATCCTGGCCGGCGCCGGTCGTCAAGGAGTCGAGATATTCGAGCAGCGGCGGCGCAACCAACTGGTAGCCGTGCGCACGAAAGGCGTCGAGCAGACGCCGACGCAAGGCTTCGAGCTTTTCAGCCTCGCGTGGCAAGACATCCTGAATGTAATCGGGCAGTACCCAGCGCATGGCAGCGTTCAATGGAATAAAGTCAGCAGCACCAGGCCCACCAGCATCGAGGCCAGACCCATGAAGCGGATCTGACCGTCGCGTAGGCGAGCAAGGCGCAAAAAGGTTTCGCGCCAGGCCGCTGGCGCGAGGAATGGAAGGATGCCTTCGAGCACCAACATCAGTGCGAAGGCGATCAGCAGGGAATCGGCCATCCGCTCAGTTCTTGCGCTGGCCGTCCGAATTCTTCATGAACTTGAAGAAATCCGACGTCGGCTCGACCACCATCACGTCGCTCTTATCGGCGAAACTGGCCCGGTAGGCTTCGAGGCTGCGCCAGAAGGCATAGAAATCCGGGTTTTTACCGAAGGCTTGAGCATAGATCGCCGTAGCCTGCGCATCGCCTTCACCCTTGATACGCTGCGCGTCGCGGTAGGCTTCGGCAACAATGACTTCACGCTGGCGGTCGGCATCGGCGCGGATGCGCTCGGCTTCGGCCGCGCCCTGGGAGCGCAATTCGTTGGCCACCCGGGTACGCTCCGCTTCCATCCGGCGATAGACCGCATCGGACACTTCCACCGGCAGATCGACCCGCTTCAGACGCACATCCAGAATCTGCACGCCGATGGTGCGCGCATCGCGGTCGGCGCGCTCGCGCATCTGATCCATGATGCGGTCGCGCTCGCCCGAGACCACGTCATGCACCGTGCGCTTGCCGAATTCCTCACGCAAACCGGCATTGACCGTCTGCAACAGACGGATACGGGCACGCGCCTCGTCTCCGGCCACCGAAACGTAGTACAACTGCGGATCGATGATGCGCCATTTGACAAAGTGATCGACCAGCACGTTTTTCTTTTCGGCGGTAATGAAGCGCTCCGGTTCCGGCGTGTCGATGGTCAAAATGCGGCGGTCGAAATAACGCACGTTCTGAATCAACGGCCATTTAAACTTCAGACCTGGTTCCTGGATGACCTGCTTGACCTCGCCAAGCTGGAAAACGATCGCGTACTGGCGTTGATCGACGGTAAAAAGCGTCATTGATGCAATCACTGCGGCCAACAGCAGCGCACCGGCCAGGATAGGCATTTTTTCACGCATCAGCGTTCTCCCCGTTCACGCATGCGTGCAAAGTCGCGGCTGCGCGGATCCATGGTGGCATCGAAACGGCTGCTCGGGGCCGGTGCGGCAGCAGGCGTCTCGGCGGGCGCCTTGGCGTCGGCGGTGCTGCCATCTGTCGCGCCGGCCTGCTGCATGAGCTTGTCGAGCGGCAGGAACAGCAGATTCCCGTTACCCTTGGCATCGATCAGCACCTTGCTGGTGTTGGACAATACTTCCTGCATGGTTTCCAGATACAGACGCTCACGGGTGACGTTCGGCGCACGGCTATATTCGGCCAGGATCTGTTCGAAGCGGCTGGCTTCACCTTCGGCTGCGGCCACCACCCGGTCACGATACGCCCGGGCCTCTTCCAGCAGTCGATCTGCGGTACCGCGCGCACGCGGGATCACATTGTTGGCGTAAGCCTCGCCTTCGTTTTTCTGGCGCTCGCGGTCCTGACCGGCCTTGACCGCATCGTCGAAGGCGGCCTGCACCTGCTCCGGCGGCTGGGCGTTTTGCATGGTGACGCGGCTGATCTGAATGCCGGTTTCATAGCGGTCCAAAATGGCCTGCATCAGCGCTTGCGCCGACGCAGCGATGTCCTCGCGCCCTTCGTAGAGCACAAAGTCCATCTTGCTGCGACCGACGATCTCGCGCATCGCGGTTTCCGCTGCCTGACCGACCGCCTCGTCCGGAAAGCGGTTGTTGAACAAATAGTTTTCCGGACTTTTGAGCACGTATTGCACCGCAAACTGGATGTTGATGATGTTTTCATCGTCGGTGAGCATCAACGACTCACGCAGCACCCGGTTGCGCTCGGCGCCGCGATAACCGACCTCGACCGTGCGCACACCGGTCAAATCGACGATTTCATGCGACTCGAAAGGATAGGGCAGACGCCAGCGCAAGCCCGGCTCGGTGGTTTCCACAAATTTGCCAAAGCGCAGCACCGCGCCGCGTTCGTTGGCATTGACGATGTAAAAACCGCTGGCCAGCCAGACCACCACCAGCAGACCGAACAGCACACCGACGCCGCCGCCGAACTGACGGAACGACACGTTGGGCATCTGCGGACCGCCGCCTCCGCCATCGCCCGATGGCCGGCGTCCGCCGCCGCGCTTGCCGCCCAGCAGACCGGAGAGCTTTTGGTTGAAGTCGCGCCAGATGTCTTCGAGATCTGGTGGCCCCTGATTCCCGCCGCGGTTGCCTTGGCCGCGGTCGTCATCGCCCTGGTTGCCCCAGCGAGGATCGTTCAGTGACATGTAGATGTCCGTCATCACTTGTTTAAGAATTCGGTCTCCGGGACCGGCCCGGCCCAGGCCGCCTGGCCGGATGCTGCCGCGCCCGCGCAGTGCGCCGCTTCAGCCAGCGCCTGCCGCAGCAAATCGAGCCCTTCTCCACTGCGGGCGCTCAAAAAAACGCGCCTGATCTTACCACAGCTGTCCCGCTCGACTGCCGCCGCGGCATGGGTCAGATCGATCTTGTTCCATACCAGGATCTGCGGCACATCGCCCGCGCCGATTTCCCGCAACACCTGGTCGACCGCCTCGATCTGGGCGTCGCGATCTTCGCTGGCGGCATCGACCACGTGTAACAGCAGATCGGCCGAGGCGGTTTCCTCCAGCGTGGCCTCGAAGGCCGCCACCAGTGCGTGCGGTAAATCACGGATGAATCCGACCGTATCGGACAGTACAACGTTCCCGCTGCCGACGAAAAGTTTGCGTGAGGTGGTGTCCAGCGTTGCAAACAATTGATCGGCCGCATACGCGCCAGCCTTGGTCAGCGCATTGAACAGCGTGGACTTGCCGGCATTGGTATACCCCACCAAGGACACCGACAAGGCGTCGCGCCGCTGGCGCTGGCGGCGCTGCGTCTGGCGCTGGCGGCCAAGCTGGGCCAGTCGCTCTTTGAGCGCCTTGACCCGCTGGCCAAGCAGGCGACGGTCGGTCTCCAACTGGGTTTCTCCGGGCCCGCGCAAGCCAATGCCGCCTTTTTGCCGTTCCAGGTGGGTCCATCCTCGCACCAGGCGGGTCGCAAGGTGCTGCAATTGCGCCAGCTCGACCTGCAGCTTGCCTTCGTGGCTACGTGCGCGCAGCGCAAAAATGTCCAGAATCAAGGCGGTGCGGTCGATTACCCGGCATTGCAGCGCGCGCTCCAGATTGCGCTGCTGGGCGGGCGACAAAACGTGATTGAAGATCACCAAATTGCCTTGGTGCGCGCGCAGGGCCGCGCCCAACTCCTCGACCTTGCCGCGGCCGGCAAACATCGCAGGGTCGGGCGCCGAACGCCGGCCGCGCACCACGGCCACCACCGAGGCGCCGGCGCTGCTTGCCAGCAACTGCAGCTCCGACAGGCGCTCCTCGATGGCCCCTTGTCCGAGATCGAGCTGAACGACAACCGCCCGCTCACCCGAGGCGGGACGTTCAAACATACACGCTCACCGCGCCTGGCCGTCGATAAGGCGTTTTGGCAAAGCTGGCGCTCAGTTGCCGCCCTCGCCGCTATCTTGCTGCTGGATGGACACCGGACGCGCCGGCACCACGGTGGAGATGGCGTGCTTATAAACCATTTGGGTCACGGTGTTTTTGAGCAGCACCACGTACTGGTCGAAAGATTCGATCTGGCCCTGCAATTTGATGCCGTTGACCAGATAGATGGAGACCGGCACATGTTCCCGGCGCAGGGTGTTCAGGAACGGGTCTTGTAGAAGTTGCCCTTTGTTGCTCATGCTTGGACCTCGGGATTTATGTTTATCGAAAGGTAAAGGATTTCTTGCTGCGCCGCCACATGGACCTTACAGGGAAATCCCGGTGTGGAAAATCAGGCTTTATCCGCATACGGATTGTGCGCGGTGCGGAACTGTATCCGCAAGGGCGTACCTTGGAGCTTGAAGGTTTCGATGAAGCTGTGTTCCAGATAACGGACATAGGAGGCCGGAACATGTTCGAGCGCACTGCCGTGGATGACCACCACTGGCGGATTGCTGCCGCCTTGGTGAGCGTAGCGCAGTTTGGGACGGAACACGCCATGGCGCGGCGGCGCCTGCTTGGCCAGGGCGGCCTGGAGTGCGCGGGTCAGGCGCGGCGTGGAGAGTTTGACCATGGCAGCAGCATAAGCGGCATCGACCGATTTGAGCAATGCGCCGATGCCGCTGGACTGCAGCGCGGAAATGTAATGAAAGCGCGCAAAGCTAAGAAAATTCAGTTTGCGTGCCACATCGACCTTGATGCGCTCGCGCCGGTAGCCATCGATGTCGTCCCACTTATTGACCGCCACCACCAGCGCTCGCCCCGCATCCAGGACAGAACCGGCGATATGGGCGTCCTGCTCGGAGATATCCTGCGCGGCATCGAGCACCAGCACCACCACGTTGGACTGCTCGATGGCCTGCAAGGTCTTGATCACCGAGAATTTTTCCACCGCTTCGAACACCTTGCCGCGCCGCCGCAGGCCGGCGGTATCGATCAGTGTGTAACGTTTGCCATTGCGCTCGAAGGGAATGGCGATGGCATCGCGGGTAGTGCCAGGCAGGTCGAAAGCAATAACCCGTTCTTCGCCCAACAAAGCGTTGACCAGAGTGGACTTACCCACATTGGGGCGGCCGACGATGGCCACGCGCGGCCCCGCCTCGTCCTCGGCAGCGGGCGCGTCGTCGGCCGGAAAAGGCGCCAGCGCCAAATCGACCAGTTGCCGCACGCCGTCCCCATGGGCCGCGGAGACCGGCAGCGGCTCACCTAGGCCGAGCGCATGAAAATCCGCCGTCACCATGGCGCGGTCCATGCCTTCGGCTTTGTTGACCACCAGCAGCACCGGACGGCCGGCCCGACGCAGACGGGCGGCGATCTGCTCATCGTGCGGGGTGCAACCACTGCGTCCATCGACCAGGAACAACAGCACGTCGGCTTCGGCAATCGCCTGTTCGGCCTGACGCGCCATCTCGTGCATGATGCCGTCTTTGGCGACCGGGTCGAAACCGGCGGTATCAACCACTAAATATTTGCGTCCGCCCACCCGGCCGATGCCGTAATGGCGGTCGCGCGTCAAACCCGGCAGATCGGCCACCAGCGCGTCGCGCGTCTTGGTCAGGCGGTTGAACAAGGTCGACTTGCCCACATTGGGGCGGCCGACCAGAACAAGGGTGGGCGTCACGCTCACCTCAACTCATCGACGAACATCGAAAACTTGCAGATCGCCGTCGCGGGTCTGCACTACGAAACCATCGCCCAGGCGGCGCAGGTTGGCCGCCACGGCGCCACCGCCAGCCCGGGCACGCGCAGCAAAGCGGCCATCCTCCCGGCGCAGCAGATGCACATAGCCTTCCACATCGCCTACGGCGACAAAGTCGCCCACCACCAGCGGGCGTGACACCGCGCGCCGGGCCAGGGCATCCTGCTTCCACACGCTGGCGCCATTGAATGCATCGAGCGCATGCACCGCATCGGCCGCATCGGTGAGAAAGACAAAGCGCGCATCCCGATCCATGCCGACGCTGCTGGAAAACTCCCGCGACCACAACGCATTGCCGTTGGTCATGTCAAAGCAGCCAGCGCGCCCCTGGTAGGTCACCGCGCAAATCTCCCGGCGACCGAGCACCGGAGTACCGGCGACATCGGCCACACGTTCGAGTTCGGTCGCCCCGCGGGGATTGGCCACGGTCAGCTCCCATAGCTCGCCGCCGTTTTTGGCACTCACCGCCACCAGCTTACCCCCCGGAAATCCGGCCAGGGCCACGCCGCTGTCGAGCACCAGGCCGGCAAAACTGCGTAGCGCCAGCGGCGGCGTGTTGCGCTGGTAGGTCCAGCGGCGCGCGCCGTCGGCGGCTGCCAGCGCAATCAAGCGATGGTCGGAACTACGCAGCACGACGAGCTCTTCCGACACCGCCGGTTGTGCCAGCACCTCGGCGCCGGCCGGCACCCGCCAGCGCGTCGAGCCATCTTTCGCATCCAACGCGATCGCCTCACCGGCGGCGCTGACCACCACCACCAATCGGCCATCGCTGCCAACACCGGCGGACAGCGGCACGCCCACTTTGACCGACCACACCGGCCGACCGTCACGATAACGCGCCACCGTGCCGTCCTGCGCCGCGGCATAGACACTGTCGCCGACCACTTCGGGCTGAAAGACATAAGGGCCGGCTTGGCCGATTCTTGCCGACCATACGGTTTGCAATTCAGCGCTCGGACGGAAATCGACCAGCGCCGCGGGCTTTGGTTCCGAACTGGCAAAGGGGTTGAGCGCAGCGCAGCCGGTCAGACTCACTGCCAGCGCGGCACTCAGCAGGCAAGCTCGAAAATTGACAAGACGCATCGCCATCAGCCCTCCAGCGCTTCGAGTTTGACGCGCACGACTTCGCGCAAAGTTGCCGCCCCTTCTGCGCCTTCGCCGATCGCATCCAGCGCGGCCTGATAAGCGCTGCGTGCCTCGCCAAACTTGCCCTGGGCAGCCAGAATGTCACCGCGCAAATCCGCGAAACGGGCCTGCAGCGGATCAGCCGGCGCTGCCGTCAGCGTGTCGAGAGCTTCGTCCATTTTCCCCGCCTGTAACAGCACCGCGGCCAGGCGCAGGCGGGCAATGTCGCGCAAAGCCGGATCGCGCCCTTCGGTGCTGGCCCAGGCCAGATGGGCGCGGGCGTTGTCCAGATCGCCGCGGTCGAACTGCACCCTCGCCGACAACAATGCAGCCATCTGGGCATAGGCCGTGCCAGCGTAACTGCCGATCAACTGGCCGGTCAGCTCACGCGCCTTTTGACTGTCGCCGGTACGGGCGGCCTGCTCCACACCGTGATAGAGCGCGCCGGCTTCAGCAGCCTGATTGCCCTGGTACCACTGCCAACCTTGCCAGCCTACTGAAGCCACCGCGGCCGCCACGGCCACTGCGGTGACCCACTTGCCGTACTGAGCCCACCACGCTTTGAGCTGGGAAATTTGTTCCTGCTCTTCCAGGTCATACACTGCCATCGTTGTCCCCTTGATCTGCATACAGAAGCCCGGCCACCGTTTCGGGCAAAGACTGGAGCGCAATGCGCTGCTGGCCGCCCGGGCCGCGCAACGGCTTGAGGCCGACTTCGCCGGCGGCCGCCTCGTCCTCACCGATCACCAGCGCCACGGCCGCACCGCTGGCGTCGGCTTTTTTCATTTGCGACTTGAAACTGCCCTCACCACAGTGCAACACGACCGCAAAGCCGTGGGTGCGCAATGCCTCGGCAGCACGGAAAGCCAGCCGACGAGCCGCATCTCCGACGTGTACGACATAGACGTCCGGCGTCATGCGGGCGATGCCGCCGACGGATTCGCGCCACAGTGCAAGGAGTCGCTCCACGCCCATGGCAAAACCGGCAGCCGGCGCAGGTTTGCCACCGAGCTGCGCCACCAGGCCATCGTAACGCCCGCCGGCGCAGACCGTACCCTGCGCGCCCAGCCGGGTGGTCACCCACTCGAACACCGTGCGGTTGTAATAGTCCAGCCCGCGCACCAGACGATGGTTGATGCGAAACGGAATGCCGGCATCCTTGAGCAGATCGAGCACCGCCTCGAAATGCGCGCGCGACGCCTCACCCAGATAGTCGGCCAGGCGCGGGGCGGCTTCGACCAGGTCCTGGAGATCCGGGTTTTTGGTGTCGAGGATGCGCAAGGGGTTGGTGTATAACCTGCGCCGGCCATCTTCGTCCAGACGCGCCTGATGTCGCTCCAGATAGGCGATCAGCGCGGCGCGATGCTGCGCGCGTTCCTCGGCCGAACCGAGCGAATTGATCTCCAGGCTGACATCCTCGAGTCCGAGATCGTCCCACAGCCGCGCGCACATGATGAGGTGCTCGGCATCGATATCCGGCCCGGAAAATCCCAGCGCTTCGACGCCGATCTGATGGAACTGCCGGTAGCGCCCCTTTTGCGGGCGTTCATGGCGGAACATCGGGCCGTGATAGTACAGACGCTGCGGCCCGCTGCTGGCGATCAGGTTGTGCTCGATGGCCGCGCGCACGCACGACGCGGTACCTTCCGGGCGCAGCGTCAAATGCTCGCCGTTGAGCGCATCTTCGAAGGAATACATCTCCTTTTCGACGATGTCGGTCACCTCGCCGATAGCCCGCTTAAAGAGCGGGGTCGGTTCGACGATGGGCATACGAATCGGACGATAGCCATAGCTTTTCAGCCAGTCTCGCACCAAATCCTCGAAGTGTTCCCAAATTTCAGCCTCATCGGGCAGGATGTCGTTCATCCCGCGCACGGCCTGCAGCGTTTTGCTCATAGCGCGTTGATTGTTGAGGAGTTCAGCCCGCTTTGCGTTTGTATCGGGTGGCCACGTAGTCATCGACGATGGCCTTGAATTCAGCGGCGATGTTGTCGCCGCGCAGGGTGACGGTTTTGACGCCGTCTACGAACACCGGCGCAGCCGGCGTCTCCCCGGTGCCGGGCAGCGAAATGCCGATGTTGGCGTGCTTGCTCTCGCCCGGCCCGTTGACCACACAGCCCATCACCGCCAGGGTCATGTTTTCCACCCCATCGTATTGTTCGCGCCACGCGGGCATCTGCTCACGCACATAGCGCTGGATGCCGTCGGCCAGTTCCTGGAAAAAGGTGCTGGTAGTGCGCCCGCAGCCAGGGCAGGCAGTAACCATGGGTGTGAACGCGCGCAGGCCCATGGTCTGCAGGATTTCTTGCGCAACGATCACCTCTTGACAGCGATTACCGCCCGGTTCCGGGGTGAGCGAAATACGAATGGTGTCGCCGATGCCCTCTTGCAGCAGCACCGCCAGCGCCGCAGTGGAAGCGACGATGCCCTTGGAGCCCATGCCCGCCTCGGTGAGCCCCAGATGCAGCGGATAATCGCAGCGACGGGCCAGCTCACGATAAACCGCGATCAGATCCTGTACGCTGGAAACCTTGGCCGACAGAATGATGCGGTCGCCCGGCAGGCCGTATTCTTCGGCCTTGGCGGCCGATTCGAGGGCCGAGACCACCAGCGCCTCGCGCATCACCGCGCTGGCGTCGCGCGGTTCGGCCAGTTTGGCGTTGGCATCCATGATGCGCGCCAGGACCGACTGGTCCAGGCTGCCCCAATTGACCCCGATGCGTACCGGCTTGTCGTAACGGCAGGCCAATTCGACGATGGCGGCAAACTGCGGGTCGCGCTTGGCGCCGGTGCCGACGTTGCCGGGGTTGATGCGGAACTTGGCCAGCGCCTCGGCGCAGGCGGGAAAGTCGGTCAATAATTTATGACCGTTGTAGTGGAAGTCGCCCACCAGCGGCACGTCGACATTGAGCGCCAGCAGGCGGTCGCGGATATGTGGCACCGCGCGCGCGGCCTCTTCGTTATTGACCGTGATGCGCACGATCTCCGAACCGGCGCGCGCCAGTTCGGCAATCTGCATCGCTGTGCCCAGCACATCGGCGGTATCGGTATTGGTCATCGACTGCACCACCACCGGTGCATCGGCGCCCACTGCAACACGGCCGACACGCACCAGCCGGGTTCGCCGACGCGGCTGCGGGCCAAAAGTTAGCGCTGAGACGTTTTTCATCCCGGAATTCTCACTGCAAAGTCAGCCTGGCCACACTGACCCGGGTGTGCGGGGCGAGATCGACCGCCTGGCCGTTATGAGTCAAACGCACCATGGCTGCATTACCGATCACCAATGCCAAGGGCGCACTACCGCGCGCACTGCGCACCTGATCGGCACGGCCGATGCCGGTGGCAACGATTTTGCCGTCCGCGTCACGGATTTCGTACCACGATTCGCCGGCAAAAGTCAGCTCGACCGTATGCAGCCCGTCTGCGGAGGAGGCTGCCTCGCCGCCCGGATTCGCGCCAGCGGGTGCGGGAGACTGCGGCGCCGGCGAAGCCGGGCGCTCAGCGGCGGGATTGGTAACGACCTCGGGCAAAGTGGCTGGCGGTTTGGCCGCAGGCGTGCCCGCAGCATCGAGCGCCGGCGCAGGCTGCGTCTCGGACGGCTGCTCTTGGGCGACTGCGGTTGGCGGTGCGGTCTCGACCACAGCCGGCTGGGCAACGGTATCCGGCGGCGCATCCGGAGTGCGAAACCAGTCAAAGTACCAGCCGACCAGCACCACCAGCAACAAACCAAAAGCCACCAAGGCCACCGGCGTCGATGACAGGCGCTGCGCGCCGCTGGCCGGCATGACCCCCTCGGCATTCGATACCGGCGCCAAATCGACCTGCGCGGTCACGCCGGCATCGACCACCGCTACCAGCGGATCGGCATCGATACCAAGCAAGCGCGCATAGTTACGCACAAAGCCGCGTGCAAAGGCCGCTCCGGGCAACAGATCGAAGCGCCCGCTCTCCATGGCCTCGATTTGGCGGACGCCCAGCTTGAGCATCTGTGCCACGTTGGCGATCGTCAAACCGCGCGCTTGGCGGCCGGCGCTCAACAGCCTGCCGACCTCGGCTGCATCCTGCGGTACGCTTTGGCCGCGGGGATCGATCGTCTCGCTCACTCGTACTTTCCTTGCAGCATCAACTGGTACTGCGGGGAGCTGGCAAAGCGGCTGCGCAACTGCGCCGCATAACTCGCCTCGGCTTCCGTGTTGCCCAAGCGGCGCTCGGTACGCAGCCCCAGCCACGCCGACTCGGCCGTCGGCTCGCTTTGCTGATGCAGGCGGATCAGATGGGTGCGGGCGGTAACGAAGTCACCCTGACGGTAGGCGATATCGGCCAGATTGAACAGCGCCACCGCGTTGCCAGGGTCTGCCTCCACCGCGCGCTGAAAATGCGTTACCGCGGCGGCGGTGTCACCCAAGCGCAGGTAACACAGCCCGGCGTTGGATAGCGGATAGGCGGGGGTGCGGTAGTAAGGATTGCGGGCAGCCAGCGCCAAACGCTCCAAGCCTTCGGTCTCGCGCCCTTGGATGCATAAAAACCAACCAAAACTATTGTTGAACTCCGGTTCGCCCGGCGCCTGGGCAAGCGCTCGCCGGAAATTTTCCTCCGCTTTGGCCTCATCGCCCACCATCATGTAGACCAGCGCACGCAGATGAAAAGCTGGCGCGTAGGACGGACTGTCCTCCAGCGCAATGGCCGCTTCATCGAGGGCAACATCGTAACGGCCGACCTGCAGATAGGCCGTACCCAGATCGACATGCACTTTGGCGCTCGCTTCTGCCGGACTGGCCGGGGCACGGTCGGCATAAGGGCGTGCGGCCGCCGCGTCCTGCGCTACGCCAACGGGCGCAGTGGCGCAGGCTCCAAGCAGCAGACTCAACAGGGCGGAAAGAAGCGGGGCGGCAAAACGCGTCATGGGCGGACCTCCATCGATTGCACGAATCGAACGCTGCGCCGGGTCTTGTCCTGCACTTGGCCCGCGAGCTGGCCGCAGGCCGCATCCACATCGTCGCCGCGGGTCTTGCGGGTGGTGGTGACAATGCCGGCGTCAATCAGGATACCGGCAAAACGGCGGATGCGCTCGGCCGGCGAGCGACGGAAGCCGGAATGCGGGAAGGGGTTGAACGGAATCAGGTTGAACTTGCACGGCACATCGCGTACCAGCGCAACCAGCTCGCGGGCATGCGCGTCCTGGTCGTTGACGCCATCGAGCATCACATACTCGAAGGTCACAAAGTCGCGCGGCGCGCGCACCAGATAGCGCTGGCAGGCTGCCATCAGCTCGGCCAGCGGATATTTGCGGTTGATCGGCACCAGACGGTCGCGCAAGTCGTCGTTCGATGCATGCAGCGACACCGCCAAAGCCACCGGACACTCCTCACGCAAGCGGTCGATCGCCGGCACGATGCCCGAGGTCGACACGGTCACCCGCCGGCGCGACAGGCCGTAGGCATGATCGTCGAGCATCAGGCGTAGCGCGGTGACCACGTTGTCGAAGTTGGCCAGCGGCTCGCCCATGCCCATCATCACCACATTGCTGATGATGCGGCCGTTATCGCGTTCGCCAGCCTCGAGGTCGGGCGCAGCATCGCGGGCCGCGCCCAACAGCTTGTTGGCCAGCCACAACTGGCCGATGATCTCGCCCGCTGTCAGATTACGGTTGAAACCCTGCTTGCCGGTGGAGCAAAAGGCGCAGTCCAGTGCGCAGCCGGCCTGCGAAGACACGCACAAGGTGCCGCGACTGGTCTCAGGGATGAACACGGTTTCCACCGCGTTGCCGTTGCCGACGTCGAGCAGCCACTTGCGGGTGCCGTCGGCCGACACCGTGTCGCGCAGCGGGCGCGGCGCGCGAATGCAGGCGTTTGTGGCCAAACTGGCGCGCAGGCTTTTGGCCACATCGGTCATGCGCTCGAAATCGTCACAGCCTTCGCGGTGTACCCAGCGCATCACCTGGCGCGCCCGAAACGCTTTCTCACCGCGTTCGGCGAACCAGTCGACCAGGCCATCGAGATCGAAATCGAGCAAATTGATCATGGCAGTTGGGCGCGCAGCGGTTCGACTGCTTCTGAACGCCGCCGCGTCGCCTCGGTTCCCTCAGCGGCCGCTGTAAATATTCATGCCGGGGAAGAAGAACGCCACTTCCACCGCCGCGGTTTCCGGCGCATCGGAGCCGTGGACCGCGTTGGCGTCGATGGATTCGGCAAAATCGGCGCGGATGGTGCCCGGCGCGGCCTTCTTCGGGTCGGTGGCGCCCATCAGCTCACGGTTTTTGGCAATCGCGTTCTCACCTTCCAGGCACTGCACCATGACCGGGCCGGAGGTCATGAAGGACACCAGATCCTTGAAGAAGGGGCGATCTTTATGTACCGCGTAAAATTGGCCGGCTTCCTGCTCGGACAAATGGACCATCTTGGCGGCAACGATCTTCAGACCAGCGTCCTCGAAACGCTGATAGATCTTGCCAATCACGTTCTTGGCGACCGCATCGGGTTTGATGATGGACAAAGTGCGTTCGATGGCCATGGAAAACTCCAGACTGAGGTTTGATAAAACGCGCAATGTTAGCAGGTTTCTGCGACACCCGGCGTGGCCCGCCAACACAGCCAGGCCCAGCCACCCTCTGCCCCCGCAGCGCGGATTTCGCCCCGCGCTGGCGGTTTTTATTTACCCTTGTGCCTTAACCCCCCCGTCGCCGCGCGATCGATCACCCAGCCTTCTGACCACACACCGCTCGCCCCCACGATGGACACGCCCCCAGCACCGGTGCCCGCCACCTGGCAATTGCGCCTGCCCTATCTGACGCTTGCGCTGTTTCTAGGCACCATCGCCGCGCTGGTCTGGCTGACCCGCGCCTATGACGAAGAGGCGCAGCGGGCTACGCTGATCAACGACGTTTTATGGATGGAGCAAAACATGCGCTTCCATCTCGATCGCAACGCTGCGCTACTGGCTCAGTTGGGGCCGGAGTTACTGGCTGCGGGACTGCGCGCGCCCAGTACCCGCGCCAGCCTGGAGCAATTGCTGCGTGCCGAAAGCGGCCTGGTACGGGTGATCTGGCTCGATGCCGAAGGCAAGCTCAAGGGCGCCGTCCCGCCGCTGTCCGAAGCCCATCTGATGGGCGAAACCCAGGGCGCGGTGCCGGCCGCGTCGATATTGCGCTTGGCGCGAGCCATAGGCCAGCCGGCCTACGGTCCGGCCTACGAGGTCGCCGGCGGCGATTACCACTTCGAGGTCCATGTGCCGCTCTACGCCGAAGGCGCATTCGCCGGTACCGCGGTCGGCGTGTATTCGCTCCAGACTCTGGTGGTACGCGAGCTGCCCTGGTGGTTTTCCGAGCGCTACCGGGTCAGCGTGCTCGATGCGGACGGCCGTGAAATCGCGGCCAAATCCAAGGTCGCACCGTTGTCGAGCGCGCACGAATACCGCATGAGCTTCGAGCCGCCCGGTCACGGACTCACCCTACGGATCACCGCCTATCGCGGCGAAACGCGCTGGATTCCGGTGCTGCTAATCGGCTCATTGGTGCTGCTGTGCGGTGTCATCCTGTGGAGTGTCTGGCAGCTACGCAGCCAGCTCGCCCGTCGACTTGCCGCCGAACAGGCGCTGCGCAACGAGTCGGCCTTTCGCAAAGCCATGGAGGACTCGATGATCACCGGCATGCGCGCACGCGACCTTCGCGGGCGCATCACCCATGTCAACCCGGCATTCTGTCGGATGACCGGCTACAGCGCCGAGGAATTGATCGGCCGCGCGCCGCCGCTGCCCTACTGGCTGCCGGACCACACCGAGCAGCGACAGGCGCTGCTCGACCGCTTGCAAGAAGGCGGCTCCACCCCCGAAGGGGTGGAGCTGCGCTTTCGGCGCAAAAACGGCGAACCGTTAGATGTGCTGCTGTTCGAGGCCCCGCTGATCGACGCCCAAGGACGGCATACCGGCTGGCTGGGCTCCTTTCTGGACATCACCGAGCAAAAACGCGCCCAGGAGTTGGCCCGACAACAGGAGGAACGCTTACAAGCCACCTCCCGGCTGATCACCATGGGCGAGATGGCCTCGACCCTGGCGCATGAGCTCAACCAACCGCTGGCAGCCATTGCCAGCTACAACAGCGGGTGTATGAACCGACTCGCCGCCGCGGGCGAGATCGATCGTGAAGAGCTCATGGAAATCCACTTGCGGCTCGGCCGTCAGGCGCAACGCGCCGGCGAGATCATCCGCCGGGTGCACGACTTTGTGCGCCGCTCCGAGCCCAAGCGGATACCTGTCGATATCAATGTCATCATCCGGGATGCAGTCGATCTGATCGAGGCCGACGCCCGCAAACGCCGCATCCGTCTGCTCACCGAACTGGCCGACCGCCTGCCGGAGGTGGATGCCGACCCGGTGATGATCGAGCAGATCATCGTCAATCTGGTGCGCAACGGCATGGACGCGATGCACGACAATCCGCCGCAGCGACGCACCGTGCGCCTGCGCACCGGCCAGGAAGACGATCTAGTGGTGATCAAGGTCATCGACCAGGGCCGCGGCATCGATCCGCAAACCGCCCGCCGACTGTTCGAACCTTTTTTCACCACCAAGCCGGAAGGCATGGGTATGGGTCTGAACATCTGCCGCTCGATTGCCGAGTTGCACCGTGGGCGGCTCGGTTTCGAAAGCAATCCGGAAGGCGGTACCATTTTCATTCTTACGCTACCGGTGGAGCCTGCATGAACACCGCCTGCGCACACATCATCGACGACGACGAGGCCATCCGCGACGCACTGGAATGGCAGTTCCGCACCCGTGGGCTCGCCTGCCGCCTATGGCCGAGCGCCGAGGCATTTTTGGCCGCCTGGCAACCGGACTGGAGCGGCTGCATCGTGCTGGATATCCGCATGCAGGGCATGAGTGGCCTCGAATGCTTCGACGCCTTGCGGGCCCGTGATTGTCGTTTGCCGGTGATTTTCATCACCGGCCACGGCGATGTGCCGATGGCGGTCGGCGCCTTGAAAAAAGGGGCCTTCGACTTCATCGAAAAACCCTTCAATGACAACGAACTGCTCGACATCGTCGCGCAAGCGCTGGCGGCCGATGCCGAACGCCAACGCGCCGCGGCCGACCGCGAAACCGTCCAGGCACGGCTGGCCACAGTCACCGCGCGCGAACGTGAAGTCATGGCCCTCATTCTGGAAGGCAAGTACAACAAAGTGATCGCCGACGAGCTGAATATCTCAATGCGTACCGTGGAAGCACACCGCGCAAAGATTTTCGACAAGATGGGGGTGCGCTCGGCGGTGGAACTGGCGCAACTACTGACCGGCATCCGTTACTGATTGATCCACGCTCTGCTGCCACACCGGCAGCACGCCCTCTTCGCCCGCCATGCATTGCCAGTCGGCCGCCACGCCAATGCCGGCAATCCATACCGCTTCGCCATCGACCTGCAACACCGGCAGGCGGTCGCGCAACCATGGCGCAATGCCCGCTTCTTGGCACAAGTTTTTGAAGCGGCGTCGCGGCCTGCCATTTTGCACGCGCATCGCCAACCCCGGCCAACGCCGCACCAACCACGACTGCCCCGCGGCACGCAGCAGCCGCTGCGACACCCCCAGGCCCTGCGTCGGCTCAAACCTTACCGCGCCATCGCCCCAGGGCAATCTGGCCTCACCCCGCCATGGCCGCGCTACCGGGTTTTCCGGCTGGGCGCGTTCCAGCCACAAGGCGTCGCGGTAAACACAGCAGGCCAATACCCCTAGCGGCAAGCGCAAAGGCTTGTCTGCGGCACCAAAGCGTAACTGCCGTTCGATCTCGAAAAGACGCGTGCGCGAAACCGCCTCCACCCCCAGCGTGCGCATTTTCCAACGCAACAGATTACGCAAACGCGCCGAGGACAAAGCACACACCGCAGTACGCGACAGGATATCTCCGCCGCAGCGCCGCGCATCCTCGGCCGCCAGCGCATCGAGCAATTCGTCCGCCTCGCGAAAATGAGCCGCGGCGCGCGCCAAGCCGGGCACCGCAGCCGGTAACACCGCTTCGAGCGCCGGCAAGACCCGGTGACGCAAGGCATTACGGGTGTAGCGCAGGTCGACATTGCTCTCGTCATCCACCCAGACTAAGCCCGCATCCCGGGCAGCCTGCTCGATTTGCTCACGCCGCAGCCCCAGCAGCGGCCGCAAACGCCCAGGCGAGCCGAACTCGATCGCCGCCATGCCTGCGGCGCCGCGCACCCCGGCCCCGCGCGCCAGCCGAAACAACACGGTTTCGGCCTGGTCGTCCTGATGATGTCCGAACACCAGCCAATCGCACGCCACGCCACCGAGCGCTGCGTGGCGCACGCGCCGCGCCGCAGCTTCCAGACCAGCCGGATCGTTACGATCGACCACGACATGGAAGGTTTGCAGCGCCACCCCCAGGGAAGCACACTGCGCCGCACAAAACGCGGCCCAATGGTCGGCATGCGGACTCAAACCGTGATGGACATGCGCTGCCACCAACCGAAAACCGAGCCGCGCACGCAACGCAGCCAACCCGTGCAATAGCAGCATCGAATCGACCCCGCCAGACAGCGCACAGCACAGCGTGGTCTGTTTGCCGACGCCCGCCGCAGCCAGTACCGCAGCCAGCTCATCTTGCAGCGCAGCCGGGAGCATCGCGCACACGGACAGCGGCTCAGGCTGCGTTTTGTTCCTTGAAACGGCCGTAGCTCATCAGTTTTGCGAAACGCTGCTCGACCAACTGCACCGGACTCAGGTCGGCCACCTGGCGCAGGGCGTCAGTGAGCGCCCGTTTCAGATTCTGTGCCATGGCACGGTGGTCGCGATGCGCGCCGCCCACGGGTTCGCTGACCACTTTATCTACCAGCCCCAGCGATTTGAGGCGCGCTGCGGTAATGCCCATGGTCTCGGCCGCCTCGGCGGCCTTGTCCGCGCTCTTCCACAAAATGGACGCGCAACCTTCCGGCGAGATCACCGAATAGGTGGCGTATTGCAGCATCAACACCTGGTCGGCTACCGCAATGGCCAGCGCACCGCCGGAGCCGCCCTCGCCGATGATGGTGGTGACGATCGGCACCTTGAGCTCGGCCATCACGTAAAGATTGTGGCCGATCGCTTCCGACTGGCCACGTTCTTCGGCGCCAATGCCGGGGTAGGCACCGGGGGTGTCGACAAAGGTGAAGACCGGCAACCCGAACTTTTCGGCCATCTTCATCAGACGCAGCGCCTTGCGATAGCCTTCCGGACGGGGCATGCCGAAGTTGCGCTGGATCTTTTCTTTGGTGTCACGCCCTTTCTGGTGGCCGATCACCACGCAACTTTGCCCATTGAAACGCGCCAAGCCGCCGACGATGGCCTTGTCGTCGGCAAAGGCGCGGTCACCGTGCAGTTCCTGGAAGTCGGTAAACACCAGCTCGGCGTAGTCCAGCGTGTAAGGGCGCTGCGGATGACGGGCCACCTGGGCAATCTGCCACGGCGTAAGCTTGGCGTACAAATCCTTGGTCAGCGCCTGGCTCTTGGCCTCCAAGCGGGCGATTTCCTCGGAAATATCCACCGCGGAATCATCCTGCACAAAGCGCAGTTCCTCGATCTTGGCCGCAAGATCAGCCAGCGGCTGTTCGAAATCCAGAAATGTGGTCTTCATCTGACCCGTCCAAACTTGTGAGGCGCGTATTGTAACCCCAGCCCTCGGCCGCGCAGGGCGACTGCCTGCGGGCGCCGTGGACGACAAACGGGCGGCCCGCAGGCCGCCCGTTTGTCGCACCCTAGGGCCACGATCACTCGTTATTCATGAAGCCCAGCAAATGCAACAGACTGGTAAAGAGGTTGTAGATCGACACATACAGCGTCACCGTGGCCATGATGTAGTTGGTTTCGCCGCCGTGGATGATATTGCTGGTCTCATACAGAATCAGACCGGACATCAACAGCACGAACATTGCGGACACCGCCAGCGACAGGGCCGGAACCTCGAAGAAGATCGCGCCCAGGCCAGCCAGGAAGGCCACCAGAATGCCGACCATCAGGAAGCCGCCCATGAAGGAAAAATCCTTCCGGGTGGTCAGCGCATAGGCCGACAGCCCCAAGAAGATGGCCGCCGTGCCGCCCATTGCCTGCATCACGATCATATGGCCATTGGGCAGCGCCAGATAGGCCGACAGGATCGGTCCCAGGGTGTAACCCATGAAACCGGTCAGTGCAAAGACGGCAAGAATGCCGCCCGAGCTGTTACGCAGCTTGGCGGTCAGAAACAGCAGCCCGAAGTAACCGATCAGGGTCAGGATGAGCCCGGGATGCGGCAAACCAAGCGCCATCGATACGCCGGCGACGACCGCAGAGAAAGCCAGCGTCATCGACAGCAGAACATAAGTGTTACGAATGACCCGATTGGTCGACAGGACCGATGCCTGCGAATGGGTCATGGTAGTCATGTGGTTTTCCATCGAAGTCTTCCTCCAGCAAATCGTCCAACTACATCAAATCCAGCCTGAAACCGGCCATTTAGCCTCGGATCAGGCGCCGGCCAACTGCGGCGGGCGCATGCGCAAGCCTTGGCGCTGGCGGCTCAACCTGCTGGCCAACACACGGGCAACACGTTCGGCCGCACGATCGACCGCGGTACGCGCTTCCAGCTCAGTGATCGCGAAAATCACATCCGGCAGGTTGCGCAGCCGCAACTGCACCACACAACGTTTGTCCGCACCGCCGCGCGGCCCATTGACATCGGCCAGCTTCACCCGCGCCCACTGGATATGGTCGCGGAAGCGCCCGATTGCAAAGCGCATCCGCTTGGCGACGTATTCTTTGAGTCCGGGACTCGACTCGACACCATCACACCGAAGATCGATACGCATCATCCTTCTCCTTTGAACTGGGCTGATCCGGCCGGTCAATGGACTAGCCGAATGCTACGTCTGGGACAGTTCGCTAAAATACGAGTTCAACTGAATCTTTATCCCGTTTTTTCGAATGTTGAGCGCAGATGATCAACTTCAAACAACTGCACCACTTCTGGAGCGTGGCGCGCGCCGGCGGCGTGGTGCGCGCCAGCGAGCGCTCGGGCTTGGCGCCGCAAACCTTGTCAGGCCAGATCGCCACGCTGGAAGCCAGCCTGGGCGTCACCCTGTTCCGCCGCCAAGGCCGAAGGCTGGTGTTGACCGAAACCGGTGAAATGGTGCTCAGTTATGCCGAAGAGATTTTCCGGCTGGGCACTGAACTGGAGACCGCGTTGAGCAGCCGCGCCACCGGTCGCGCCCTGCCGTTTCGCGTCGGCGTGGCCGACGTGGTGCCCAAAGCGATTGCCTGGGTGCTGCTGGCGCCTTCGCTGTCGCTGCCCGAACCAATACGCATCGTATGCCGTGAGGATAAGCTCGACCGCCTGCTCGGCGATCTGGCTATCCACAAGCTCGACGTGGTGCTGGCCGACAGCCCGCTGCCGCCACAGATGGATGTGCGCGGTTACAGCCACAAACTGGCCGAATCCTCAGTCAGCCTGTTCGCTACCGAGGCGCTCGCACAAACCTTGAAAGGGGAGTTTCCCGGCTGTTTGCATGAAGCGCCGCTGCTGCTGCCCGGCCCCGATGCCGCGGTACGCACACCGATGTTGCACTGGCTGGAAGACCGCCGTATCCGCCCACGCATCGTGGGAGAATTCGACGACAGCGCTTTAATGACCGCCTTCGGAGAAGCGGGCGCCGGCATCTTCCTGGCCCCCAGCCTGCTGGCCGAGCAGATCTGCCGGCAACACAGCGTGCGCCGGATCGGCGAGGCGCCGGAAGTCGTGGAAGCTTTCTATGCGATTTCGGTCGAACGCCGGCTGACCCACCCGGCGATCCGCGCGGTCAGTCGGGCGCGCTAGCCTCGCCACGGCAGTTCGCCGCAACGAGCGCGTGCAGAGAACGAACTGGGATGGTGCCGGAGGCCGGACTCGAACCGGCATGCCCGAAGGCGGCACATTTTGAGTGTGCTGTGTCTACCAATTTCACCACTCCGGCGGTGAAGTCGCCTGTACCGGGGCGCGCAGGTACAATGCGCGTCCGCTGCAAGGCGGCCTGGGCCCAATTTGGGCCGCACCCGGCGCTGGTTCGATGTCCGATTCCGACATCCCGAACCGGGAAGGCCCGCATTATCTACAACACAACCGCACTCGGCAAGCACATGCCTCTCACCTTAGACGATTTCGATTACCACCTCCCCCCCGAATTGATTGCCCAGACGCCGTTGGCAGAACGTAGCGCCAGCCGCTTGTTGGCCGTCGACAATGGCGAACCGGTCGATTTGCGCTTTACCGATCTGCCCACACGGCTGCGCGCCGGCGACCTGTTGGTTTTCAACGACACCCGTGTGATCCATGCCCGCCTGCATGGCCACAAGGACAGCGGTGGTCAGGTGGAGGTACTGGTCGAACGCGCCATCGGAGCGCACGAGGCGCTCGCCCAGGTACGTGCCAGCAAGAGCCCGCGCGCCGGTAGCCGGCTGCATCTGGCTGAAGCCTTCGAAGTCGAGGTGCTCGGCCGAGTCGGTGAGTTCTTCCACCTGCGCTTTCCGGCCGACGAGGATCTGTTCGCCTTGCTCGAGCGCCACGGCAAGCTGCCGCTGCCGCCTTACATCCGCCGTGCGGCGGGCGACACCGACGAATCGCGCTATCAGACCGTGTATGCGCGCGAGCCCGGCTCGGTGGCCGCACCGACGGCCGGCTTGCATTTCGATGACGCCTTACTCGACCGCCTGAAGGCCAGCGGCGTCAAACTCGCCTGGCTGACCTTGCACGTGGGCGCGGGCACCTTCCAACCGGTGCGGGTCAACGATCTGGGCAAACACCGCATGCACGCCGAACGCTATGTGCTTCCGGCCGAGACCGTGACTGCGATCGCCGAGACCCGTGCCGCCGGCGGCCGTGTCATCGCCGTAGGCACCACCAGCATGCGTGCGCTGGAAGCCGCCGCCCAGGACGGCCCGCTCGTGGCCGGCGCCGGCGAAACCGATCTTTTCATCCTGCCGGGTTTTCACTTTCAAGTGGTCGACGGTCTGATCACCAATTTTCACTTACCCAAATCCACCCTGCTGATGCTGGTCTCCGCCTTTGCCGGCTTACAGACCATCCGCCGCGCTTATGCACATGCGGTGGCGCAGCGTTACCGTTTTTTCAGCTATGGCGATGCCATGTTCCTGACCCGCAACCCGGATGCCGAACACGATGCAGTTTGAGCTTCTCGCCACCTCGGGCGGCGCGCGCCGCGGCCGCTTGACCTTGAACCACGGCCTCGTAGACACCCCGGTATTCATGCCGGTGGGCACCTACGGCACGGTCAAGGCGATGACCCCCGACATGCTGGCCGGCATCGGCGCGCAAATCTGCCTGGGTAATACCTTTCATCTGTGGCTGCGCCCGGGCCTGGAGGTGATCGCCGCGCATGGCGGACTGCACCGCTTCATGGCCTGGAACAAGCCCATCCTCACCGACTCGGGCGGCTTCCAGGTGTTCAGCCTGGGTGCGCTACGCAAGATCGGCGAGGAAGGGGTGAAGTTCGCCAGCCCGATCGACGGCGCGCGGCTGCTGCTGACGCCGGAAATCTCCATGCAAATCCAGACCGTGCTGGACTCCGACGTGGTGATGATCTTCGACGAATGCACGCCCTACCCCGCCACCCGCGATGAAGCCGCCAAGTCCATGCGTCTGTCGCAACGCTGGGCACGGCGCTCGCGCGAGGAGTTCGACCGCTTGGAAAACCGCAACGCGCTCTTTGGCATCGTGCAGGGCGGCATGTATGAGGACCTGCGTGATGAATCGCTGGCCGCGCTGCAAGACATCGGCTTTGACGGTTATGCCATCGGCGGCCTGTCGGTGGGCGAACCCAAGGACGACATGCAGCGCATCCTTGCACATACCGCGCCGCGCCTGCCGACGAATAAGCCGCGGTATTTGATGGGCGTGGGCACGCCGGAGGATATCGTCGCGGGTGTGGCCTGCGGCATCGACATGTTCGACTGCGTGATGCCCACCCGCAACGCCCGCAACGGCTGGCTATTCACCCGCTACGGCGACATCAAGATCAAAAACGCCATCCACAAGGCCGACACCCGCCCGCTCGACCCCAGTTGCGACTGCTATACCTGCCGCAACTTCAGCCGTGCCTACCTGCATCATCTGCACCGCACCGGGGAGATTCTCGGCAGCATGCTCAACACGGTGCACAACCTGCGCTATTACCAAACGCTCACCGCCGAACTGCGTGAAGCCATTGCGGCCGACCGGTTTGCGGCCTATGTGACGCGCTTTCACCAAGAACGCGCCGCCGGTACCGCCTGAGCCGCAACATCGCCA
Organism: Pseudothauera hydrothermalis; assembly: GCF_003345255.1. Lineage (GTDB taxonomy): Bacteria > Pseudomonadota > Gammaproteobacteria > Burkholderiales > Rhodocyclaceae > Pseudothauera > Pseudothauera hydrothermalis. The sequence continues at coordinate 699,469 of NZ_CP029331.1, read as the reverse complement.
CCCGCCTCGCGCAGCGCCCGCCGGCGCTCTGCCATGCCGCTCATCCTGTCGCACGCGGCGCTGACGGCACCGGCACCAGGGCGCTGTCCTTGACGTTTTCCATGACCACATAGGTGTGGGTCTGCTTCACGCAGGGCAATTCGGAAATTTTCTCTCCCATCACCCGTCGATACTCGTGGATGTCGCGGGTACGCACCTTGAGCAGATAGTCGAAATCCCCCGCAATCATGTGGCAGGACTGAATTTCCGGAATCCGCAACACCGCCTCGTTGAAACGGCGCAGATCATGGGCGGTGGTGCTGGTAAGCAGCACTTGCACGATGACGATATGCCCCGCCCCCATCGCCTCGGGGTCGAGCTCGGCATGATAGCCGCGGATCACGCCGGATTTTTCCAAGCGGCGGATGCGCTCGGCACACGGGGTTTTGGTGAGTCCCACGCGGCGCGACAGTTCCACCACCGACAAGCGGGCATCGGCCTGCAATTCTGAAAGTATGCGTAAATCGATTCGATCCATTGCAGTGCAACAGAATATTTGCCTGTAAAAATTTAATATGCAAGGCATTATGCCTGAATAAATTTGTTTTTTGGCGCCATAAACTACGGTTGTTCGCTCATATTTCGGGCTCTCGATCTGCCGGTGACAGCCTGAGCCCTTGCCGGCCTTTTGTGGTGGAGTCCTGCTGTGAGCACGCCTTTTCCGTTCCCTGCGGCCGAAGCCGCGCTACCTGACAGCCCGCGCGAGCCCTCGCGCCAAAGGATCGAAGCCGCCTGGCGGGTACCCGAAGCCGAATGCGTGCCGCCGCTGATCCGTGCGGCACGGGTCGATGACGCCCTGCAAGGGCGCATCGCCCAGCTTGCCCACAAGCTGGTGAGCGGACTGCGCGCCAAGCGCGTGCGCTCATCCGGCGTCGATGCGCTGATGAAAGAGTTCTCGCTCTCCAGTCAGGAAGGCGTGGCGCTGATGTGTCTGGCCGAAGCGCTGCTGCGGGTACCGGACCGCGCCACCGCCGATCGCTTGATCCGCGACAAACTGGCGCGCGGCGATTGGCGCGCACACCTGGGCAACAGCCCGTCGCTGTTCGTCAATGCGGCCACCTGGGGACTGTTGATTACCGGTCGTCTGGTGGCCACGCCCAGCGCCGACGGCCTGGCCAGTGCGCTGACCCGTCTGCTGGCGCGCGGCGGCGAGCCGCTGATCCGCAAGGGCATGGATCTGGCCATGCGCATGCTGGGCGAGCAGTTCGTCACCGGGCGCACCATCGACGAGGCGCTCGAGCGCGGCCGCAGCGCCGAAAAACGCGGCTACCGCTACTCCTTCGACATGCTGGGCGAAGCGGCCATGACCGCGGCCGACGCCGAGCGCTACCACCGTGCCTACGAAGAGGCCATTCACGCCATCGGCCAAACTGCGGCCGGACGCGGCACCATCGACGGCAACGGTATCTCGGTCAAGCTCTCCGCCTTGCACCCGCGTTACCAGTGGGCGCAGCGCGAGCGTGTGATGGATGAACTGCTCTCACGCCTGAAAGCGCTCTGCATGCTCGCCCGTCGCTACGACATCGGGCTGAACATCGACGCCGAGGAGGCCGACCGTCTGGACCTCTCGCTGGACCTGCTCGAAGCGCTGGCGCACGATCCCGATCTGGCCGGTTGGAACGGCCTGGGCTTCGTGGTGCAGGCCTACCAGAAGCGCGCACCCTTCGTGCTCGACTGGATCATCGAGCTGGCCCGCGCCAGCGGCCGGCGCATCATGGTGCGCCTGGTCAAGGGCGCCTACTGGGACGCCGAGATCAAACGCGCGCAAATCGACGGTCTGGCCGGCTATCCGGTGTTTACCCGCAAGGTCTACACCGACGTGTCCTATCTGGCCTGCGCCCGCAAGCTGCTGGCCGCACGCGAAGCCATTTATCCGCAGTTTGCCACCCACAATGCCCACACCTTGGCAGCAATTTTTCACCTAGCCGGTGAGGACTACGCTCTAGGCGATTACGAGTTCCAATGCCTGCACGGCATGGGCGAGCCGCTCTACGACCAGCTAGTCGGCAACCCCGAGCTGCGTCGCCTGGTCCGCATCTACGCGCCGGTCGGCAGCCACGAGACCCTGCTCGCCTACCTGGTCCGCCGCCTGCTGGAAAACGGCGCCAATTCTAGTTTCGTAAACCGCATCGTGGATGAGAGCATTCCGGTCGAAGCGTTGATTGCCGACCCGGTGGCCGAAGCCGCAACGCTCGCCGGCACCCCGCATCCGCGCATCCCGCTGCCGGCCGAACTCTACGGCGCGGCACGGGCCAACTCTGCAGGTGTCGATCTGGCCAGCGAGAGCATGCGCGCGCGCCTTGCCGCCGCCTTGGCCGCCAGCCGCTGCACCCTTGCCCACGCCGCACCGATGCTGGCCGCTGCGCCAGCGGACAGCGCTGTGACCCGCCCTGTGCGCAACCCCGCTGACCATGACGACATCGTCGGCCAAGTCATCGAAGCCAGCATTGGCGACGTCGACGCCGCGCTGGCTGCCGCCTATGCCACCGCCCCGACCTGGGCCGCCCGGCTGCCGGCCGAGCGCGCCGACTGCCTGGCGCGCACCGCCGACCTGCTGGAGCGTGACGGCGACCGGCTGATTGCGCTGGCGGTGCGTGAAGCCGGCAAGAGCTGGTCCAACGCGGTCGCCGAGTTGCGTGAAGCGGTGGACTTTTGCCGCTATTACGCCGCACAGGCGCGCGGATTCGACAACGGCACTCACCAGCCCTTGGGGCCGGTGGTATGCATCAGCCCTTGGAACTTCCCGCTGGCTATTTTTACCGGCCAAGTGGCTGCGGCCTTGGTTGCCGGCAACCCGGTCATCGCCAAGCCAGCCGAACAAACCCCGTTGATCGCCGCCGCCGCAGTACGCCTGTTTCATGAAGCCGGCGTGCCCGCTGGCGCCTTGCAACTGCTGCCCGGACGCGGTGAAACGGTTGGCGCCGCGCTGGTGGCCGACGCGCGGGTACGCGGGGTGATGTTTACCGGCTCCACCGAAGTGGCCGCCCTGATCAACCGGCAGCTTGCCGCACGCGGCGGCAACCTGCCGCTGATTGCCGAAACCGGCGGCCAGAACGCCATGATCGTGGACTCCACCGCGCTGCCGGAACAAGTGGTGGCCGACGTGCTCGCGTCCAGTTTCGACTCCGCCGGTCAGCGCTGCTCGGCGCTGCGGGTGCTGTGCCTGCAAGAAGATGTCGCCGACCGGATACTGGAAATGCTGTTTGGCGCGCTGCGGGAACTGACCATCGGCAATCCGGCCGATGTGCGCCGCGACATCGGCCCGGTAATCGACAGCGAAGCCCGCGAGCGCTTGGAAGCCTATACGGCCGTGATGCAAGCGGCTGGCTGCCGGGTCACCCGCACCCCTTTGCCGGACGAATGCGCGCGCGGCACCTTCGTGGCGCCGACGGTGATCGAAATCGACGATTTTTCCCGCCTCGGGCGCGAGCAGTTCGGCCCCATCCTGCATGTGCTGCGTTTCCGCGAGCGTGATCTGGAACGCCTGATCGACAGCATCAACGCCAGCGGTTACGGCCTGACCATGGGGGTGCATACCCGCATCGACGAAACCGTGGCCCGCGTGGTTGCGCGCGCCCAGGTGGGCAATCTGTATGTGAATCGCAACATGATCGGCGCGGTGGTAGGTGTGCAGCCCTTTGGCGGCGAGGGCTTGTCCGGCACCGGCCCGAAAGCCGGCGGTCCGCTCTACCTGCACCGCCTGCTGGCGCGCACCCCCGGCCCGATGTTCGATCACGCCGCCCCCGTGCAACCGGCGCTCGATGCGTTTGCCGAGTGGTTGGAGCGCGACGGCCGCGCGCTGCTCGAAGGCGACGACATCGCGGTACTGCGCGACCGTGTGGACGGCTATCGCACGCGTCGCATCGACGGTCTCACCCTGACCCTGCCCGGTCCTACCGGAGAGGACAACAGTCTGCGCTTTGTGCCACGCGGACGCATCGCAGGCGTCGCCAGCGGTTTTGCCGCCCGCCTGCACCAAGTGCTAGCCGCGCTGGCCACCGGCAACCGCCTGCTGATGGACGATAACGACATTACCCGTCAGCTTGCCGCTGCGCTGCCACCGGCGCTGGCCGCACAGCTCGAACTCGACGCCAATTGGCAAGCGGCGGATTTTGGCGCGCTGCTGTTCGACGGCCCGGAAAGCGAAGCCGACGCCTGGCGGGTACGCCTGGCCGCGCGCAGCGGCCCGATCGTCGGTCTGGTGCGTCCCGAACCGGAATACGACCCCGCCCGCCTGGTGCACGAGCGCACGGTGAGCGTGAACACCGCTGCCGCCGGCGGCAACGCGAGCCTGATGGCCATGGGCGGGTAAGCCGTGCATACGGTCTGCGCAGACTGCCCCGGCTGCGCAGACCTTGCTGTCGTTAGGGGCAACACGGATGGAAAGAACAAAAAATCCGCTTATCGTGTCACGGCGCTCACCCGACCATGTGGTGCGCACGATCACCCGAGCACGCTCGAAACACTGTTGATAAGGAGACGATTGATGAAGAAAACCTTGCTCGCCACCGCCTGCCTGACCTTTGGCGCCTATTCCCAGCTCGCGCTGGCCGATTTGCCGGTGGCCATTGCCGGCCCGATGACCGGCCAGTACGCTTCGGCTGGCGACCAGATCCGCCGCGGCGCGGAAATGGCCATTGCCGACATCAATGCCCGCGGCGGCGTTCTGGGCGAGAAGCTGACCCTGGAAGTCGGTGACGACGCCTGCGACCCCAAGCAAGCGGTCTCGGTGGCCAACACCATGGTCAATAAAGGCATCGTGTTCATGCACGGCCACTGGTGCTCAAGCTCCACCATTCCCGCCTCCGAGGTCTATCACGAGGCCGACATTCCGATGGCCACGGTGTCGACCAACCCGCAGGTCACCGAGCGCGGCCTGAAAAACATCTTCCGCATCATGGGCCGCGACGACCAGCAGGGCATGGTTGCCGGCAACTACATCGCCACCAAGTTCAAAGGCAAAAAGGTGGCCGTGGTCGATGACAAGAGCGCCTACGGTAAGGGGCTGGCCGATGAGATGGCCAATGCCATGCAGACCAAGGGCATGAAGCCGGTGCTGCGCGAATCGATCACCGCCGGCGAAAAGGATTATTCCGGCCTGGTCACCAAGCTGAAACAAGCCGGCGTGGAAGTGATGGCTTACGGCGGCTACCACACCGAGGTGGCGCTGATTCTGCGTCAAGCCCAGCAGGCCGGCCTGCAACTGACCGTAATGGGCGGCGACACCATGACCAACTCCGAGCTGGTCACCGCGGCCGGTCCAGCCGCCGACAACGTGTTGTTTACCTTCTCTCCCGACCCGCGCAAGAACCCGGCAGCCGCGCCAGTGGTGGAGAAATTCCGCGCCGCCAAGATCGAGCCGGAAGGCTATGTGCTCTACGCCTACGCTGCGATGCAATTGTTCGAGCAGGCCGCCAACAACGCCAAGAGCGTAAAGTACGCCGATCTGGAAAAAGCGTTGCGCACCGGCACCTTCGACACCGTGATCGGCAAGCTGTCCTTCGACGCCAAGGGTGACCAGAAGGCGCCGGGCTTCGTGGTTTACCGCTGGCAGGGCGGCAAGTACGACTACGCCCAGTAAAAGCAGTCGCGCCGGCCGCGATGCGGCCCTGCCGGCCATGGCAGGGCCGCATCGCAAGGCGGTGCGCACGTCTTGACGATTTTTCCCGCAAACCACTACTGCGCACGGCAACGGCAAGCCCGCCGTCAGCCGTCGTGCGCCGCCACAGCAGGAGACAAGCGTGGCCTACGCACTGCAACAACTCATCAATGGCCTTACGCTCGGTGCCATGTACGGCCTGATCGCGATCGGCTACACGATGGTCTACGGCATCATCGGCATGATCAACTTCGCCCATGGCGATATCTTCATGGTGAGCGCGTTCATCGCGGTCACCGCCTTCACCCTGCTCGCCGCCGCCGAGGTCACCTCGATACCGCTGGCGCTGACCTTTGTGCTGATCGTGGCGATCTTTTTCACCTCGGCCTACGGCTGGGCGGTGGAACGCACCGCCTACCGGCCGCTGCGCGGCTCCACCCGCCTGGCTCCGCTGATTTCGGCCATCGGCATGTCGATCTTTTTGCAAAACGCGGTGCAGCTCACCCAGGGCGCGCGCGTGAAGCCCATCCCGCCGGTCATCGAGGGCGGCTTGCAGTTGTGGAGCACACCTGAATTCACCGTACAGATCGGTTGGAACCAGTTATTGATCATCGTCACCACGGTGGTGCTGATGATCGCCTTCACCTGGATGATCACCCAGACCCCCTTCGGCCGGCAGCAGCGCGCCTGCGAGCAGGACCGCACCATGGCGGCGCTGCTGGGCGTCAACGTGGACCGCACCATCTCGCTGACTTTCATGCTGGGCGCGGCGCTGGCCGCGGTGGCCGGGGTGATGGTCACGGTGTATTACGGCGTGGTGGATTTTTTCATCGGTTTTCTGGCCGGCATCAAAGCCTTTACCGCCGCGGTACTCGGCGGCATCGGTTCGCTGCCGGGGGCGATGCTGGGCGGGCTTCTGATCGGTTTGATCGAGTCCTTCTGGTCGGCCTATCTGTGGACCGAATACAAGGATGTGGCCACCTTCGGCATTCTCTGCCTGGTGCTGATGCTGCGCCCCACGGGCCTGCTCGGCCGTCCTGAAGTGGAGAAGGTCTGATGAGTACCGTCGTCTTCGCCCACCATGCCATGACGCCGGCCGAGCGCCTGCGCGACGCCGGCTGGATCGCTTTCGTTGCCCTCATCCTGGGCATTCCGCTGATCGGCCTCACCACCGTGGATGCCGGCGGCCGCCTGGCGGTGGAAACCCGCTTCGGCCTGCTGGCCGCCGCAGTCGCCGTGGCTTTCGGCGGCCGCCTGGCGTTGCGCTGGGCAATCGACCACCTCAAACAGCGCCGGCTCGCGCGCCGCCGGGCCGCCGGCAACACCGGCGCAAACCGTGCGCTGGCGGTGGTGAACATGCTCGGCTGGCTGGCTCTGGGTGCCTCGGTGGCGCTGCCCATCGTGTTCTCCGACAATCGTTACGTGATCGACACCGCGACCACGGTGCTGATCTATGTGATGCTGGGCTGGGGGCTGAACGTGGTGGTGGGCCTCGCCGGCCTGCTCGACCTGGGTTACGTGGCTTTTTACGCGGTCGGCGCCTACGCTTACGCGCTGCTGTCGACCCAGTTCGGCTGGGGCTTCTGGCAAGCTCTACCGGTAGCCGGTGCCCTGGCGGCCGCATTCGGCATCCTGCTGGGCTACCCCATCTTGCGCTTGCGCGGCGATTATCTGGCCATCGTCACACTGGGCTTTGGCGAGATCATCCGCATCGTCCTGGTGAACTGGACCGAGTTCTCCGGCGGCCCCAACGGCATCAGTTCGATTCCGCGCCCGAGCTTCTTCGGGCTGGAATTCACCCGCAGCGCACCCGAAGGCGGGCAGAACTTCGCCGGTTTCTTCGGCCTGGAGTTCTCCCCAATGCACCGGCTGATCTTCCTGTACTACCTGATCCTGGTGCTGGCGCTCCTCACCCATGTGTTCGTCTCGCGGCTCAGAAAGCTGCCGGTGGGGCGTGCCTGGGAAGCTTTGCGCGAAGACGAGATCGCCTGCCAGGCGATGGGCATGAACACTACCCACATCAAACTGTCGGCCTTTGCCATCGGCGCCATGCTGGGCGGATTTGCCGGCGTGTTCTTCGCCGCGCGCCAAGGCTTCATTTCACCCGAAAGCTTCACCTTTACCGAGTCGGCAATCATTCTGGCCATCGTGGTGTTGGGCGGTATGGGTTCACAAATGGGCGTGGTGCTGGCTGCCGCGCTGCTGGTGCTGATTCCGGAATTCGGCCGCAATTTTGCCGAATACCGCATGCTGCTGTTCGGTCTGGCCATGGTGCTGATCATGGTGTGGCGTCCGGGCGGCCTGCTGGCCCACCGCGAACCCACGCTGCGCCTGTCGGCTGCAGGTACGACCGGCAAGGAGGCAGCCCAATGAGCACCTTGCTTTCGGTACGCAACCTAACCATGCGTTTTGGCGGCCTGACCGCCATCGACGATCTATCGCTGGAAGTGCCGGCAGGCAAAATCACCAGCATCATCGGCCCCAACGGCGCTGGCAAGACCACGCTGTTCAACTGCCTGACCGGGTTTTATAAACCGACCACCGGCACTTTGCTGCTCACCCACCCCGAGCGCGGCCCGATGCGCCTGGAGGCCCTGCCCAGCCACCGCGTCGCCCGCGACGCCCAGGTGGTGCGCACCTTCCAGAACATCCGCCTGTTCCCCAAGATGACGGTGTTGGAAAACCTGATCGTCGCCCAGCACAACGTGCTGCAGCGCGCTTCGCGCTTCTCGCTCGCCGGTCTGTTCGGTCTGCCGGGCTACCGCCGGGCCGAACGCGAGGCGATCGCGCGCGCCATCACCTGGCTGGACCGCCTGCAACTGACCCAATACGCCGACCACGCCGCAGGCGAGCTGCCTTACGGTATCCAGCGACGCATCGAGATCGCCCGCGCGCTGTGCGTCGAGCCGGTGCTGCTGTGCCTGGACGAGCCGGCTGCCGGCCTGAACCCGCGCGAATCGGCAGAGCTCAATGAACTGCTGCACTACCTGTGCCACGAGCAGGGCGTGGCCATCTTGCTGATCGAGCATGACATGAGCGTGGTGATGAACGTCTCGGACCACATCTGCGTGATCAACTACGGTCGCAAAATCGCCGAGGGCGCGCCGCAGGCGATGCAGAACGATCCGGCAGTGATCAAAGCCTATCTGGGCGAAGACGAGGACGAAACGGCGCTGGAGGACTACACGGAGGAACGCGCATCATGATGCTGACCATGGAAGGGGTGCATGCCCACTACGGCCACATCCACGCGCTGCGCGGCATCGACGTATCGGTGCAGGTCGGTGAAATCGTCACCCTGATCGGTGCCAATGGCGCCGGCAAGTCCACCTTGATGATGAGCCTCTTTGGCAAACCGCAGGCCAGCGCCGGGCGCATCGTTTTTGATGGCGAGGACATCACCCGCCTCACCACCCATGAGATCGCCCGCCGCGGCATCGCGCTGGTGCCCGAAGGCCGCCGCATCTTCCCGCGCATGACGGTGCTGGAAAACCTGCAAATGGGGGCAATTCACGGCGACCAAACCAACTACGAGGCCGACATCGCCCGCGTCTATGCGCTGTTTCCCATCTTGCAGGAGCGCGTCCGACAACGCGCCGGCACCCTGTCCGGTGGCGAACAGCAGATGTTGGCCATCGGTCGGGCGCTGATGAGCCGGCCCAAATTGCTACTGCTCGATGAGCCCTCACTGGGTCTGGCGCCGATCTACATCCGCAAAATTTTTCAGATCGTCCGCGAGCTCAACCGCGACCACGGCATGACCATCCTGCTGGTGGAGCAAAACGCCAACCAGGCGCTGCGTGTGGCCCATCGCGGCTACGTGTTGCAGCACGGCGAAATCACCCTATCGGGCAGCGGTGCCGAACTGCTGGCGAGCCCCGAGGTGCGCGCCGCCTACCTGGAAGGCGGCGGCCACGGTTGAGTGCAGGGTGAGCGCCAAGCGTGCCGGTGCGCCGGCACGCTTGGCGCGCACTAGCCATATCCATATTCCGCCAAGGCCGTTGTGTCCGTCGCCCACAGCGGTAAACTCGGCGCTTTTTTCCTCCGGCCCATAGGGCGCAGGACCAGGGACGTGATCGAACTCATACAGGCGAGCAAAACCTATCGCGCGCACCGGCGGGACATCCCCGCCCTGCAGCCGACCGACCTGCGCATCGAACGCGGCGAGATCTTCGGCCTGATCGGCCACTCGGGTGCCGGCAAGAGCACCCTGCTGCGGCTCATCAACCGTCTGGAGGAGCCGAGCGCCGGCCGCATCGTGGTAGACGGCGAGGACGTCACCGCGCTCGACGCCGCCGGCCTGCGCGCTTTCCGCCGCCGCGTCGGGATGATCTTCCAGCACTTCAACCTGCTATCGTCCAAGACCGTGGCCGACAACATCGGCATGCCGCTCGCGCTTGCCGGTGGCTTCAGCCGTCGGCAGATCGCCGAACGGGTGGCGGGGCTGCTTGCGCGCGTCGGCCTGGAGGCGCATGCCGGCAAGTACCCCGCTCAACTGTCCGGCGGCCAAAAACAGCGTGTCGGCATTGCCCGGGCGCTCGCCACCGAACCCAAGATTCTGCTGTGCGACGAGGCCACCAGCGCGCTCGACCCGCAAACCACCGCGCAGGTGCTGCAACTGCTCGATGACATCAACCGCGAACTGGGCCTGACCATTGTGCTGATCACCCACGAGATGGACGTGATCCGCCGGATCTGCGACCGCGTGGCGTTGATGGAGGCCGGACGCATCGTCGAACTAGGCGCGGTCAGCGAGGTTTTCCTCCATCCGCAGCACCCCACTACCCGCCGCTTGGTGCTCGAGGCCGAGCAGATCGACGAGCACGCTCAAAGCGCAGACTTTGCCCATGTAGCCGGGCGCATCCTGCGCCTGACCTTCCGCGGCGAGGCCACCTATGCGCCACTTTTGGGCACGGTGGCGCGCGAGACCGGGGTGGATTTCAGCATCCTGGCCGGACGCATCGACCACATCAGAGACACTCCCTACGGCCAGCTTACCATTGCCCTGGTGGGCGGCAACATCGATGCCGCCCAGCGCCGCTTGGCCGCGGCCGAGGTGCACCTGGAGGTGCTACGCGCATGAACGAGTACTTCGTCAATGTCGATTTCGCCAAAATCTGGCTCGCCACCGTCGACACCCTGCTGATGCTGGGCGGCTCGCTGCTTTTTACCGTGCTCTTCGGCCTGCCGCTGGGTGTGCTGCTCTTTCTGACCGGCCCACGCCAGATGTTCGAGCGCCGCGGCCTCTACCGCCTGCTGTCGGTGTTGGTCAATGCGCTGCGCTCGCTGCCTTTCATCATCTTGCTGATCGTCATGATCCCGGTCACCGTGCTGATCACCGGCACCTCACTGGGCGTGGCCGGCGCCATCCCGCCGCTGGTCGCCGGGGCCACGCCTTTCTTCGCCCGCCTGGTGGAGACCGCGCTGCGCGAAGTCGACCGCGGCATCATCGAGGCCACTCAGGCGATGGGGGCAAGCACCGCACAAATCATCGTCGCCGCCTTGCTGCCCGAGGCGCGCCCGGGCATCATCGCCGCCATCACCATGACCGCCATCACCCTGGTGTCCTACACCGCAATGGCCGGCGTGGTGGGCGCCGGCGGGCTGGGCGATCTGGCCATCCGTTTCGGCTACCAGCGCTTCCAGACCGACGTGATGATCGTCACCGTGCTCCTGTTGCTGGTGCTGGTGCAAATCCTTCAATCCATCGGCGACCGGCTGGTGGTGCATTTTTCGCGCAAATGACCCTGCGCGCCGTTCCTTCCCCCTTCACGAGAGGCCAACCATGAAGAAACTTCTCACCGCGCTGGCGCTGGTCGCCAGCCTTTCCGCCCAAGCCGCCGACACGCTGAACGTGGCCGCCACCGCGGTGCCGCACGCCGAAATCCTTGAATTCATCCAGCCCACACTGGCCCAGCAAGGCGTCGCGCTCAAGATCAAAGTATTCACCGACTACGTGCAGCCCAATGTGCAAGTAGCGGAAAAACGCATGGACGCCAACTTCTTCCAACACCAGCCTTACCTGGATGAGTTCAACCGCAGCAAGGGCACCCGCCTGGTGAGCGTGGCCGGCGTGCACATCGAGCCTTTCGGCGCTTACTCGCGCAAAATCAAAAGCCTCGCCGAACTGCCTCAGGGCGCCAGCGTGGTGATCCCCAATGACGCCACCAATGGTGGCCGCGCACTGTTACTGCTGGCGCGCGCCGGGGTAATCAAGCTCAAGGATGCGACCAACATTTTGGCCACCCCGCGCGACATCGTCGACAACCCAAAGGGCATCAAAATCCGCGAACTGGAAGCGGCCACGCTGCCGCGCGTGCTCGACCAAGTGGATCTGGCGCTGATCAACACCAACTATGCGCTGGAAGCCGGACTCAATCCGGCCAAGGACGCGCTGGCCATCGAAGGCAGCGAATCGCCCTATGTGAATATCCTGGTGACCCGCGAGGACAACCGGGACGCAGCGGCGGTAGTCAAGCTGGTCGAGGCGCTCAACAGCGAGGCGGTAAAGCGCTTCATTCTGGATAAGTACAAAGGCGCGGTGGTGCCGGCCTTCTGAGCGGCTGCGACCAGTCGCCCCTTGCGGTCCCGAAACCATGATCACCCCGACCTCGCCCCCTGCCCGCTGGCTGCCCTTCGTCGTGCTCGGCCTTGGGCTGACCGCCATTTCCTTCGGTGCCATCTTCGCCCGCCTGGCGCAGGCCGAAGGGGTGGACTCGCTGGTGGTGGCCACCTGGCGGCTGGGCATCGCCGCGCTGGTGGTCACCCCGATCGCGCTGCTGCATTCGCGCCGCGACCTGCTTGCGCTCACCGGCCGCCAGATGCTCATGGCGCTGGCCGCCGGGCTGTTTCTCGCCGCCCACTTCGCCACCTGGATCAGCTCGCTGGAATACACCTCGGTAGCCTCCAGCACCGCTCTGGTCACCACCAACCCGCTGTGGATCGGCCTGGCCTCCTTCGTACTTTTCCGCGAAATACCCACCCGGATGATGCTGGGCGGCATCGCCCTGTCCTTTGGCGGCAGTCTGCTGATCTTCTGGAGCGACAGTCAAACCGCGGGCGCCGGCAGTAACCCGCTGCTCGGTAACTTGCTGGCACTGATCGGCGCCTGGTGTTTTTCCGCCTACTTGCTGATCGGGCGCCGGCTGCGCGCCGGGCTCGGGCTGTCGGCCTACATCTGGTTGGCCTACGGCGTGGCCGCGCTGTTCCTGGTCAGCGCCAGCAGCCTGGCTGGCAGCGCGCTGACTGGCCATAGCCTGACCGCATGGGCGGTACTGGCCGGTATGGCGCTGGGGCCACAGCTACTCGGTCACACCGCTTACAATTGGTCGCTGCGCCATGTTTCAGCCACCTTCGTGGCCGTGGTCACACTGGGCGAGCCGGTGGGCAGCGCGGCGATGGCCTGGATTTTCTTCGGTGAAGGCTTCGCGCCGCTGCAACTGGCTGGCTTCACCCTGTTGCTGCTTGGCATTTATTTGGCCGCACGCGGGGAACGCCGCTGAGCGCAGCCGGTCGCAGTGACCAGCGGACCGTGTCCGCCGGCACGTCCGGGCCGTGCTGCTATAATCCGCTATTTGTTGTCAATTTCTGGAGTATAACGTGCTGATTTCCAACGCTTACGCCCAGGCGGCCGACGGCGCTGCCCAAAACAGCTTCATGGGTTTGCTGCCGTTGATCCTGATGTTCGTGGTGTTGTGGTTCCTGATGATCCGCCCACAAATGAAACGCGCCAAGGAACACAAAGCCATGGTCGAGGCGCTGGCCAAGGGCGATGAAGTGGTCACCGGCGGTGGCATTGCCGGCCGCGTCACCGAAGTGGGCGACACTTTCGTGCAGCTCGAAATCGCTCCCAACACCGTAGTGGCGGTGCAAAAGCAAGCGGTTGCCACGGTTCTGCCCAAAGGCACCCTGAAGGCACTCTAATCGCCTCGCCCCGACCGGCCCCTTGCGGGCCGGCCGTTTTTCTGGGTCCCGCCGCACTGCGGCCTGCATCACTGCTTCTTTGCTCACTTCGCCCCCATGAATCGCTACCCGCTGTGGAAAAACCTGTTAATCGGCTTGATCCTGTTATGGGGTCTGGTCTACACCCTGCCCAACTTCTACGGCGAAGTCCCCGCCGTGCAGATTTCCAGCGGCAAGGCCACGGTCAAGCTGGATGCCGCGCAGATCGGCAGCCGCATCGAGGAAGCCTTGCGCGCAGCCGGCATTCCGCACACCGGACGCTTTGCGGACGACAATAGCCTGCGCTTTCGGTTTGCCGACACCGAAGATCAGATCCGCGCGCGCGACGTGATCGAAAGCACCCTCAACCCGGATCCGCAGGATCCGTCCTACATCGTTGCGCTCAACCTGCTGTCGGCTTCACCCAACTGGCTCACCCGTATCCACGCGCTGCCGATGTATCTGGGCCTAGACCTGCGCGGTGGGGTGCACTTCCTGTTGCAGGTCGACATGCCCGGCGCGCTGACCAAACGCCTGGACGCCACCGCAGGAGACCTGCGCACCCTGATGCGCGACCGCGGGGTGCGCCATGCTGGCATCAGCCGCGAAGGCAACACCGTGCAGTTGCGCTTTCGGGATGCGGCGCAACGCGAAGCCGCGCGCAACGCGATTCTGAGCGCCACTACCGATCTGCAATTGACCGACCGCGACGATGGCGCGGACGACTTCAAACTGATCGCCACACTGACCGCGCAAGCTCAGCAGACGATGCGCGATTTTGCGATCAAGCAGAACATCACCACTTTGCACAACCGCATCAACGAACTCGGCGTAGCCGAGCCGGTGATCCAACAGCAAGGAGCCGACCGCATCGTGGTGCAATTGCCCGGTGTGCAGGACGTAGCCAAGGCCAAGGACATCCTCGGTCGCACCGCCACGCTGGAAGTGCGCATGGTGGATGACACCCCCGGCGCGCTGGAGGCCGCGCTGGCCGGCAATGTGCCGTTCGGCACCGAGCTCTACACCGAGCGCGGCGGCCTGCCGCTTTTGGTCAAGCGTCAGGTGGTGCTCACCGGGGACCGCCTGACCGACGCCCAGCCCGGTTTCGACGGCCAGACCAACGAACCGGCGGTGCATCTGACCCTGGATGCGGCCGGCGCGCGCATCTTCCGCGACATCACACGCGAGAACGTCGGCAAGCGCATGGCCATCCTGCTGATCGAAAAAGGCAAGGGCGAGGTGGTTACCGCGCCGGTGATCCGCACCGAGATCGGCGGCGGCCGGGTGCAGATTTCCGGGCGCATGACCACCACCGAAGCCAATGACATCGCCCTGCTGCTGCGCGCCGGCAGTCTGGCGGCACCGATGGAAATCATCGAGGAGCGCACCGTCGGCCCCAGCCTGGGCGCCGAAAACATCGCCAAAGGCTCCAACTCGGTGGTCTGGGGTTTCGTGGCGATCGCGGTGTTCATGATCGTCTACTACACCCTGTTCGGCCTGGTGTCGGTGATCGCGCTGGTCTGCAACCTGATGTTGCTGGTGGCCCTGCTGTCGCTGCTTCAAGCCACGCTCACCCTGCCCGGCATCGCCGCGATGGCGCTGACCCTGGGTATGGCCATCGACGCCAACGTGCTGATCAACGAGCGCATCCGCGAAGAGCTGCGTAACGGCGCCACGCCGCAGGCAGCCATTGCCGCCGGCTACGACCGCGCCTTCGACACCATTCTCGACTCCAACATCACCACCCTGATCGCCGGCATCGCCCTGCTGGTGTTCGGCTCCGGTCCGGTACGCGGTTTTGCGGTGGTGCACTGCCTGGGCATTCTCACCTCGATGTTCAGCGCGGTCACGGTGTCACGCATGATGATCAACCTGATCTACGGCCGCCAACGCAAGGTGGCGAAGCTGCACATTGGCCTGCCGGCCAATTGAGCAAAGGGACGGCACACAACCATGGAATTTTTCCGCCAACGAAATGACATCCCCTTCATGCGCCATGCGCTGAAGTTCAACATCATCTCGACGCTGGTCTTTGTCCTCGCGGTGTTTTTCATCGCGGTACGCGGACTGAATCTGTCGGTGGAATTCACCGGCGGCACGCTGATCGAAGTCGGCTACCCCGAGCCGCCGCGCCTGGAGGACATCCGCCAGGCGTTGAGCAAGGACGGCTACCCGGATGCGCAGGTGCAGAATTTTGGCAGCGCGCGCGAGATCCTGATCCGCATGCCCAACCGTGAGGATCTGGACACCTCACGCATCTCGGAGCGGGTCATGGCCACGCTCGGCGCGGTCTCCGGCCCCGCGCCCGAGTTGCGGCGGGTGGAGTTCGTCGGCCCGCAAGTCGGCAAGGAGCTGGCCAGCGACGGTGCGATGGCGCTGCTATTGGTGATCTTCGGCATCATGGCTTACTTGGCAATGCGCTTCGAATGGCGCTTTTCGGTATCGGCCATCGTCGCCAACCTGCACGACGTGATCATCATCATCGGTTTCTTCGCCGCTTTTCAGTGGGAATTCTCACTCCCGGTGCTGGCGGCAGTGCTGGCAGTGCTGGGGTATTCGGTCAACGAGTCGGTGGTGGTGTTCGACCGGGTGCGCGAAACCTTCAAGAAAAAGCGCAACATGAGCACCCCGCAGGTGCTCGATCATGCCATCACCGCAATGATCTCGCGCACCGTGATCACCCATGGCTCGACCATGATGATGGTGCTGGCGATGCTGATCTTCGGCGGCGAAACCCTGTACTACTTTGCTTTGGCGCTGACCGTCGGCATCATGTTCGGCATCTATTCGTCGATTTTCGTCGCCAGCCCGCTGGTGATGTGGCTGGGGGTGTCGCGCGAGCAGTTCGTCAAGCCGAAGAAGGACAAGGAAGAAGCAGTGGTCTGAGAACCACATTGCGCAGACGACAAGGGCGCCCTGCGGCGCCCTTCCTTTTTGGCACAACCCGAAAAAAACGGCTCAAACTGCAAAAATCTGTTTGACCTTGAGGGTTTCGTCGCGCTCGATCAGCGCGATCAAACGATCGATGTTCGGGTGTTTGCCCGGATTGGCATGCGCATCGGCGGTATGCTCGGCATAGATCTCCAAGCCGCGCGCCGCGGCATCCGGCCCGATGGCGCCATACAACTGGGCCAGGTGGTTATAAACCGCCAGGGAACCCGCTTGGCCGGGTTTGTTTTCGATGCGGCCGACCACCGCACCTTCGGCGTCGATCAACTCAATAGCTGCCAGATGGGACACCCCAGGCAGTTGCTTCAGATTTTCTGCAAAAGTCATGCTTGCTTCTCTTGATTGACAAAAAGGCCGCGCCGGACCAGCCCAGCCCGACACCGCCCGCCTTACGCCGCGGCGCGGGTCGCGGCCTGCGTGGCCTGTCCGTCGCCGCAGCAACAATTGGAATCGTCAAATACGGCGCGCCAATTCCTCGGCTTTGCCGGTATAGCTCGCCGGCGTCATCGCCAGCAGACGCTCGCGCGCCTCGGCCGGAATGGCCAGCGTGCGGATGAACGCATGCAGCGCCTCGCGGGTAATGCCTTTGCCGCGGGTCATAGCTTTGAGCTGTTCGTAAGGGTTTTCCAGCCCATAACGGCGCATCACGGTTTGCACCGGCTCGGCGAGCACTTCCCAGCACTCGGCCAAATCCGCCGCCAGACGCTCCGGATCGGCTTCCAGCTTGTTCAAGCCGCGCAAGCAGCTATCCAGCGCCAACACGGTATGACCGAAAGCCACGCCCATATTGCGCAGCACGGTGGAGTCGGTCAAATCGCGCTGCATGCGGGAGATCGGCAATTTGTCGGAAAAATGCCGCAGCACCGCATTGGCCACGCCCAGATTGCCCTCGGCGTTTTCAAAGTCGATCGGGTTGACCTTGTGCGGCATGGTGGAGGAACCAACCTCACCCTCTTTGAGCTTCTGCTTGAAGTAGCCCAACGAGATATACATCCAAATGTCGCGGCAGGCGTCGATGAGCATGGTGTTGGCGCGCGCGATGGCGTCGAACAATTCGGCCATCGTGTCATGCGGTTCGATCTGAATGGTGTAGGGGTTGAACGCCAGGCCCAGCGACTCGATGAACCGGCGGTTGAAGCCTTCCCAGTCGAATTCCGGCCAAGCCGACAGATGGGCATTGTAATTGCCGACCGCGCCGTTGAATTTGGCAGTCAGTGAGACCGCGGCAATCTGCGCGCGCGCGCGCATCAGGCGGGCAGCGATGTTGGCCAGCTCCTTGCCCAGCGTGGTCGGGCTGGCCGGTTGCCCGTGGGTACGCGAGAGCATGGGCAGCGCAGCCAATTCGTGAGCGAGCCCACGGACGCGCTCGATCACTGCATCCAGCGCGGGCAACAGCACCGCATCGCGCCCTTCCTTGAGCATCAGCGCATGCGAAGTGTTGTTGATGTCCTCGGAGGTGCAGGCGAAATGGATGAATTCGGACACCTTCATCACTTCGGGGTTGTGTCCCAGGCGCTTTTTCAGCCAATATTCCATGGCCTTGACGTCATGGTTGGTCGTAGCTTCGATGGCCTTTACCGCCTCACTGTCGGCAGGCGCAAAATCCGCCACCACCGCATCCAGTTCGGCCACGGTGGCCGGCGAGAACGGAGTGATTTCAGCGAGTGCCGGCTCGGCCGCCAGCGCCTTGAGCCATTCGACTTCGACCCGCACCCGGTTGCGGATCAGACCATGCTCGGAAAAATGGTCGCGCAGCGCGGACACCTTGGCGTGGTAGCGGCCGTCGAGCGGGGATAAGGCGGTGAGAGCGAAAGCGGACATGTGCGGTCTTCCGGAAAAAGGGTGGTATTTTACCCTTCACCAGGCCGCCAAAGGCAGCCGAGCAGACCGGCGAGGACGAGCGCCCGTGATAGCGCGCCGCGACCGGGCCGGTCAAATCGATAGACGAAGAAGCAAGCCATGCCCGGCGTGCTGCATTGAGCGGCCCTGTCCTGCGCGTGGCAGCGATGGGTCGGCTCGCCCCTGACACTGACCGGATGCGACTGCTTTTACCTCACCAAGCTCTGGCGCCAAAGCGGTAATCCCTGAATGCAGGCCGCGATGCCGCCGAGTCGGGTCCGCTTGCTTGTGTGGCTTGCGCCGCCGGCAACACCGCCGGTTCGGGCGGGCTGAGCAGCTCCCTCAGGCGCAGGATCAGCACCAGTAATTCTTCGTCTGCGGCCTGATCTTCCAATTCGGCCAGACGCTGACGCATATAGTCCGGGTCACGACTCAAGCGCGCCAGGTCCACCGACTGATTCAACTGGCGGCGTACCTGCAACTTCAAACGCGCCATGAGGCGAGGCAGTTCATAAGAGTCAGCCATGTTGTTTCTCCTAGTGGACAGCCCGCCCCAAGCGAAAAGCATGCCGAACAATATTTTCTTTTATTTCATACACTTAAAATAAAACCATACCGACATATCGAGCTTTTCTGGTGCATTCCGGGCGCAGTTTTGGTGCATTGCAGCAATTCAGCCCAGCGCAGAGGCGTCCTCCACCACATCGTCGCCCAGAAAACCGCCGCTTTGGTGCGCCCACAGGCGCGCATACAGCCCACCACGGGCAAGCAGGCTGCGATGATCGCCCTCCTCGACGATCCGCCCGCCGTCCATGACGATCAGGCGGTCCATCGCGGCGATGGTCGACAGCCGATGGGCAATTGCCACCACCGTTTTACCTTCCATCAGACGGTATAGGCTGGCCTGGATGGCCGCCTCCACCTCCGAATCCAGCGCACTGGTGGCTTCATCCAGCAACAGGATGGGGGCATCTTTGAGCATGACGCGTGCAATGGCAATGCGCTGACGCTGCCCGCCGGACAGTTTCACACCCCGTTCGCCCACATGGGCGTCATAACCACGCCGACCTTTAGGATCGGTCAGGCCAAGGATGAAATCATGCGCCTCGGCACGGCGGGCCGCGGCGATCATCTGCGCCTCGGTGGCATCCGGCCGGCCGTAAAGGATGTTGTCGCGCACCGAACGGTGTAACAAGGAAGTGTCCTGAGTCACCATGCCGATGGCCGCACGCAGACTTTCCTGGGTGACCGTGGCGATATCCTGACCGTCGATCAAGATGCGCCCGCCGGTCACATCATGAAAGCGCAGCAACAGGTTCACCAGCGTGGACTTGCCCGCCCCGGAACGCCCCACCAGGCCGATTTTCTCGCCCGGGCGGATGAGCAAGGAAAAGTCCTCGATGACCCGGCGTGCGCCTTCGCCCTCGGCGCCGTAGGCAAAGCTCACATGCTCGAAGCGGATTTCGCCGCGGGATACACAAAGCGCAGGCGCCGCCGGACGGTCCACAACGGTGGCCGGGCGCGACAAGGTATTGATACCGTCCTGCACGGTGCCGACGTTCTCGAACAGCGCCGCGGTCTCCCACATCACCCAGTGGGACATGCCATTGAGCCGCAAGGCCATTGCGGTGGCGGCCGCCACCGCGCCGATGCCCACTTCGGCTGCCGACCACAACCACAAGGCCACACCCGCGGTGGCAAGGATCAACAACATGGACAGCGTGTGATTGACGATTTCGATGCCGCTCACCAGACGCATCTGCCCGTGCACCGTGTGCATAAACTCCTTCATCGCCGCGCGCGCGTAGCCAGCTTCGCGCCCTGCATGCGAAAACAGCTTCACCGTGGCGATGTTGGTGTACGCATCGGTAATCCGCCCGGTCATCAACGCACGGGCGTCGGCCTGTGCGCGTGAAACCTTGGCCAGCCGCGGCACGAACCAGCGCAATGCCAGCACGTAGAGCACCAGCCAACCGAGAAAAGGCAGCATCAGCCAAAGGTCGAAGCCGCCCACCACGGCCACCATGGTGACGAAATAGATCACCACAAAGACCAGGATGTCGGTCATGATCAGGCAACTGTCACGCACCGCCAGCGCGGTCTGCATGACCTTGGCCGACACCCGCCCGGCGAACTCATCCTGGAAGAAGCTCATACTCTGGCCGAGGAGCAAACGGTGATAGTTCCAACGCAGACGCATCGGAAAGTTCCCCGCCAGCGATTGATGCTTGAGCATGGTTTGCAGCGCCACCAGAACGATACTGCCCAGGATGAGGCCAGCCAGCATCGATAGTCGTGCGCCTTCCTCGGCCCACAGCCGTGCCGGCTCCACCGCGGCGAGCCAATCCACCACCCGCCCAAGCATGGCAAACAGCAACGCCTCGAACACGCCAATGGCTGCAGTAAGCAGCATCATGCCCAAAATATACGGCCGCATACCCTCAGTGGCCGCCCACAGGAAAGCAAAAAAGCCCCGTGGTGCGGCACGGGGCGGGGCCTCGGGATAAGGATCGACGCGGCGCTCGAACCATTCGAAAAGCACGAAAGATCTCCCAAAACATGACTGACCGCGACCGCCCCCGCCGCGGAATGCATCCAGAAAATACAAAAGCCCCGCTCGCGGCGGGGCGTTCGGCCAGCAGCCAAGCCGACTCAGGCCACCGGCGCGCTGCTGCGGATCAGGTGATCGAAGGCCGACAGCGCGGCTTTGGCCCCTTCACCCATGGCGATGACGATCTGCTTGTAGGGCACCGTGGTGCAATCGCCGGCGGCAAACACCCCGGAGACGCTGGTCTGCCCTTTGGCGTCGACGACCACCTCGCCAAAGCGTGTCAGCTCCAGCGTGCCCTTGAGAAAATCGGTGTTGGGCAATAGACCGATCTGCACAAAAACGCCTTCCAGCTCGATGCGCTGCATTTGGCCCGACAGCCGGTCTTTATACACCAGTCCGTTGACTTTGTCGGTGCCAGTGACTTCGGTGGTCTGCGCGTTTTTGATCACCGTGACATTGGGCAGACTGTAGAGCTTTTTCTGCAACACCGCATCGGCACGCAGGGTGTCGGCAAATTCCAGCAAGGTGACATGCGCGACCACGCCCGCCAAGTCGATAGCCGCCTCCACGCCCGAGTTGCCGCCACCGATCACCGCCACGCGCTTGCCTTTGAACAACGGGCCGTCGCAGTGCGGGCAATACGCCACACCCTTGCCGCGGAATTCTTTCTCGCCCGGCACATTCATCTCGCGCCAGCGCGCGCCGGTGGCAATGATCACCGCCTTGGCCTGGAGTACCGCGCCGTTTTCCAACTGCACTTGGTGCAGATTTTCCCCTGGCACCAAGGCCGCCACCCGCTGCAGATTCATCACGTCGACCTCATACTCCTTGACGTGCTCCTCCAGGCTGGCAACCAGCTTCGGCCCCTCGGTGTACTTCACCGAGATGAAGTTTTCGATGCCCAGGGTATCCATGACCTGGCCGCCGAAACGCTCGGCCACCACGCCGGTACGGATGCCTTTGCGCGCCGCGTAGATCGCCGCCGCCGCACCGGCCGGGCCGCCGCCGATCACCAGCACATCGAAGGCTGGCTTTTCCGAGAGCTTTTTGGCATCGCGGGCCGCTGCACCGCTGTCGACCTTGGCAAGAATTTCCGCCAGCTCCATGCGCCCTTGACCGAACTCCTGGCCGTTCAAATACACCGTCGGCACCGCCATGATCTGACGCGCCTCCACTTCAGACTGGAACAGCGCCCCGTCGATCATGGTGTGACGGATATTCGGATTGAGAATAGCCATCAGGTTCAGCGCCTGCACCACGTCCGGGCAATTGTGGCAAGACAGCGATACATAGGTCTCGAAGTTGAATTCGCCTTCGAGCTGCTTGATCTGTTCGATCACTTCCGGATCGACCTTTGGCGGATAACCGGCCGACTGCAGCAACGCAAGGATCAGCGAGGTAAATTCGTGCCCCATCGGCAAACCGGCAAAACGCACACGCGCCTCGCTACCGCGCGGGCCGACGGTAAACGACGGCTTGCGCTCATCGTCGTCGCGGCGTTCGATCAGGGTGATCAACTTGGACTGCTCCACCACGTCATGCAGCAGTTCCAGCATTTCATGCGATTTGGGGCTGTCGTCGAGCGACGCCACGATCTCGATCGGCTGCGTCACCCGTTCCAAGTAGGCTTTCAGTTGAGTCTTGATATTGGCGTCCAGCATGACGATTACTTCCCTTTATGAGATGGGCGCAGCAACGCCGCTGCCCGATACAACACAGCCGGCACGAGGCCGGCTGCGTAACTTGCCTCCCAGGCCGCGCGGCCCGGGCTAATAGCGCCAAACCTCAGATCTTGCCGACCAAGTCGATCGACGGGGCCAGGGTCTTTTCGCCTTCCTTCCACTTGGCCGGGCAGACTTCATTCGGGTGAGACGCCACGTATTGGGCGGCCTTGAGCTTACGAACGGTCTCGGACACATCCCGCGCGATGGCGTTGTCGTGCACCTCCATGGTCTTGATCACGCCGTCCGGGTTGACGATGAACGTACCGCGCAGCGCCAAGCCCTCTTCGTCGATATGCACATCGAAGGCGCGGGTCAGCTGGTGAGTCGGATCGCCGACCAGGGCAAACTGAGCCTTACCAACCGCGGGGGAGGTTTCATGCCACACTTTGTGCGAGAAATGGGTGTCGGTGGTGATGACATACACCTCGGCACCGGCCTTTTGGAATTCGGCATAGTGCTCGGCGGCATCTTCGATCTCGGTGGGGCAGTTGAAGGTGAAGGCCGCCGGCATGAAGATCAGCACGGACCACTTGCCCTTCAGGTCGGCATCGGTCACCTCGATGAACTTGCCATTTTTGAAAGCCTGGGCTTTGAAAGGTTTGACCTGGGTATTGATCAGAGACATTTGCTTTCCTCCGTTAGGTTGGTGAGCGACTGCGGTTGAAACTTTAGGACTTGAATTCTACGCAGCGATGATGAATCACTCTAATTGATTGTGGGGATCATCGCCATTGATGCAACCTATCGATAATCAACGGCTGCATCGTCAGTTTCAACTAGGGACGAATCGCGGGATTTCAATCCCAGGCCAGGTGGCGCCGAACCGAAATGGCGCTCCCCAGCCAGCCCAACAGCACAGCGAAGCCCAAAATCGCCAAGCTTTCGGGCCAGCCCGGACCGGACAAACGAAACACCGCGCCGTAAGTTTGTGCCAATTCGGCGACCGGCGCGCGCAGCGCCAGTACCACCGCCCAAACCACCCCCAACGCCACCGCACCGCCCAGCAACCCCTGCAGCCCACCAAACCAGTAAAACGGCCGCCGGATGAAGGCGTCGGTTGCGCCCAGCAGGCGGCTTACGGCAATTTCCGCACGCTGGGTGAGAATCTGCAACCGAATGGTGTTGAAGGTGACGATGACCAACGCCACGCCTAGCAGTGCCGCCAACACCAGCACCGCCGACTTGCCCAAGGTCAGCAAGGCATGCAGCCGCTTGACCCATGCCGAATCGAGCTGCACATGGGCCACCGCAGGCCATGCGCGCGCCTCGCTGGCCAACGCCTCGAACGAGGCGGGATCTTCACTGGCCGGCACCAGCACGAAAGCATCCGGCAGCGGATTGGTCTGCAGGCCACTCAATACGTCGCCCAGTCCGCTCTGAGCCAATTGCGCCAGCGCCTGGTCGCGCGGCACAAAGCGATAGCGCGCCACCCGGCTGTCAGCCTTCAGCCGCCGGTCGATATCATCGATTGCGGGCGGACCGGCTTGCGGCGCCATGAACACACTGATCTCGGGCACCCCGGACACCCCACGGGCCAGCCCCGCCAGATTGTCTAGCAGCAGATACGCCCCGGCCGGCAGCGACAGGGCTATACCGATGACCAACGCCGACAGCAGCGTACCCAACGGTTGCGCAAACAGGCGCGCACAAGCCTGGACGAACGCCCGCCCATGCAGGTAGAGCCAATGGATCATGCCGCCCCCTCCACCAGCACACCTTTGTGCAACACCAAGCGGCGCGGACGGCTGGCCGCGAACAGCGTCGCATCGTGGGTCGACACCACCACGGTAACCCCGGCGCTGTTGAAGGAGCGGAACAACTCGGCGATCTCGTGCGCGTAATCCGGATCGAGGTGAGCCGTGGGTTCGTCCGCGATCAAGATCGACGGGCGGTTGACGATGGCGCGCGCAATGGCCACGCATTGCTGTTCGCCGCCCGACAATCCTGCGGGCATTTCGCGCTCGCGCCCGGCCAGTCCCACACGCTCCAGCGCCGCCGACACCCGCTTGGCGGCGTCCCGCGGCGGGTGACCGGTGATGACCAGAGGCAGCATCACGTTGTCAAACACATTGCGGTCATAGAGCAGACGAGATTCCTGCAACACCAGACCGAGGTTACGCCGCAAATAGGGAATGGCCCGCGCCGGCATGTGCGATACATCCTGCCCATTGATACGCACCCTGCCGGCGGTGGGCCGCTCGATCACCGGGATGAGCTTGAGCAGGGTGCTTTTGCCCGCACCCGAATGGCCGGAGAGCACGATCAGTTCTCCGTGGCGGATCTCGAAGCTCACCCCCGCGAGCGCGGTGTAGCCGCCCGCGTAGCGCTTGGAGACTTGCTCGAAGACGATCATGCGTCGGCGTCGTGGCGCACGCCGGGGACTGGCGCGAACAGCGCGTCGACGAACTCGCGGGCGCGAAAAGGTTGCAGGTCGTCGATGCCCTCGCCCACACCGATGAAACGCAGCGCTTTGGGGCACTGACGCGCAATGGCCGCCACCACCCCGCCCTTGGCGGTGCCGTCGAGTTTGGTCAGCACCAGACCGGTCACGCCAATCGCGCCGTCAAAAGCCTTGACCTGGGCGAGCGCGTTTTGCCCGATGTTGGCATCGAGCACCAAAAGCACCTCGTGCGGCGCAGACGGGTCGGCCTTGGCGATCACCCGGCGCACCTTGGCGATTTCCTCCATCAAGTGCAACTGGGTGGGCAAGCGGCCAGCGGTGTCGGCCAGCACCACATCGATCTTGCGCGCACGGGCGGCATTGATGGCATCGAAGATCACCGCCGCCGCGTCGCCGCCGTCCTGCGCGATCACGGTGACATGATTGCGCTCGCCCCAGGTGACCAGCTGCTCGCGCGCCGCGGCACGGAAGGTGTCGCCGGCGGCTAACAGCACGCTCTTGCCTTGGGCCTGGAAATACTTGGCCAGCTTGCCGATCGAGGTGGTCTTTCCGGCGCCATTGACGCCAGCGATCATGATGATGAAGGGGCGATGTCCCTCCACTTGCAGCGGCTGCTCGAGCGGAGCCAGCATATCCCGCAGTGCGTCAGCCAGAGCCTGCTGCAGCTCCTCGGCAGTTTCAAGCTTGTCGCGCTTCCAGCGCCGGCGCAGTTCATCGAGCAAGTGGGTGGTGGCCTCCACACCGCAGTCGGCCATCAGTAGCGTCGTTTCCAGCTCCTCGAGCAGATCTTCATCGATCTTGCGACGATCGAACAGGCTGGACAGCCCACCGCTGAACTGCGCGCGGGTACGGGACAGGCCGGCCTTGAGGCGCTCGGCCCAAGACGGACGCGGCGCAGCGTCGGCATCAGCTTGCGCCTGCGCGGCAGCCGGCGTGTCGGTGCCGTTGGGCTTGCCGGATTTTTTCAGGAAACCAAACATGGGCTCTCGGGTCAGATGGGCGTTCAAGGCCCGGCCGCGCAAGTCTTCCGAAGAGGCTATCATGCTGCGCCAGGCCATTTCCGGCGCTGCGTCCAGACCGCCGGGACCGGGACAAATTCTATCAGATGCAGGACATTCCCATGCTTTGCAAGCCTCTTTCCACCGTCGGCGTGCTCGCCGCCCTGGCCGTCGCCACCCTGGGTGCCGCGCCAGCCGCGGCCAATCCCTTCGAAACCACGCTGGACAACGGCTTGAAGGTCATCGTCAAGGAAGACCGCCGCGCACCGTCGGTGGTCCACATGGTGTGGTATCGCGTTGGCGCCATGGATGAGCCGCAAGGCGTCTCCGGGGTGGCCCATGTGCTCGAACACATGATGTTCAAAGGTACCCGCGAAGTCGGCCCCGGCGAGTTCAACAAGCGCGTGGCCGCAGTTGGCGGACGCGACAATGCCTTCACCAGCCGCGACTACACCGCCTACTTCCAGCAGGTGCCACCGGCACACTTGGGCACGGTGATGGCGCTGGAGGCCGACCGCATGATCAACCTGCAGATCACCGATGAGGAGTTCGCCCGCGAACTCGAGGTCGTCAAGGAAGAACGGCGACTGCGTACCGACGACAATCCGCGTGCGCTGGTTCATGAACAACTGATGGCGACTGCGTTGCAGGCCCACCCCTACCGCCGCCCGGTGATCGGCTGGATGACCGACCTCGAATCCATGCGCGCGGATGACGCCCGCACCTGGTACCGCAACTGGTATGCGCCCAACAACGCCTGGCTGGTGGTCGTGGGCGACGTCGACCACCGCGAAGTCTTTGAACTGGCGCGCCGCCACTACGGCCCGATTGCGGCACGCGAACTGCCCGCCCGCCGCATCCCCGGCGAGCCCGCCCAGCGCGGCCCGCGCCAAACCACAGTACAAGCGCCGGCGGAACTGCCTTATGTGTCGCTTGCCTGGCAGGTGCCGGCTTTGCGTAATCCGGCAACCGACCGTCAGGCGTTTGCGTTGGAAGTGCTTGCCGCGGTCCTTTCCGGCCATGACGGCGCTCGGCTGCCGCGCCGCCTGGTGCGCGAGCGGCGCCTGGCGGTGTCGGCCAGCGCCGGCTATGACGGCAGCGGCCGCGGACCGGCGCTGTTCTACCTCGATGGCGCGCCCGCCCCCGGCCACAGCCCCGACGAACTTGTAGCGGCCTTGCGCGAAGAGCTCGACCGCATTGCCCGCGAAGGCATCGACGAGGAGGAGTTGCGCCGGGTCAAAACACAGGCGGTGGCAGCCCACGTCTACAAACGCGACTCGTTGATGGGACAGGCGATGGAGATCGGTTTTCTGGAAAGCGCCGGCCTGTCCTGGCGCGACGACGACGCCCTGCTGGAGGGCTTACGCAGTGTCACCGCTGCCGAAGTGCAAGCGGTGGCCCGCGAACTCTTTAGCGACCGCACGCTCACCACCGCCCGCCTGGACCCCTTGCCCATGAGCGAGCGCCGCCCCGCCTCCCTGACCGGACTGAGACACTGATGAGCACCATGCAGACCCTGAGCCATTCCCTACTTCGCAGCTTCGCCGCAGCCATGGCCCTGCTCGCCATGCCCTCGGTCCAGGCCGGCCCGAAAATTCAGCACTGGGTGGCCGACACCGGCGCGCGGGTGTATTTCGTGGAAAGCCGTGCACTGCCAATGGTCGATATTCAGATCAGCTTTGCGGCCGGCAGCGCTTATGATCCGGCCGACCGTGCCGGCCTCGCCGCGCTGACCCGCAGTCTGCTCGAGGCCGGCACCGCCGAACTGGACGAACAGACCATCGCCGAGCGCAGCGCTGACATCGGCGCACAAATCGGCGGCGGCGTCGATCAGGACCGCGCCAGCTTAACGGTGCGCACCCTCTCTTCTGCGGCCGAACGCAACGCCGCGGTCGCATTGGCAGCCGAGCTGCTCGCTGCCCCGACCTTTCCCCAGTCTGTGCTCGAACGCGAACGTGCACGCAGCATCGCCGCGCTGCGCGAAGCACTAACCCAGCCCGCCAGCCTGGCCGAACGCAGTTTCACCGCGGCAATCTTTGGCGATCATCCCTATGGACGCCTAAGCACCGAAGCCTCGCTTTCATCCATCACTCGCGAGGATCTGCTGCGCTTTCATCGGCAGCATTATGTCGCCCGAGGCGCCTCGGTGGCGATCGTCGGCGATGTCTCACGGGCAGAGGCGGCAGTACTGGCCGAACGCTTGACCAAGAATCTGCCCGCAGGCGAACCGGCCGCAGCACTGCCTGCCCCCACCCAGCCCGAGCGCCGCAGCATTCGCATCGACCACCCAGCCGCGCAGGCGCATCTTCTCCTCGGCCTGCCCGGCATGGCGCGCCAAGACCCGGACTACTTTCCTTTGCTGGTGGGCAACTATGTGCTTGGCGGCGGCGGGTTTGTATCGCGCCTGACCCGCGAAGTACGTGAAAAGCGCGGCTACGCCTATAGCGTGTATAGCTATTTTTCGCCTCAGCGCGTGGCCGGCCCGTTCCAGATTGGCCTACAAACCCGTGGTGCCCAAGCGGCCGATGCGCTCGCGGTGGTCGAGCAGACGCTGGCCGAATTCATCGCTGCCGGCCCCACTGCGGAAGAACTGCAGGCCGCGCGCGACAACCTGATCAACGGCTTCGGCTTGCGCCTGGATTCAAACCGCAAAATCCTCGACCATGTGGCAATGATCGGCTTCTACCAACTGCCGCTCGACTGGCTGGACACTTATCCACAGCAGGTCGCCGCGGTCACCGCCGAAGCGGTGCGCGATGCCTTCGCCCGCCGGGTGCGGCCGGAACATCTGGTCACGGTCATTGTCGGCGGTAGCGGCGACACCGAGCGCACCGCAGACATCGGCAGCGCCCAATGAGCCGGGTACGTATCGTCGGCGGACAATGGCGCTCCCGGCTCATCGAGGTTGCCCCGGTCCGCGGACTGCGCCCCACGCCGGACCGGGTACGCGAAACACTGTTCAACTGGCTGGGGCAGAAACTCGACGGCCTCGACTGCCTCGACTTGTTTGCCGGCAGCGGCATCCTTGGCTTCGAGGCGGCCTCACGCGGCGCGCGCGGGGTGACCCTGGTCGAGCGCGATCCACGCGCCTTCGCAGCCCTGCAGCAGACCCAAAAAACCCTGCTGGCCGCGCAAGTAGAGTTGCTTTGCGGCGATGCGGTAAAATTTCTACAGTCGACGTCACGCAGGTTCGATGTCGTGTTCCTCGACCCGCCATACCATCAAGGCTGGCTCGAACGGATCGAACCCTTGCTCGACCGCGTACTGCAGCCGGACGGCTGGCTCTACGTCGAAGCCGAAGCACCGCTTGCAGGGCTGGCCGGGTGGCCCACCGTCAAACAAGGGCGCGCCGGGCAGGTGCATTTTCATCTGATGCGAGGACATCCAGTTTGAGACACGGCAAGGTGGTGTATCCGGGCACTTTCGATCCCATGACCCGCGGACATGAGGACATTGTGCGCCGGGCCGCGATGCTGTTCGATCAGGTCATCGTCGGCGTTGCCCAAAGCGCGGGCAAATCGCCGATTTTCACCATGGAAGAGCGGGTGGAGATGGCCCGCGAGATTCTGGCGCCGTTTCCCAACGTCACGGTGATCGGTTTCGACGGCTTGCTGATGAATTTTCTCCGCGCGCAAGACGCCCGGCTCATCCTGCGCGGCCTGCGCGCGGTGTCGGACTTTGAGTATGAATTCCAGATGGCGGGGATGAACCGCAAGCTCTACCCGGACGTGGAAACGGTTTTTCTGACCCCGGCCGATGAGTACATGTTCATTTCCGCCACCATGGTGCGCGAAATCGCCAGGTTGGGGGGCGATGTCGGCAAGTTCGTGCAGCCTGTCGTGATCGATCGGCTGCGTCGTAAATTGAACCCTGAGTAATTGTGAGGTAATGATAAATGGCCTTGATGATCACCGACGAGTGCATCAACTGTGACGTGTGCGAACCCGAGTGCCCCAACGGCGCGATCTCCCAGGGGGACGAAATCTATGAAATCGACCCCAACAAGTGCACTGAGTGCGTGGGACACTTCGACGAGCCACAGTGCCAGCAAGTCTGCCCGGTCGACTGTATCCCGCTCGACCCCAATCACCGGGAAACCCGCGAAGAGCTCATGGAGAAGTTTGTGCGCCTGACCGGCGCCAAATAAGCGGCTTTCATCGCCACAAAAACCAAGGGGTGGCTCGATCTGGCCACCCCTTGGGCTTTTGGCAGGGCACCGGCCCGATCAGGCCGCCCGTTCGGCCGCTTGCTCGACGACCGGACGGCCCCGATCGCCCGGCAGATCGAGCGCACAGCGGATGCCATCGGCCAGCTCGGCCAGCTCATCGAGCTGACGCAACAACTGAGCTTCGGCCTGTTTGAGTTCCTCGACCCGGTCTTCCAGCGTGTCGGTGGCTTGGTGGATGCGCTTGACGCTTTCCAGACGACGCTTGAGCTGGAGTTGATATTCGCGCACCTGCGTCTCCAGCGGCGACATCACCGCCCGCAGCCATTGCTCCACGTCGCGATTGGCCAACTCGAAAGTACGCCGCGCCTGCATCGCCACGGTCTCGAAAAACTTTTGGGTGAGCGCGTGCTTTTCGGTGGTCACCAACACCAGGGTGTTGTTGAGCTGACGGTTGAACGCCTGCTCCAGACGGTCGAGTTCGCGCTCGTAGCGCAAGGTGGAAAACGCTTCCGGCGCCGAAAGCTTGAGCCCGTGCTCCACCGCAAAACGCTTGTACATCGCCTCCAGCATCGCGGTGATTTCGGCGATTTCCTGGTTTGACTGCTTGAAGTTGTCGCGCAAGCGGGCAAAGAAACCCTCCATGGCATCTTTCAAGCCTTTGGAGAAGGACGATTCCAGCATGGCTTCGCGGGTACGGCGGGTTTCGTTGCGCAAAGCATCCAGGCCCAGATGCGCCAGCAGGTTGTTGGTGAGGTTGGTAAACACCGAACGCACCGCATAGTATTTCTGCAAACCCTGCTCGAACTCTTCTTTTTCGGCCCGAATCTTGCGCATCATGTATTCAATGACGCTTTGATTTTTGCCGCGCAGATCGGTGAGCTCCTGCAACTGCTCGCGCAAGCCGGCCAACCGCGCCTGCAGCAGCGCGCCGGCCTGCGCCACCAACTCCTCGGTCTCGCCATAAATACTGTCGCGCACGATCTCCTGCTTGGTCGGCAACAGCTCTTGGGCCAACGCACGTTCCAACTCGGGCAGCCGGCTGCGTTCGAGCAGCGCGGCATCGCGATTGATGCGTCCGACCAAGCCTTTCTGAGCCGAGACAGGGAATACGCAGGCGCGATCCACCTCCAGCGTGCTGGCCACCGAAGCCACCTGGCGGTCGATCTCGGCGTCGATCTGCCGGTCTTCGCGCAGGCCATCCCACAGCCCGTCGATCTTGTTGAGCACCACCAACCGGCCCTTCTGCCGTCCGCGCCCGGCCTGGACGTACTCGCGCCACACCGCCAGATCGCTTTGCGTGACCCCGGTATCGGCCGCAAGAATGAACAGCACCGCATGGGCATTGGGCAACAGCGACAAGGTCAGTTCTGGTTCGGCGCCAATGGCGTTCAAACCGGGTGTATCCAGCACCACCAAACCTTGTTCGAGCAGCGGGTGGGGGAACTGGATCACCGCATGACGCCAACTGGGAATCTCCACCAGGCCATCGGCATCCGGCCTCAAACCTTCCGTGCCGCTTGGATCGACTCGAAAACCATAGCTGCGTGCGGTTTCCTGATCGACCCGCAGGGTCTCACTCACCCGCGCCAACGCCTGCTGCAGCCCGGCAGCGGAATCGGCGGGCAACGCGGCCACCTCCCAGGTCTCCGGGAAACGCTTGAGCTCGCTCACACTGGCCTGCGTGGCCCGGGTGGCGATCGGCAACAGGCGGATCTCGGGGCGATCACCGGCGCGCCATTTGAGTTCGGTCGGGCACATGGTGGTGCGCCCGGCGCTGGAAGGCAGGATGCGGCTGCCGTAGTCGGCAAAGAACACGGCATTGATCAACTCGGACTTGCCGCGTGAAAACTCGGCTACGAAAGCCACTGTCAGCGTGTCATCCCGCAGACGATCGAGCGCGTATTGCAAACGCATGTCGCCTTGCGCATCGCCGACATCGTTGTTCGACAGCCAGGCACGCAGACGGCCGACGGCTTCGGCCACATCCGACCGCCAACGTCCGTAAGCGGAAAACTGATCGACCAGGGTCATGGGATCGCTCCAAGCATTCCGCGAGCGCGGAACGTGAACAATTTGACAACACCCTGACAGCATAGCGCCGAATGCCGGCACACGCCATGCCCGCAGGGTGTCAACCTCGCCCGCTCGAGCGCTGACAGCGTGGGCAAAACCAGGTCGAGCGCTGGGCGCTGACCACGCGCCGGATGGCGCTGCCACACACCCGGCAGGGCTCGCCTTCACGCCCATAGACGAAATACTGCTGCTGAAAATAGCCCGGCTGACCGTCTCCGCCGACAAAATCACGCAGCGTGCTACCGCCTGCGGCAATCGCATCGCGCAGCGTTGCTTTGACCGCCTGCGCCAAGCGCTGACAGCGCGCGCGGCCCAGCACACCGGCCGGCTCCAGCGGATGGATGCGGGCACGAAAAAGACTTTCGGCCGCATAGATGTTGCCCACGCCAACCACCTTACGGGCATCCATCAACGCATGTTTGATGGGCTGACGCAGGCCGCGCGTCACCCGAAACCAATAAGCACCGTCAAAACCGTCCTCCAGCGGTTCCGGCCCCAGACCCGCCAGCAGCGGATGCTCCGCATCCGTTTCGGGCTGCCACGCCAGCAACCCAAAGCGCCGCGGGTCGCGCAGGCGCAGCGCGATATCGCCAAAAACCAGGTCCGCATGGTCATGCCGACCCGCCGGCTGACCGGCATCGACCACCCGCAAGCTGCCGGACATGCCCAGATGAACGATCACCTTTCCCGCATCGAAACCCAGCAACAGGTACTTGGCCCGCCTCGTCACCCGCCTGAGCACCTGCCCGGTCAGACACTGCGCCAAATCCTCCGGCACGGGCAGACGCAGCCGCGGTTGGCGCACCACCAGCGCGCTGAGTGCGCGCGCTTCGACATACGGACGGATACCCCGGCAAGTGATTTCGACTTCGGGCAGTTCTGGCATGCGGACCTCACACCGAAGGGCGCCGCCGGCAATCCAGTCTATGACCGGCTGGCACTCGACGCTCCCCTTCGGAGTCGTTAACATCGGGCGAACCGGATTTTAGTTTATGCATCAAACCGGGCGGCGATGCGGGCGTCTTCGCCCCGCCTACTCCGCAGCCCCGCCCGCGTGACGCCAGCCCCCGCTTTGCAGTCCCTTCGGACCGTACCATGACCGTCTCATTACCTTTGCAATTCGGCCGCATCGCCTCCTGCCTCGGCTTGAGTCTATGGCTGGCGCTGCCGTTGGCCGCACGCGCCCAGTCAAGCGAAGACGCTGACGACCCGCCCGCGGCGCACCTGCCGGCACAAGCGCTCACTGCGCAAACGCTTTACCAGTTTCTACTGGCCGAAATCGCCGGCGCCCGTGGCGAGCTGGAATTGTCGGTGCAAGCCTATCTCGAGCTCGCCCGACGCACCGCCGACCCGCGCATTGCCCGCCGTGCCGCCGAAATTGCGCTCTATGCACGCAACTTCGAGGCTGCCGCCGAAGCTGCCCGTCTGTGGTCATTGGCCGACCCGGATTCGGACGACGCCCGCCGCCTGCTCGCCGGCATGCTCGCCGGCGGCAGCGACCGGCTAGACAGCGTGCTGCTGCATTTTGCCCGCTTACTGGCGGAGACCCCGGACCAACTCCCCCACAACCTGATGAGCCTGAACCGCGCCCTCGCGCGGGTCGGTGACAAGGCCGCCGCGCTGCGCATGGTGGAGCGGCTGACCGAGCCTTACCTCAGCTACCGCGAGGCGCACTTCGCGCGGGCTCAGGCAGCGGCCATTGCCCAGGACCCGGATGAGGCGCTGGCCGCCATCGACGGCGCACTGGAACTGGACCCCGATTGGGAACCGGCCGTCCTGCTCAAAAGCCAGCTTCTGCAGCAAGCCGGTGCAGCAGACAACGCCTTGCACCTGATCCAGGACTATCTGCAGCGCCATCCAGAAAGCCGTAACGGCCGCCTGATGCACGCCCGGCTGTTGGTGGCCACCCAGCAGTTCGACGCAGCGCGTGCGCAGTTCCGCGCGCTACTTGCCAGCGCCCCCGAGGACCGCGAGCTGATCAATGCGGTGGCGCTGCTGTCGGCCCAGCTCGGCGATCTGGACGAAGCCGAACGTCTGTTCGAACAAGCGCTTGCCGCAGGCCATCCGGATGCAGACCCGATCCGGCTCAACCTTGCGCAGATTGCCGAACGACGCGGCGACATCGACGGCGCGCTGGCCCGCTATCGGACGGTCGAGGGCGCAGAACACGTCATCGAGGCGCGAGTGCGCGCCGCGCAGTTGCTCACCCGCCACGGGCGCCTGGACGAAGCGCGTCAACAGCTCGATCTTGCAGAGGCCGACGAACCCACCCGCAAACGTCTGCGCCTGGCCGAAGCGCAGCTGCTACGCGACGCCAACCAACTGGCTGCCGCACTGGATGTACTGGATAAGGGCCTGCAAACCGCGCCGGACGACCCGGATCTGCTGTACGAATCGGCGATGATCGCCGAACGGCTCGACCGCCTGGAGGTCATGGAAGGACGCTTGCGCAAACTGATCGCGCTGGTGCCCGACCATGCCCACGCCTACAACGCCCTGGGCTATTCGCTCGCCGACCGCGGCCTGCGGCTGGACGAAGCACAAAGCCTGATCGAACGCGCACTCGAACTGCTGCCCGATGACCCCTTCATACTCGACAGCATGGGCTGGGTGCGCTTCCGACGCGGCGACCCGGCCGGCGCGCTGCCGCATCTGGAACGCGCCTACGCCCTCCGTGCCGACCCCGAAATCGCCGCCCATCTGGGCGAAGTCTTGTGGCACCTGGGCCGCCAAACCGAAGCGCAGCGCATCTGGGACGAAGCGCTGGCCGCCCATCCCAACCATCGTGCCCTGCAAGACACCATCGAACGCCTGCAACGCTGAGGCGGCACAACACCGATGCGCACCATCGCCATGCGCCGGCCGGCACTGTTCGCTCTACTGGGCGCGGTAGCGCTGCTGTCCGGCTGTGCCACGCAGACGCCCCTGCCGACGGCGTCGGCCGCCGCACGCAGCGCGCACGCCGCATTCGTCCTGGAAGGCCGACTGTCTGCCTCCGACGGCGAGCAGGCCGCCAGCGGCCGCCTGGAATGGCGGCACGATGACCAGCAAGACGAGTGGACCGTGTTCAGTCCGCTCGGGCAGGTCGTCGCCCGCCTGACGCGCACCGCCAGCGGTGCCGTGTTACACACCGCACACGGCGAACGTTACCAAGCCGCCAGCGCCAGCGAACTGCTGCCCCGCGCGCTCGGCATCGACGCCCCGGTCGAACGCCTGTCCGGCTGGGTGCAAGCCGCCCCCGACGCGCAAGCACAAGTGCGTCAGCGCGATGCCGCCGGCCGTCCGACGCTGGTCATCGACGCCGGCTGGCGCATCGAATACCCCGCCTACGCCTCCGACGAGGCGCACGCGCCGCCACAGCGTATCGATCTGTCCCGCGGCAACGCCCGCCTGCGCCTGATCATCGATCAATGGACGTTCATACCTTGACCGCCCTGCCCGACACCCTGCTCGACTGCCTGGCGCCTGCCAAGCTCAACCTGTTCCTGCATGTGGTCGGCCGTCGCGCCGACGGCTACCACCTGCTGCAGACTGCCTTTCGCTTACTCGACTGGGGCGACCGGCTGAGCTTCGTCCGCCGTTCCGACGGGCGCATCCGCCGCCTCACCGACGTGGCCGGCGTACCCGAGGACGCCGACCTCACGGTACGCGCCGCGCGTCTGCTGCAAGCGGTCACGGGTTGCCCCCTGGGCGCAGACATCGCCATCAACAAGCGACTGCCTATGGGCGGCGGGCTGGGCGGTGGCAGCTCCGATGCGGCCACCGCCCTGATGGCCTTGAACCACCTTTGGGGCACCGGCCTTGACCGCACCCAACTGCAGGCCCTGGGGCTGAAACTGGGCGCGGACGTGCCCTTTTTCATCTACGGCCGCGATGCCTTCGCCGAGGGCGTGGGCGAACGTTTCCAGCCGCTCGAGCTGCCCGATGCCTGGTACGTGATCCTTTTTCCGAGGGTCGCCATTCCCACCAGCGAAATTTTCTCTGCGGGGGAGTTGACGCGGGATACCGAACCAATCAGAATTGCGGACTTCGCAGCGAGCACCACCCGGAACGATCTGCAGCCTGTGGCCTGCAAGCGGTACCCGGAAGTGGCTGCAGCAATCGACTGGCTGGCGCAATATGCGCCGGCGAGGATGACCGGGTCCGGCGCCTGCGTGTTCGCGCAGGTCGATGGCGAGGTCGATGCAAAACGCATCGTCCAGGCCTGTCCGGCGCGATGGCGGGCGTGGTCGGCACGCAGCCTCCCGCGGCATCCGCTCGGCGAGCTGGTCGGTTGATCTGGCGAAAAGGTTTCTTGGGGAGTCGCCAAGTCGGTTAAGGCACCGGATTTTGATTCCGGCATTCGAGGGTTCGAATCCTTCCTCCCCAGCCAAACAGATCGGGCAGGCCAACGCGCCTGCCCGAGTCGTTTCAGAACCAGTCATTCTATCGGCATCGGAGATTCGGTTATGGCATACGGCAGCCTGATGGTGTTTACCGGCAACGCCAACCCCAAACTGGCCGCCGACGTGGTGCGTCGCCTGGGCATCTCGCTCGGTTCGGCCACAGTTGGCCGTTTCTCCGACGGTGAGGTCAACGTCGAATTATTGGAAAACGTCCGCGGCAAGGACGTGTTCGTGCTGCAACCAACCTGTGCGCCGACCAATGAGAACCTGATGGAGTTGCTGGTACTGGTCGATGCGCTCAAGCGCGCATCTGCCGGCCGCATTACCGCTGCCATCCCCTATTTTGGCTACGCCCGTCAGGACCGCCGTCCGCGTTCGGCGCGGGTGCCGATCACCGCTAAAGTGGTGGCCAACATGCTGCAGGCCGTGGGCGTGCAGCGCCTGCTGACCATGGACTTGCACGCGGACCAGATCCAGGGGTTCTTCGATATCCCGGTAGACAACGTCTACGCCGCCCCGGTGCTGCTGGCCGATCTGGACAAACAAAAGCACGACGATCTGCTGGTGGTCTCGCCGGACGTCGGCGGCGTGGTGCGCGCGCGCGCCTTCGCCAAGCGCATGGAGTGCGACCTGGCAATCATCGACAAGCGCCGCCCCAAGGCCAATGTCTCCGAGGTGATGAATATAATCGGCGAAGTCGAAGGCCGCACCTGCGTGATCATGGACGACATCGTCGACACCGCCGGCACGCTTTGCAAAGCCGCCGGCGCGCTCAAGGAAAACGGTGCCAAGCGGGTGCTGGCCTACTGCACCCATGCGGTACTGTCCGGCGCCGCGGTGTCGCGGATCAATGAGTCCGAATTGGACGAACTGGTGGTCACCGACACCATTCCGCTACGCGACGATGCCCGCGCCAGCTCGCGTATCCGCCAAGTCTCAGTAGCCTCGTTGTTGGCCGACACCATGCTGCGCATCAGCAATGAAGAATCGGTGTCTTCGCTATTCATGGAATAAAACCTGCCGGATCCGTCCGCCGACGGCTGTCGACGGACATCACCCGCTCTGTCTGGTCGCGGGCAGAGCGCTTCAAAAACCAGGAGCTTCATCATGCAAATCGAGTTCAAAGCTAGCCTGCGCGCAGAACAGGGATCGAGTGCGAGCCGCCGCCTGCGTCGCGCGGGTCAGGTCCCCGGCATCATCTATGGCGGCGATGCCCCCGCCACGCCGATTACCATGGATCACAACGAGATGTTCCATCTGCTCAGCAAAGAAGCCTTTCACGCTTCGGTGCTGACCATCGACCTGGACGGCGCCAAGCAGACCGTCGTTCTGCGTGACAGCCAGTGGCACGCTTACAAGCCGCAAGTGCTGCACATCGACTTCCAGCGTGTCGACGCCACCCATAAGATTCATCTCAAAGTGCCGCTGCATTTCATCAACGGCGAAAACAGCCCGGCGGTCAAGCTCGGTGGCGGCATGATCTCGCATGTTCTCAACGAACTGGATGTGCGCTGCCTGCCGGGCGATCTGCCCGAATTCATCGAAGTCGACCTCGGCGCCCTGGAAGCGGATCAGTCCATCCACGCCTCGCAGATCAAACTGCCCAAAGGCGTCGAACTGGTCACGCACGGCGAGGGCGACCCAGTGGTGGTCACTGTCCTCAAAGCCAAGGGCGAAGCAGCAGCCGAAGACAGCAACGCCGAAGGCTGAGCGCCCCAACCCGCCCGGCACCAGGAGACCGTCATCCGATGACCACCGCCGCCCCGCGCCTCATCGTCGGCCTCGGCAACCCGGGCAACCAGTACTCCGAAACCCGGCACAATGCCGGGTTTTGGTTTTGTGAGCGCTTGGCCAGCCTGTTGGGCGTGCGCTTTTTCCATGAGACGCGCTTTCATGGACTGGTGGCCAATGCGCGCCAAGCCGGCCTGTGGCTGCTGATGCCACAGACCTATATGAACCGTTCCGGCCAAGCAATCGGCGCACTGGCACGTTTTTACCGCATCCAACCGGCGGAAATCCTGGTCGTACATGACGAGCTCGACATCCCGCCCGGCCAACTGCGGCTGAAGTTCGGCGGTGGCCTCGGCGGTCACAATGGCCTCAAGGACACCTCGGCCCACCTCGGCACCAACGACTACTGGCGCCTGCGCATCGGCATCGGCCACCCCGGCGACCGTAATGAGGTGGTCCATTACGTACTCAAGCCGGCCCGGCGCGAAGAGCAAGCCGCCATCGACGAGGCCATCGAGCGGGCGCTGGCCGCCTGGCCGCAAATTGCCGCCGGCCACTGGCATGCGGCCACCCAGCACCTGAACACCCGCGCCACTGCGCGTCATTGCCCCCCGGCACCGGCTGCATCGGCCGCGCCGGACACCCTCAAGGACTGAAACCACGCCATGAGCCTGAAATGCGGAATCGTCGGTCTGCCCAACGTGGGCAAGTCCACGCTGTTCAATGCCCTGACCAAGGCGGGCATCGAGGCGGCCAACTACCCTTTCTGTACCATCGAGCCCAATGTGGGCATCGTCGAAGTGCCCGATCCCCGGCTCGCCCAACTGGCCGAAATCGTCAAACCCCAAAAAATCCAGCCCGCCATCGTCGAGTTCGTGGACATCGCCGGTCTGGTGGCCGGGGCCTCCAAGGGCGAGGGCCTGGGCAACCAGTTCCTGGCCAACATCCGCGAGACCGACGCCATCGTGAACGTGGTGCGCTGCTTCGATGACCCCAACGTGGTGCATGTCTCCGGCAAGGTGGACCCGATCGCCGACATCGAGACCATCGTCACCGAACTGGCCCTGGCCGATCTCGCCTCGGTGGAAAAAGCCATCGCCCGGGACAGCAAGAAAGCCAAGGCCGGCGACAAGGACGCCCAGAAACTGGTGGCCGTGCTGGAGAAACTGCTGCCCCACCTGAACGAGGGCAAGCCGGCCCGCACCGCCGGTTTGTCGGAAGAAGACAAAGCCCTCATCAAGCCGTTGTGCCTGCTCACCATCAAGCCCGCCATGTATGTGGGCAACGTCACCGAAGATGGTTTCGAGCACAATCCCCACCTGGACCGGCTCAAGGCACATGCCGCCAAGGAAGGCGCGCCGGTGGTCGCGGTCTGCGCCAAGCTGGAGGAAGAACTGGCCGATCTGGAAGAAGAGGACAAAAAGGCCTTCCTGGCCGATCTGGGCCTGGAGGAGCCGGGCCTGAACCGCCTGATCCGCGCCGGTTACGACCTCCTTGGCCTGCAGACCTATTTCACCGCCGGTGTGAAGGAAGTGCGGGCATGGACCATCCACAAGGGTGACACCGCCCCCAAAGCCGCTGGCGTCATCCACACCGACTTCGAACGCGGCTTCATCCGCGCCCAGACCATCGCCTTCGAGGATTTCATCCGCTACAAAGGCGAAGCCGGCGCCAAAGAAGCCGGCAAGATGCGCGCCGAAGGCAAGGATTATGTGGTGCAGGATGGGGATGTGATGAACTTTTTGTTCAACGTCTGAGTCGCCAAGCCGTTTTCCTGATGTTTCATGAAACACCAGGAAAGCATGAAAACCTCAATAAAACCGCGCAGTTGCGCGGTTTTATTGTTTCATAGCGCTGCTTCAAGTTTCCCGAGCAGTCAATGCATGCCTGAGTACGCTAGCGAGTACAACTCTTGGAGTATGTGCGAATAAGTGAGTATAGTGCCGCTGTCGCCATGACAAGGAGTCAGCCACATGCTTACCGACACGCACTGCCGCAACGCCAAGCCCAGGGAAAAGCTCTACCGCTTGAATGACCAGCGCGGGCTCTACCTCGAAGTCAAGCCCAACGGAGTCAAGGCTTGGCGATACCGCTTCACACTGAATGGCAAGGCCAGCATGTTTGCGCTTGGCGAATACCCTGCTGTTACGCTCTCTGAAGCCAGGGAACGCAGCGAGGCCGCACGCAAACTGGTCAAGCAAGGCATCAATCCCGCCCAGCAAAGGCAGCTCGACCGCATCCGGAAAGCCAGCGAAGCAAAGAACACCTTCGAGATCGTCGCCAAGGAGTGGCTGCAGACAAAGGACTGGGAAGATGTCACCAAGAACCGGCGTCTGGATATGCTGGAACGCGTGGTGTTCCCCAGTATCGGCAATATGCCGGTTCGCGAAATAACGCCAGCCCATATCCTGGACATCCTGCAGAAAACAGCAAAGCGTGGCGCCCCCACGGTCGCCGCCGAGGCGCGGCGCACCATGTCCGCCGTATTCGAGTTCGCCGTCGCCACCCTGCGAGCCGACAGCGACCCGGTTTGGCCGGTACGCAAGGCGCTACCAGCAAACAAGACCCAGCACAAACCGGCGCTGAGTAAAGAGCAGATCGGCAAACTGCTGAGCGACTTCGCAAACCACCGTTGCAGCTTTCAGGTAAGTCATTGCATGCAACTGATGTGGTGGACCCTAGCGCGACCGACCGAAGTGGCCGAGGCGGCCTGGGATGAGTTTGACCTTGAGAAGGCTGTTTGGCGTATCCCGGCGCAGCGCATGAAAGCGCGCAAGGAGCACGTCGTGCCTCTGCCACGACAGGCAGTGGAGATGCTCAAAGGACTGCATGCCATTACCGGCAACCGCAAGCACCTGTTTCCTGGCCGGGATGATCGCAACGCCCCTATGTCCGCCGCATCGCTTCGCCAGGCGCTCAAGGTTTTGGGGTGGAGTGGCGCTTATAGCCCACACGCCACGCGGACCAGCGGCAGTACCCGTCTTAACGAGATGGGCTACCGCCCCGATGCCATCGAGGCGCAGCTTGCCCATGCCGACCAGAACAACGTGCGTCGTACCTACAACCACGCCACCTATTTCGATGAGCGTCGCGCCATGATGCAGGAATGGGCGGACAGATTGGACGAATGGAAAGAGCAAGCACAGGCATGACCACAAAGATCATGGCTCCAGATATTCCCAACTCCGATGCCGTCGCCGAGCTGCGCACCAGAGCAGAGGCAACCTGCGCCCGATATGGCGTCCAGCGCCGCGAGCAATGTGTAAATGCTTTTCTGCGGCTGGCAGAAAGTTTTCGTTGGCGTACGATGCCGCCCCCTGAAATTGAAGAAGGCACACTTGAGCAACTAAAAAGACTCCGAGATGCGGCGTCCCGGTTAAGCAAGGCGCTTCGAAGCCTGGACGAAGAGTCGGCAGCGCTATTACCCGAATTTCTGAGGAAGGACCTGCCTACCCATAAGCTGTTCTGCGAGTCGCTACACTCCGTGAGCAGGCAACTATCAGCGTCCGGAGCAAGCAGAGAACATGAGGCCAAGGAGCTGATCGCGAAGCAATTTATCGTTACCTGCCAGCAATTCAGAATTCCGATCAAGTGGAGCAAGGAGTTCGAGTACCACTCGGTGAACAGCAAGAACGAGCCATCCGCCTATCTCCTCGGCGCCATCTATGCTGCAGGCGGCATGAAGGCCGATGCTGAAACCACGCCTGCTCATCGCGCCAATCACTATCTGGGGCGTTTCAGCAAAGGATTTACCGTCGCTATCGATGGAGTTGTAGTCCGGGTTCTGCTGAAGAAAACAGTGATAGAGCCCAATCTTTACATGTCCCAGATAATGAAAGCCGTCTCCGAGGGACGTGAACCAACCCTGCCCACAAGCAGCATCCTTACGGCATCTTGCCAAGGATACGAGCTTGGATTGTCTCGGCCATTTTGTGAAACATTCGACTGGCACAGTTGAGTACCGCTGCTCGGCGCCCGTTTGCATGCTGGGTGATTTCAGGCCCGAGAATAGGGAGTGCAGGTGACAACCGTGCTCCCTGACTTCATAACCAGATCTTTTGCATGATCCCTTCGTGTTTCAACACGTTAAGAGGAACAGCATGCAAATCATCAAGACGCAGGATGTCTGCATGAAGATCTCGGTCAGCCGGACAACCCTCTGGCGACTTTGCCAGACTGAAGATTTTCCGAAGCCAGTTCGGCTAGGCCCTGGCGGCCGTTCGATTGGCTTTTTTGCCCACGAGATCGACGCATGGCTTGAGACTCAGGCGGCGGAGCGTGAGCACGCTGGTTGTCTGACTCGCCAGAGGGCGAAGTTATGAGCCGCATCCGCGTTGACGACTCCGCCGAATACTGGTGGTCTCTGCCTTGCAGCCTGCTGCGCGATTCGCGGTTGAGCTATGAAGCGCGAGGCGTAGCTTGCCATTTGCTTTCGCTGGGCCGCAACTGGCAGTTGCGCGCTGTCGCACTGCCGCGCGTGCTGCACGATCAGTCACGCGCGAAAGGCCATCTTGGGCGAGACCTTTGCCGCCGCATCCTGCGCGAACTTGAAGATGCCGGCTACCTGGCGCGGAGGAAATTCCAGGACGAGGAAGGGCTTTGGCGATGGGAGTCCGTGTTGACACCCGTTTCGCAAAAGGTGCCACAGACATCCATGGCCGGCTTGGCCGGCGACGGAGAAACCGTGGACGGCGCATCCGTCGCCGGTCAGGGCGGTGATATAGGTGTAGGTGAATACAAGGAAGAAGTAGTAGTAAAAAATATAAAACCACTACTACAGACAGGGGCTGTGGATAACTCTCCGAAAACGGGAGAGGCTTCCGCGCCCTTGGACTTGTCGCACCCTTCTCTTCTGCCCTACCTGCGCGTCATCGCCGACGTAACCCGCCGCTTCGGCCCCTCGCTCTCAGTACAACAGATACAGCTTGTCGCCGACGAGCTGGCTGGCGTCCTGTCGGCAGCCGGTAGTGGCAAGCACGCGGGCATCCGCTCCGTGCGCTCATGGCTATTGGCCGTGATGAATAGCGCTGTCGCGGGAGAATTCATCGCCGAGTTCGCACCGAACATCGCCCGCTGGCGAAAGAACCGACAGGAGGCGATGGAGGCAGCGCAGTCGCGCGCTCCTGTACAACAGTCAGAAGCCGAGCGTCAAAAGACAAAGGCTGAACGCGCAAAGGCCATCGCCGATTTGAAAGCGATGTTTCATGGCCGGAAGCAATGATCGACGCGGATGAGATGCTTACGCTGATCGAATCGTGCCGGCGCGAGATGCAAGCCATGCTCCCGGCCGATGAGTTTGCCAGCTTGAGCAGCAAGACGAGGCAAGACTATCGCCAGCTCGGCCGAACGCTGCTGTTGCGTGCCCGCTACGCCGAAGGTGGAATGGCCGAAGTCATCACGGCCACCCAGCGTCCGACAACCTACTACAAGCGCGTCGCAGCGCTTCGCTACTGCCTGTACGCCGATCTTGTCGAGCGCCTGAAAAGCCTGCATTCCGCGCTCTCTGCTCGACCTGTGGACGAGTTGCAAGTCATGGCCATCCAAGCCCAATTGCAACAACAGCGTGCATTTCTGCGCGAGTTCGATATGGCCCGGCAAAGCGGCCATCCCGGCGAGCGCCGCAAGCGTGCCAGCAAGCGGCAAGCCTTGCGCGGCCTCCCCGGTGACTGGCGCGAGCAACTGTATCGGCGCGCTGCGAAAGGCAAGTATGCCGATGCGATTCTGGTCGCCGCGCTGACCGGCTGCCGCCCGGAAGAGCTCCGGCAAGGCGTGCACATTCGCCGGGTGGACAATCCGCGCAGCGGCATGGGCGAGATCAGATTCGAGATCGATGGCGCCAAGGTCAAGGCGCATCAAGGCCAGCCGCACCGCTTGATCGCCTATGGCGCACACGATCCCCATCCATTGCTGG
The DNA here is from genome assembly GCF_003345255.1 of Pseudothauera hydrothermalis. GTDB lineage: Bacteria > Pseudomonadota > Gammaproteobacteria > Burkholderiales > Rhodocyclaceae > Pseudothauera > Pseudothauera hydrothermalis. The sequence goes on along the minus strand of NZ_CP029331.1, from coordinate 655,160 downwards.
AGGCGCTGCGCATCCGGCTAGCGGGGCGGCGGGAATTGCTCGTTTGCATTGACAGCCCGGTCAACTTCACCGTCGAAGTCCGTCGGCTAGCACATAGCCTCTGGCCGAAGCACAAGCACGCTATCACGGCTTACTGCCTGCGCCACCAATGGGCAGCCGACCTGAAACGGCACGCGGCTGCGGACTCAGTCAGCCAGGGGCTGGGACATGCCAGCGCCAAGACACGGCGACACTACGGGCAAGCCAATCAGGCCAGCAGCCGGCATGCCCTGCATCCCATCGCCATCGAGGCTGAGCGCTCCGTGAGGCCGGCTACCGCTAAGGCGCCGCACCATCGAGCAGCCTCAAGCAAGACAGTCACCCCCTGAAGAGAATCATGGCGGGGTGAGGTAAAACGCAGTTCATTTGCGGGACATCACTGATGAGGCGCCGCCATGTCACGCCTGAAGGACGAAACCCTTTCCATCCGCACCTCCGCTGAGATCAAGCAACTTCTGCGCTTGGCTGCTGATCGCGAGCGTCGCTCGGTGGCTTCAATGATCGAAATTCTGGTGCTGGAATACGCTCGTACGTATGACCTGATCCTCAAGGTCTGTCAGTAAAGGGAAATATATGAGGGTGGCGAATGCCGAGGAGGTGCAAGCGCACGTCAAAATCAAGAAGCTGAGGAAATGGAGTAGTCAGAGACTGATAACAGGGTATTTGTAGAGACAGTACCCCATTTAATGGCTATGATTACCCCATTTAGACGGCCTGGGCCTACATTCCATGCACTCGCTCACACCCGAGTACCTTGCCGCGCTTCGCTTCGATGGCACCCAGGCCGCCACGTTGCGCACGCTGGGCGAGTATCAGGGCAAGCAGCAACTCTATGCCGCGCAGTCGCCCGAAGCCCTCAAGGGTCTGTGCCAGATCGCGGTGGTGGAGTCCACCGAGTCATCTAACCGGCTGGAAGGCGTTGTCGTCGCACCCTCGCGGTTGAAGTCGCTGGTCATCCGCAACGCAACGCCAAAGAGCCGTTCCGAACAGGAGATCGCCGGCTACCGTGATGCCCTGGCGCTGATCCACGAGTCTGCCGCGCACATGCCCTTCAGCGAGGGCGTAGTGCTGCAACTGCACACCCTGCTGTACCGCTACATGCCGCAGACGGGCGGGCGCTGGAAGGCTACCAACAACGACATCATCGAACGTCATCCTGACGGTACGTCGCGTTTGCGCTTCCAGCCGTTGGCTGCGCACCTGACGCCGATGGCCATGGCCGATCTGACCGGGCGCTACGCCACCGCCCTGGACCAGCACCTGGCCGACCCTCTCGTACTGGTGCCGCTGGCGATGCTCGATTTTCTGTGCATTCACCCCTTCCCGGACGGCAACGGTCGCATGTCCCGCTTGCTGACCCTGCTGCTGCTCTACCACTTCGACTATGCCGTGGGGCGCTACATCAGTTTGGAACGCATCTTCGAGGAAACCAAGGAAGGCTATTACGAGACGCTGGAAGCCAGCTCGCAGGGCTGGCACCAGGGGCAGCACGACGCAAAGCCTTGGCTCGACTACTTCTGGGGTGCCTTGCTGCGGGCATACCGCGAGTTCGAGGAGCGTGTCGGCACCATCGAACGTGGCCGTGGCAGTAAAGGCGACCGGGTGCGAGCGGAAGTGCTGGGGCGCTGCCTGCCGTTTTCGATTTCCGAAATCGAAGAGGCCTGCCCGGGCGTGAGCCGGGACATGGTGCGGCTGGTGCTGCGGGCGATGAAGTCAGAGGGATTGATCGAATCGACTGGCAAGGGAAGAGGGGCAAAGTGGAAGCGCGTCACAGCAGGCACCTCGGATAGAGCAGCGGTTCTGGCGATTGACCGCAAGATGGATCAGTGAGGACTCTACATGGATAACGTTTTCCAGTTCCGCGACCAGCTCATCGAGCGATACGGCAGCTTTTCCCGCAGTTTCGTTCGCATCGCCGCACCTGATATCCAGGCCGAGGTCGAGCATCAATATGCGCAAGGCCGCTATTGGCCTGAACCGCTGGTGCAGATCAACCCGAATTATCAACGTCAAGGCACAGTGCAGGATCTGGTGGCTGAGGGGGTCTTGCATCCTGCCTGCGCAGACATCTTTCAGGTTGGGAAGACGGAAGGCAAACCAAGTCCCCTGCATCTTTACAAGCACCAAATGGAAGCCCTGGCCAAAGGCCAGGAACGCCAAAGCTATGTGGTCACTACCGGAACGGGGTCGGGTAAGTCCCTGTCCTTTTTCATCCCAGTCATTGACCGCATTCTCAAGGCCAAGGACTCCGATGGCAAAGCACGTACCAGAGCCATTGTGATTTATCCAATGAACGCTCTGGCCAACAGCCAGCTGGAAGAACTCGACAAGTTTCTGCATGGCTATGCGCCAGAGCTTCATCCCTTCACCGTCAAACGCTACACCGGCCAGGAAAGCAAGGCGGAACGCACTGCTATTGCGGATGATCCACCCGATATCCTGCTTACCAACTTCATGATGCTGGAGTACATCCTCACGCGCTTCGACGAAGTGGATCGGCGCGTGGTGGAACACTGCGAGGGACTTGAGTTCCTGGTGCTGGATGAGTTGCATACCTACCGTGGCCGTCAAGGGGCGGACGTTGCCTTGCTGGTGCGTCGCCTGCGAGAGCGCCTGAAAGCCGAGCAACTGGTCTGCATCGGTACGTCGGCCACCATGTCCAGCACAGGCAGCCAAGCCGACCGCAACCGCGTGGTTGCTGATGTAGCCAGCAAATTGTTTGGCACCCGGATCAGCGAGCATGACGTCATCGGCGAGACACTGGAGCGCGTCACTAACCCGCTCAAGGACGTCAACTCCATCCGCACCGAACTGCCGGCAACAATTTCACGAAATCAGGATGCTTGGGCTGACTTTGACGCGTTTCGCAATGATCCGCTGGCTATCTGGGTGGAATTGAACCTGGGCATCGAACTGCCTGCGGACGAGCCTCCAAGGCGTGCGAGACCCATGACGCTGGAAGAGGCCAGCCGCCGTCTCGCCGAAGACGCGGGCTGCCAGCCTGAAGCCGCTCGCGCCGCCCTGCAGCGCTTTCTACTGGCTGCCCATGATGTGCGCATGCCCCAGGGCAGGCCGCCTTTCGCGTTCAAGCTGCACCAGTTCATCAGTGGACCGGGCAAGGTGCTCACCACCTTGGAAGAGCGAGGCAAGCGCCATGTCACGCTCGATGCCCAGCGTTTCGCGCCGGGGCGGCAGCAAGAGAATGTGCTGCTTTACCCCACGCATTTCTGCCGCGATTGCGGCCAGGAATACCTGCCTGTCTGGCGCGCACAGCAACCGGTCAGCTTCAGCCCGCGTGAAATCGACGATATCGCAGCAGAAGACGACACCGCCAGCTATGGCTTCCTGTGCCCACTGGTGCCCGGGCAGCAATACGGTGGCCTGCTTGAAGACCTGCCGGAAACCTGGATCGACCTCAGCCGAAGCGAGCCCAAAGTCAAGTCAGCCTACAAGAATGCCGTTCCCTATATGGTCACGGTCGATGCCAAAGGACAAACAGGCTCCGGGACGGAGTTCTGGTTCATTCCCGGAAAGTTCCGCTTCTGCCTGAACTGCGGCACGACACACGAAGCCCACGGCAAAGATGCCAACCGCCTCTCCAGTTTGTCCGGGGAAGGCCGTTCTTCGGCCACTACCATGATTGCCCTGGCGGCCTTACAGCAACTGTTTGCACTTCCCGATCCGGCTCCAGGCCAACCTGATCCGCGTAAATTGCTTGGGTTTACCGACAACCGCCAGGATGCAGCGCTGCAGGCGGGTCACTTCAATGATTTCATTTTCCTGTTGACGCTGCGTGCCGGCTTGATCGGCGCACTACAGGCAAGTGGCGGCCAGCTTGATGAAGAAAACCTGGCCGAAAGCGTATTCAAGGCCCTCGGCTTTCAAGGGGTCGATGAAGCCACCTTGGTGGAATATCTGCGCACTCCCAAGCTCATGGGGCTGGCACGGCAGGAAGCGCAACGCACCTTGCGATTCATTATTGCCTACCGGCTGCTGCGCGATCTACGGCGTGGCTGGCGCTTCAATAATCCGAATCTGGATCAGCTTGGCCTGTTGCAGATTCAGTACCGAGACCTGGCTGCCTTTAGCGCTGACACCAGCATCTTTGCCGCAAACAGCACCTTGAACAAACTGACGGCGGTGCAGCGAGCAGTTCTGTACGAATTACTGTTCGACACGCTGCGCCGCCATCTGTGCCTGGAAAGCCGTTACCTCGACCCGGTTGAGCAGGACAAGGCACGTACCAGCGCCCACACCTACCTGAATGAACGTTGGGCCTTCGCTCCCGACGAAAAACTCGATACCGGCCGCTATCTCATCCTCGGCAAGCGCCCGGAATACAAGGGCAAGCCGCGCACCGACCTGGTGACGGGTGGCCCACGCTCCCGACTGTTGCGGCAAATCAAGACGGTCGCCTTCTGGCGCAACAGCGCATGCGCCAGCGAGGTAGCGCAGTGGAAAGATGCCGAGTGGGCTGTTCTGATCGAAGACATGCTCAAGGCAGCCAGCAACTATGGTTATGTGCAAAAACATGCCATTGATTCGCAACTCGCCGGCTGGCGCCTGAACGCAGCCGCCCTGGACTGGTGCCTGATTGCCGATCAGCCGCAAACCGATAGCAATCGCATCAACCAGTATTTCCGCACCCTGTATCTCGGCATTGCCGACCTGCTGCGTCAGCCTTCACATCCGCTGTTCGACTTCGAGGCCCAGGAACACACCGCCCAGGTGGATGCGCCACGCCGGCAACTGCTGGAGCAGCGCTTCCGCTACACCGAAAAAGACAGGCAGGACTGGGCGCAGAACCCGGCCCACGAAGCGCCGTTGAAGCGCCTGCCGGTGATGTTCTGCTCCCCCACCATGGAGCTGGGCGTGGATATCTCCGCGCTCAACACCGTGTACCTGCGCAACGTGCCGCCGACCCCCGCCAACTACGCCCAGCGCAGCGGCCGTGCGGGTCGTTCGGGTCAGCAGGCGCTGGTCATCACCTACTGCGCGGCGCTCAGTCCGCACGACCAGTGGTTCTTCCACAATGCCAACGAGATGGTGCATGGCGTCGTGCGCGCACCCACACTGGATCTGGCCAACCGCGACCTGATCGACAGCCACCTGCAAGCGGTCTGGCTGGCCAGCACTCAGGTGCCGCTGGACGACAGTATTGCTCCCATGCTGGATCTTGATCGGCCCCGCAAACCACTGAAGCAGCCCTTGCAGGAAGCGCTACAGGCGCAGACCGTCCAGCAGCGTGCCCTGGCCAGTGCCTGCCGGGTCATTGATCAGCTCAAGGAAGAGCTGGTAAGCAGCGCCTGGTTCACGCCTGACTACGTACACCAGGTCATCGCCAAGGCACCGAAGGCGTTCTCTGAAGCGCTGGAGCGTTGGCGCAAACTGTTTGAGGCCACACGCGAGCAAATGGACATGGCCGACCGTATCGTCAAAAGCCATACCGCCTCGCACACCGAGCGCCAAAATGCCCAGCGCCGTTACGGCGATGCCGCGCGCCAGTACGCCGTGTTGCTCAAATCCGGTAATGGCCAGAACAACGATTTCTACACCTATCGCTACCTGGCCAGCCAGGGCTTCCTGCCCGGCTACAACTTCCCGCGCCTGCCGCTGATGGCCTGGATTCCCGCCCGTGGTGGTCAGACCATCAATGGCAAGGACGACGAAGGTAGCATGGTCAGCCGTCCGCGCTTCCTGGCTCTGTCAGAGTTCGGCCCTCGCAGCCTTATCTATCACCAGGGCCGCATGTACCGCGTGGTGCGAGCCAAACTCAACGTTGGCAATACAGACCACATTTCTGGCAGCAGCCAGTTGGCCACCATTGCCTCTCTGGTGTGCAGCCAGTGTGGCTACGGGCATATCGGCGAGCCGGGTGGCGAACAGCCGCTGGTCAACCGCTGCGAGAACTGTGCTGCCCTGCTCACGGAGCAAGATTGGGTGCGCGAGCTCTACCGCATCGAAACCGTGGAGACGGTAGCCACCGAGCGCATCTCCATCAACGACGAGGAACGTCAGCGTCAGGGCTTCGAGTTGCAGACCACCTACCGTTTCCTGCCCGGGCCCGATGGCCAGATTCAGAAGCAGAAAGCCGAAGTCCGGCTGGGCGAAGAATTGTTGGGCGAACTCACTTATGCGCCTGCTGCGCAAATCTGGCGTATCAACCGCGGCTGGCGCAGGCGTAAGAACAAAGAGCAACTGGGCTTCTACATCAATCCCATTACCGGCACCTGGAGCAAGCAGGACGCACCGGATGCGGAAGACGACAACGGCAACGACGATGCCTTGCTGGAAAAGGTGCCCAACCAACGCATCGTTCCTTTTGTGGAAGATCATCGCAATCTGCTGATCTTCGCGCCTTTGCATGCCCTGTCGCTGGAGGCCATGGCCACTCTGCAGGCTGCCCTCAAGCGTGGCATCGAAATGACCTTCCAGATCGAGGAATCCGAGCTGGTGGTCGAGCCACTGCCCAAGGCAGATGAGCGCCGTGCCTTGCTGTTCTACGAAGCGGCCGAAGGCGGTGCAGGCGTGCTCACTCGTCTGGCGAATCATCGCGACGACCTTGCACTCGTCGCCAGCAATGCCCTGCAACTGATTCACTACCGCGCACCGCAGAGCGGCGTTTGGACGCTGGACGATCTGCCGTCACTGGAGCAGACCGATGAACTGGGCAATCATCAATGCGAGGCCGGCTGTTACCAATGCCTGCTCTCCTACTTCAATCAGCCGGATCACGAGCACATCAACCGCCGTAACGCGGATGCACTCAAGCTGCTGGTCGCGCTTGCCAATGCTCAGGTGCAGCCCGTAGCGAACAGCCCGGCCACCGTTGCCGCAACGACTTCAGAAGACGAGCTGCTCGACGTCTGGCTGTCCGAACTCCGCCAGGCCGGGGCTAGACAACCTGATGCGGTCAATGTACCCGTCAACAATGGCGCGGCCATCGCCGCAGCCCAGTACAAGGCATCTCGTGCTTTGGTATTTCTGTCGGCAGTGGATGAGCAGACCTCCAGCGTATTGCAGGATAAAGGCTGGCAGGTGCTGGATTTTTCGGACGCTTCACAGTGGCCACAACAGTTCGCCGCACACGCCGATGTGTTCGGCCGCAAGGAATAAAGGCGCATGACAACCCTTGAACACGACTTTTTACCCGGCAGCCTGGTGCGCGCCCGAGGCCGCGAATGGGTGGTGCAAAACGACTCCCGCCGCGACTGGCTGCGCCTGCGTCCATTGAGCGGCGCCGAGGACGAAAGCATCGCCCTGATCCCAGAGTTGGAACTCCATCCCGTCGAACCAGCCTCCTTCGAATGGCCCGATCCCGCGCACGCCGGCAACCACGCCGCCGCGCTGTTGCTGCGCGATGCCTTGCGCCTGACCCTGCGCGCCGGCGCCGGCCCGTTTCGCTCCTTCGGCAACATCACTGTCGAGCCGCGCGGCTACCAGCTTGTGCCGCTGCTGATGGCCTTGCGCCTGTCCACGGTGCGCCTGCTGATTGCCGATGACGTGGGTATCGGCAAGACCATCGAAGCCGGCCTGATCGCCCGCGAACTGATGGACCGTGGCGAAATCGCCCGCCTGGCCATCCTCTGCCCGCCACACCTGGTCGAGCAATGGCAAAGTGAGCTGGAAACCCGTTTCAACCTGCACGCTATCGCTCTGACCTCGGCATCCGCATCGCGCATCGAGCGTGATCTGCCACATGGCGTGCGCCTGTTCGACCATCATCCCGTGGTGGTCGTCAGCCTGGACTACATCAAGAGCGAACGCCACCGCGAACAGTTTCTTGCCGCTGCCCCTGAATGCATCATCGTTGACGAAGCCCACACGTGCGCCAGCAGTGGCGCCGGCAAGCAATTGCGCTTCGAGTTGCTGCAGCGCCTTGCCCGTGACGCGCAGCGACACCTGATCCTGCTGACCGCCACCCCGCACTCCGGTGACGAAACCGCCTTCTACAACCTGCTGTCGCTGCTCGATCCACGCTTTGCCGCCTTGCAAGGCCGCATGACAGCCTCCGACCCGCTGCGTCAGGAACTGGCGCGTCACTTCGTCCAGCGCCGTCGCAAGGACATCGTCGAGTGGCAGACCGAGACCCATGACGGGCGAGGTTTTCCCCGCCGCATGAAAACCGAGCTGACCTATCAACTCAGCGGCGAATGGGGCGCATTCTTCGACGCCGTGCAGGACTACTGCCGCGAACTGGCTGAAACCATCGAACAGCAAGGGCAGCGGCAAGAACAGCAAGGCGGCGCGCGCCTGATCTGGTACGCCACCCTGGCCTTGCTGCGCTGCGTGGCATCATCGCCTGCGGCTGCCGTCAAGGCCCTGACCACGCGGCTGGAAGGCACCATGGCGGATGACAACTTGCTCAGTGACGAGCGCCTGCACGATGGCGAAGCCGACGACCTGATGGGCAGTGACCTGGAGCCCCCCGCCCAATTGCAGGACGCCAGCCGCCTGCAAGCGCTCATTGCCGAAGCACAGCGCCTGTCCGGCAAGAAGGGTGACCCCAAGCTGGCCGCGCTCATCCGGCACATCGGTTCCTTGCTTGAAGATGGCTATCACCCCGTGGTGTTCTGCCGCTATGTCGCCACTGCCCATTACGTGGCCGAGCACCTCAAGGCCACCTTTCCCAAGGCTACTGTCGATGCCGTCACCGGCGAGCTCACCCCGGAAGAGCGCCGTGAGCGCGTGGAAGACATGGAGGATGCCGGGCAGCGCATCCTTGTCGCCACAGATTGCCTTTCCGAAGGCATCAACCTGCAGCATCTGTTCACCGCCGTCGTCCATTACGATTTGGCCTGGAACCCGACACGCCATGAGCAACGCGAAGGCCGCGTCGATCGCTTCGGCCAGCAGGCCGACGAAGTCCGTTGCACCATGCTCTACGGGCAGGACAACCCGGTCGATGGTTTTGTGCTCAACGTCATCCTGCGCAAGGGCGAAACCATCCAGAAGGAACTGGGCGTGTTGGTGCCCCTCCCTGAGGACGAAGCCCGCATCAACCAGGCCCTGGTCAAGGCCGCGCTCATGCGGCGCAGCAACAGCAGCATGGCATCGCCGCAAGCCAGTTTCGATTTCGGTGAATCCGAGCAACTGCTGGCGCCATTGCAGGCCCAGTGGCAGGACGCCCTGGAGAAAGCCAAAGCCAACCGCACCGTCTTTGCCCAGCGCCGCATCAAGCCCGACGAGGTGTTGCCAGAGTGGCATAAACAGCAACAAGCCCTGGGCACCCAGGCCGATGTGCAGCGTTTCCTGCAAAGCGCCTGCGTGCGCCTCGGCTCCCCCCTGGAAATGAGCCGCAAGCAGGCCCGCTTCCTGCCCCAGCATCTGCCCGAAGCCCTGCGCCAGCGCCTGGCCGACGAAGGCATCAACAAACCGCAAAGCATCGACTTCGCCGAACTGCACCGCAGCCACCCACTGGTAGGCCTGCTGGCGCAGCACTTGCTGGAAGATGCCCTCAGCAGCGAACGTCCGCTGGCCGCCCGTTGTGCTGCCACGCTGACCGACGACGTCGATGTTGTCACCACGATCTATCTGCTGCGCTTGCGCCATCAGCTCAGCTACGTGCGCCGTCGCGAGCCTTTCCAGATGATGGCCGAGGAGACCGTGGCCCTGGCCGTGCGTGGCCGTGCCAATCCGCAATGGCTGGCCGATGACAGCGTGAACCGCCTGCTCGAATGCACGCCCAGTGGCAACCTGCCCGCAGAAGCCGTGCAACGCGAGGTGTGCGCCGCGCTCGATTTCCTCGCCGCGCATCCCCAGCCACTGCAAGCCCTGGCAGAGCAACGCGCCCAAGCTCTGTTGGCCGACCACGAGCGCGTACGCGCCGCCGCCCGCGACGTGGGCCACCACAGCGTCAGCCCCTGCCTGCCAGTGGATGTGATGGGTGTGTACGTGCTGCTGCCCGACTCGCTATAAGCCTCGGCCTAAAGAAGAACAACCATGAAACGCATCCGCAAGACCCAGGCCACGCTGGATTTGCCCACTCTCAAGCTTGAAGGTGGCCTGTTCCTGCCCGACCAACTGGAAAAAGCCGCCCAGGGCCGCGCCAGCGCCCAGAGCGAGGCCGATTACGGCACCCCCAAGGGCGTCAAGCTCAAGGACGAATACAGCCGCGCCTTCCAGATCGCCTGCGCCCAGTGGCAGCACTTCGCCGCGCAGATGGAGCGCGCCGACGTCGATGCCGCCCAGCTCACCACCGCTTTCGTGCACGAACTGCTGCGCGATGCCTTCGGCTACGCCACCCTGCAAGCCACTTCGGCACAGTCGGTGGGGGAACTGCGCTACCCCGTCAGCCTGACGAACGGCAGCCTGCCCGTACTCGTTGCCCCGTATTCCCTGGGGCTGGACGAGGCCGACGCGCACTTTGCCGTGCAGGGCGGCGGCAGTCGCAGGAAGGCCCCCTTCCAGGCCATGCAGGAGCTGCTCAACGCCAGCCCCGATCACCTCTGGGGCATCGTCAGCAACGGTAGGCAACTGCGCCTGTTGCGCGACGCCGCCAGCCTCACCCGCCCCAGCTTTCTCGAAGTCGATCTGGCCGACCTGCTGGGCGGCCAGCGCTACGCCGAATTCGCCAACGTCTGGCGCCTGCTGCATGCCAGTCGTGCGCCCGGCCACCGCGTACAAGGAGCTGAAACCTGCATATGGGAACAATGGCGCAGCGAAGGCCAGCAAGAAGGCACCCGCGTACGCGATGGCCTGCGCGATGGCGTCGAGCAGGCGCTGCTGACCTTCGGTCAGGGCTTCCTGCAACACCCCGACAACCACGCCCTGCGCACCGCCCTGCATGACGGCACACTCAGCAAGGACGCCTTTTTCCAACAACTGCTGCGCCTGGTCTACCGGCTCATCTTCGTCTTCACCGTGGAAGAGCGCGGTGTGCTGCACCCGCGAGACGATAGCACCGAAGCACAAGCCGCCCGCCGCGCCTATGCCGAAGGCTATGCCCTGAGCCGCCTGCGCGAGCTGTGCCTCAAACGCCGTGCCCGCAGCCGGCACGATGACCAGTGGCAGGCCATCCGCATCGTCTTCCGTGGCCTGGCACAAGGCGAGCCGCGTCTGGCCTTGCCCGCCCTGGGCGGCCTGTTCGCTCCCGCGCAATGCCCCGATCTGGATGCCGCCAGCCTGGACAACGCCCACCTGCTGGCCGCCCTGCAGCACCTGCGCTGGGCCAAGCCGGCCGGCGCGCAAAGCCTGGTGCCGGTGGACTATCGCAACATGGGCCCGGAAGAGCTGGGCAGTGTTTACGAAAGCCTGCTGGAACTGGTACCCGCCATCGACCTGCCCGCCCGCACCTTCGGCTTCGTCGGCCGCACCGAGGAAGGCAGCACCGCCGGCAACGCCCGCAAGCTCACCGGCAGCTACTACACCCCCGACAGCCTGGTGCAGGAGCTGATCAGGAGCGCGCTTGACCCCGTCATCGAACAGCGTCTGTCCGCTAACCCGGCCAACCCCACCGAGGCGCTGCTGTCCATCCGCGTCATCGACCCGGCCTGCGGCAGCGGCCACTTCCTGCTCGCCGCCGCCCGCCGTCTGGCCGAAAAACTGGCCCAGTTGCGCAGCCTGGAAGGTGGGCAGGAGGGCGCCATCCGGCCGCAAGACTACCGCCGCGCGCTGCGTGAAGCGGTGGCCCACTGCATCTACGGGGTGGACCGCAACCCCATGGCCATCGAACTGGCGCGCATGGCGCTGTGGCTGGAAGGTTACGAGGAAGGCCGCCCGCTGGGCTTTCTTGACCATCACCTGCAAGTGGGCGACGCCCTGCTGGGTCTGACCGACCTGAACGTGCTCGAGCAAGGTATCGCCAAGGATGCCTTCAAGCCCTTGAGCGGCGACGACAAGGACGTCTGCAAGGTACTGGCCAAGGCCAACGCCGCCGGTCTCAAGCAGATCGCCAAGGACCTGCAAGGCAAGCAGATGCTGCTGGGTGTGGACAACCGCAGCGGCCTCGATGCCCTGCGCGCCATCGAAACCCTGCCCGCCGACACCCCCGAGCAGGTGGCCGCCAAGGAACAGGCCTGGCGCCGCTTTCTGGAAGACTCCGCCCACAGCCCGCTGGCCCACGCCGCCGATGCGCTGGTGGGCGCCTACCTGCTGCCCAAGACGGAGGACACGGCAGAAACTGTGCCCACCAGCATCACCCTGCATGCGCTGCTGACCGACCCGCAACGCGCCCAGACCGAGCACGCCGCGCCCATCGCCGCCGCACGCGCGGCCTGCGAACAGGCCCGCGTGTTCCACTGGCCGCTGGCCTTCCCGCAGGTGTTTGCGCAGGGCGGCTTCGACTGTGTGCTGGGCAATCCGCCGTGGGAGCGCATCAAGCTGCAAGAAGAAGAATTCTTCGCCACCCGCCACCGCGACGTGGCGCAGGCCCGCAACAAGGCCGAACGCGCCCAGCGCATCCAGTGGCTCAGCGAGGGCATGCTGGCGCGCCACCTGTACCCCGACCTGGCCCATGAGGTGCATGAAGACGAGGCCGAAAAGCGTCTCTACCGCGAATTCGTCACCGCCCGCCGCACGGCGGAAGCAGCCAGCGTGTTTGCCCATGTGAAAGGCGCCGACGGCGGACGCTACCCGCTGACCGGCGTGGGCGACGTGAACACCTACGCGCTGTTTGCCGAAACCATTCTGCAAATCCATGCCGACAGTGGCCGCGCCGGCTTCATCGTGCCGACCGGCATTGCTACCGACGACAGCACCAAGGCGTACTTCGGCCACATCACCCAGAACCGGCGGCTGGTCAGCCTGTACGACATCGAGAACCGCGAAAAGCTGTTCCCCGCCGTCGATAGCCGCATGAAGTTCTGCCTGCTTACCCTGGGCTCAGCGGACCAGGCCCAATTCATCTGCTTCGCCACTCAGGTCAGCCAACTGGCCGACCCGCGCCGTCGCTTCACCCTCACGCCCGAGGAATTCCGCCTTATCAACCCGAACACGCTCACCTGCCCGGTGTTCCGCAGCGAACGCGACGCTGAGCTGACCAAGAAGCTCTACCGCGCCGCCCCGGTCCTGATGCGCGATGCCGTGATCGCAGGCGAGGGCAAGCAGGCCAAGGTGGTGGAACCCGCGCAAAACCCGTGGGGCATTTCGTTCATGACCATGTTCCACATGTCGAACGACAGCCACCTTTTCAAGGACGATGCATCCACTGATCGACTGCCACTGTACGAAGCCAAGCTCATCCACCAGTTCGACCACCGCTGGGCCACCTATACCGCAGACGGCAACAGTCGCGATGTCACGCCGGCGGAAAAGGCCGACCCGGCTTTCACCGTCACCCCGCGCTACTGGGTGCAAGCCCGCGAAGTCTGGCTACGCGTCGCCCGTCTGCCCGATGGCTTGCTGAAGGCTCTCAAGGACGGCAACGCCCAGGCCGCCGTGCTGTGTGTCACCCAGTTGCTGTTCGGGCGCTACCTGGCCGAACAGCGTCGCACCCATCCGCGCATGGGCCTCTACCCTGCCTGGAAAGCCTTTGTCGCCCGGCATCCCTATGCCCGCGCCATCGCCCCCACATCACTGGGCTTCGTCGGAGATACCCCCCCATGTCTGCAACCGCAGAATGAGGACTACCTGCCCGCCGAAAGCGAAGCCAGGGTGCAGCCCTACACGCCCGGCGCCCGCAACGCCACCGCTTGGTACGCCACCGACCCCGACGCCGAGCACGCCGTACTGGCGCTCGCCGCCGACTACGGCCATCTGCCGGCGCCGGAAGCCCCGCTGGCGGACGAACCTGCTGTACTCACCCTGGCTGAACGGTGGCTGCAGGCCGCCTGCCCACAGTGGTTGATGGGTTGGCGAGATATTTGCCGTGCGACCGATGAACGGACGGTGATTGCGTCGGCGGTGCCGAGGGTGGGAGTCAATCACAAAACTCCACTCTGGTTCGCCAAGTCATCACCATCTGTTGGGCATTCAGCGGCACTACTGGGCAACTTTAATTCACTGGTCTTGGATTACGTCGCTCGCCAAAAAATTGGGGGAACATCGCTCACCTACTTTTACTTGAAGCAGCTCCCCATCCTGCCCTCAGACTGCTACACCGAAGCCGAACTCGCCTTCATCGTCCCACGTGTACTGGAGCTGACCTACACCGCCCACGACCTCTCTGGCTGGGCACAAGACTTGGGCTACGACGGCGAACCCTTCACCTTCGATCCCGACCGCCGTGCCACCCTGCGCGCCGAACTCGATGCCTACTACGCCAGACTCTACGGCCTCACCGAGGAAGAACTGCGCTACATCCTCGACCCTACCGACGTAATGGGCGAAGACTACCCCAGCGAAACCTTCCGCGTGCTCAAGAACAAGGAGCTGAAGGAGTTCGGCGAATACCGCACGCAAAGGCTGGTGCTGGAGGCTTGGGGGCGCTTGGAACAAGCGTCACCGGCCATCATTCCGCAAGCCCAACCCGCTCGCCCGAGCACACCATTCCGTACCTATGCAGCGGGCTACACACCTGCTACCGAAGCTGAAGACTGGCTCGCGGGATTAGTCTGCGACATTCTCCTTCAGGCAGGTACTTGTGATGATGTTCGCCTGCGCCAGATTCTGCTGGCAGACCTGCCGGAGCATATTCCGCACAGGGAGCTTCTGAGCGAGTGGCTGCAGCCGGTCAAGAACGAGCGGTGGTCACATATCTGTGCCTGGCTGCGCAGCCTGTTGGGGGTGCCGACCACAGAACCTCTGTCTATCCGTGATGCGAAAGGTCTGGCACAGGTGCTGGGCGACATCCGTACAGCATCGCTTGCCAGCGCCTTGATTGACGCAAGGCAACAACAGGAGTTGGCGTTGGAGCAGGCATTGGCCGCACCAGAAACGCCCATGCAAACGGAAGGTCTGCAAAAAAGGGGATAAGGGATGAACGCTGTCGGTATGCCAGTACCATTTTCTACAAAGCCTCGCCTATGGGTAGAGACGTTGTGGCTACTGGAGTCACTGACAGCGGATGAGCCCTTGCGCGAAATAACGCTGCACCGCGGCCTCAACCTGATCGTATCGCCACCAGGGAAAGGCAGCTCCGGGCATGGCGTGGGAAAAACCGCTTTTTGCCAATTACTTCGGTTTGCACTGGACGACCCCCTCTGGTCCGAGGGGTCAGCCTTGCGCGATGAACTGCTGCAAAGCGAGGATTTGAAGGAGGGGGCTGTTGCCGCCCGTGTGCATATTGGCGGGGAAGTATGGACAGTCTTGAAGCCGTGGCGACACCAGAAGATGTACCGCGCTTCCCGTCATGCGGATTGGCGGCAGCTGGCCGCAGGTAACGCTGAGAACGAATACCACGCTTACCAGAATGCACTGCGACAGCATTTTGTCGAAACCTTGCCGGTTCAGGAGTTGCCTGGCTCCGGGCAGCCTATTGAATGGCACCACATTCTGGCTTGGTGCTCCCGTGACCAGAACGCCCGATACCAGCATTACTTCCAATGGCGTGCGGAAGGTGTCCGGTTCAGTTTGCCGGCGAAGTCGCCATTGGCTCTCATACAGATCGTATTAGGTATGCTGCACGACGCCACGACGCTGCGTGATCTGGATAGCGCAGCAAAAGCGGTAGAAACCCATAAGGCGAGACTGGATCAGCTGCGAGAGGAACCTACGCGTTTGCTGAACCATGTGCGCCGGCAATTGGCCAACCGCCTTGAAGCGCCAATCAATACACCCTTCCGGCAGGAAGGATTGATCGAGCACCCCAACCTGATTGGTATCGCCAGGCAACGCCACGAAGCCTATCGACAGGAATTGCTAACAATTGAGGAAGAGCGAAAAGCGCTTGCACACGAGCGCATGCACTTGCTGGAAAAGCTTGCGCCGCTGAAATCCAAGTTGGGTGTCATTGTCAATGAAATCGCTCAGATGGAAGCGTTGATTGCTGGCGATATCGAGCGGTTAGAGGCGTTGCAAAACGAAGCAGCATCACTGCAAAAGAATCTCTCCAAGCATTGCGATGCAGGAAATCGCCTGCTCGGGGAGTGTGATTATGTCATTCGGCGGATCGAACTGGTTCAAATCGACCGAAAGCAACGCACCTTGAGTTATCAGCAAACCAAAGAATCCCTTGAGCGCGACCTGATTCCGCTGCGCCGCCGCCGGGATGGGCTGATTGACGAGATGGCGCCGCTGGATAAAGCACTTGCTGCTATTGATGGAAGAAGTGCTGATATGGACCAAAGGCACGCCCAAGCACTGGCGGCTGATCAGCTTCTCACGGAGGCTATCGAGGGCTACGAATATTATGAAAGCCTCGCCTCAGGAAAGTCACAATCAACCGAAATGGATGCGGTACAACGCAAGCTGGATGAACATCGGCGTCGTTGCAATCAGTTGAAGCTACAGCTCGAACAACAGCGCCAGATGGTAGCGGGGCGCCGCCAGGCAATCAGCGATACCATGATGGCTGTTGCCAGATCACTGCCTTCCTTCACGTGGGGCGTTTTCAACGATCAAGAAGAACACCGCAATCACCCCTTCCGAATGGGGCCGAGACACTCGACCACCTACAAAGTTCTGGAGATTCTCGCAGGTGATGTGACCTGCTTGCTCGATAGCACTCTGGAGCAAAGCTTCCATCCCGGGTTTCTATTGCACGATTCTCCCCGCGAAGCGGAGATGAGCGAAGACATACTCTGGGCATTGCTCGAACATGTCGCAAAAAAAGGTGGAGACTCGTTGCAATACATCGTCACCACTTCAACTGAACCACCTGAATCACTCCAGATTTATGAGCGGCACAGGCTCTCAACAGAGGGCGTGGACGGACTTCTTTTCCGTAAGCGCTTGGGTGCCGAACAGGCAACGATGGCATGAACCCCCTGCAACGCACTCTCATCGAGAAAGCCGGCCACGACAATGGCTTCGAGCACGTGCTATCGCCGGCTGGCGATGCGGTGACACTGGCTTCGGCCCGTCATCGCAGTCAGGCAGTGGTGACAGCATTGGCCGAAGGCTTTGAAGTGCGCTTTCAGCCGGCCACGCCCGCGCTGTTGCCGGAGTTGCTGCGCAGCTTCCAGCCCTGGTCCGCCGCTGGTGATGTGTTTTGTGCTCCTACCCTGGCTAATCTGGCCGCCCTGCTGCGCCGTGCAGCCAGCCTGTCACAGGCCTTGCCGAACCAGGCGGTAAGCGACTACCACGCTGCCGTGGCGCAAGCGGTGGAAGCGATGCCTGCCGAAGCCCGGGGCACGGAAGTCGAACGCCTGGTGCGTCAGCGTGTGGGACAGGCGCGTTACCGCGATGCCTTGCTCACCTATTGGGGTGGCGCCTGTGCGGTAACCGGCATCAATGTGCCCGAGGTGCTGCGTGCCAGCCATGCCAAGCCCTGGGCCGAATGCGCCGATGATGCCGAGCGGCTGGATGCCTTCAATGGCTTTTTGCTGGTGGCCAATCTGGATGCGTTGTTTGATCGCTTTCTGATCAGCTTCGACGATACCGGGCACTTGCTGACCAGCGCCCGCCTGTCCGCAGGCGATCTGCAGGGGCTTGGCATTCAGCCGGGCATGAGGCTGCGCTGGCTGGCCCGCGAGCACCTGCACTATCTGCAGTGGCACCGCGAGCGCTTCCTGCTCGCATCCTGATCGAGGGAATAACATGGCCAAGGCCGAAGCGAGCGTTGAGGAACTGGTTTCCATGATCGAGCGCGGCGAGCTGCGCTTGCCGGAAATGCAGCGCCAGTATGTGTGGCGTTCTACACGGGTGCGCGATTTGTTGGATTCGCTGTATCGCGGCTATCCATCGGGCGCCATCCTGCTTTGGGAAACGGATGAAGCCGTGCCGCTGCAAGATTTCGCGGTCAGCCAGAGCACGAACCCCTACCAGAGCACGCGGCTTCTGCTGGATGGTCAGCAGCGTCTGACATCGCTCTCTGCCGTCATTCGAGGCGAGCCGGTGTCGGTGCGCGGCCGTCGTCGGCCCATTGACCTGTTGTTCAACCTGGAGCATCCCGACCAGTTGGCGGTCGTGACCGAAGTGGAAGAGAACGGCGGCGACGAGGACGATGTTGAAGACGATGGCGAACTGATTGGCGACGAGATGGACTCGACCGAGGACGAACTGCTCAAGCGCTTCAACAAGATGACCTTCGTGGTGGCAACTCGAAAGTTGGAGCAGTTGCCGCAATGGGTGAAAGTGTCGGACGTGTTCAAGACCGACAACGATGCGCCGTTCCTCAAGCGTGCCGGCGTCAGTGGTTTTGACGATCCGCGTTACGAGAAGTACAGCCAGCGCCTGGCCCGGCTGCGAGGCATCCGCAAGTACGTTTACCGGATGGATGTACTGGAGCGCACGCTTTCATATGACGAGGTCACGGAAATCTTCGTTCGCGTGAATTCATTGGGCGCCAAGCTGCGCAGTTCCGACCTGGCGCTGGCGCAGATCACCGCCAAGTGGCGGCACTCGCTGCAGACGTTCCAGGATTTCCAGCAGGCCTGTGCAAAAACGGGCTTTGACCTGGATCTCGGCTTGCACTTGAAGAACCTGATGGCGTTTGCCACCGGTCAATCGCGGTTCCAGATCGTCGCCAGCCTTAGTGTGGAGAAGCTGCAGAAGGCATGGCAAGAAGCCTGCGAGGGAATGGAATTCGCGCTCAACTTCGCCCGGAGCAACCTGGGCATCGATAGCCCGGCGCTGCTGTCGTCGCCCTTCCTGTTGGTGGTGCTGGCGTATTTCGGACACAGCCGCAACTATGCGTTGAGCAACAACGAGGCGCACCAGTTGCGCTACTGGGCCTTGGCCGCAAATGCCAAAGGCCGTTTCTCCCGGGGTTCCAGTGAGACCATTCTGGATCAGGATTTGGCGACCATCCGCAATGGCGGCGGCGTCAATGAACTGATCGACCGGTTGCGTCTGCAGTTCGGCCGCCTTGACATCACGCCGGAAGAGCTGGAGGGGCGCAACCAGCGCAGTGCGCTGTTCAAGACCATGTTCCTGGCGTTTCGTGCGGCAGGCGCCAAGGATTGGCGCAGCCACTTGGCTATTGCCCTGGATCACTCCGGCAGTCAGCACCGCTTGCAGTTTCATCACATTTTCCCCAAGGCATTGCTGCGCGGCAGCTACACCCCTCGCGAGGCCGACGACATCGCCAACCTGGCTTTCATCGGCGGCAAAACCAATCGTGCGATCAGCGACAAAGCGCCTGTGGCCTACCTGTTGCCGCTGGTGGCGCAGCACGGTGCGGCACCATTCGCAGCACAGTGCATCCCGGTGGAGGAGGAACTGTTGGTACTGGATCAGTACAAGGCGTTCTTGCAAGAGCGCCGCAAACGCATCGCGGCGGCATTGAATGCTTTCATCCATGCGGTCGCTTGAGCTGTCAGCGCCACCTTGTTGCCACGCTGTGACCCACATGTCGCCACAATGCTGCCGCCATGTTCAACACAATGTTGCCACGCTGTTCACCACATTGACGCCACTTTGTGCACACAGTGTTGCCACCATGCCTGACACATTCCGGGTGGGACGCAGGCCGAGAGTCGCTTGTCCCCGGCGCGATGAGCATATTCTTTGTGCTGGCTCGCGAGAGCACAAAGAATGTGGCCGCTGGGCTCGATTTCGCCAGAAATCGGGCGCGGCGGCGTGGGGACAACGAATGGTCGATGCGTCCAGCCTGCACCTTATGAAACCCCGCTGCGGCCATGCGCCGGGTTGCCGCCCTGTGCGGCTGGCGGGTGAGAGCATGCCGCACAGGGCATGCCTGCTCGGTGGTGGGAGACTGAACTGACATGGCCAACCCTCGCTCGCTGGTCTACGCGCTTTACACCCATTGGGACACCGTGGAGCTTTTGGTGCGGCTGTCGCGCGAGTTTGCCGTGCTGACCAGCGATCAGGTGTTGAACGGCATTGCCAAGGTATCCGGGCAACGGGATGCCGAAACGCAGGGCGCGGTGCTGCGTGCCCTGGTCAATGCGGACATCCTGCAAACCTTGCCGCGCAGCAGCGATCTGCAGCTCAATGCCTATGTGCTGGAGTTCGTGCGCGGGCTCACCCGTGAACATGAGCTGGGCCTGGCTGCCGTACTGCAGGCGCGTGTTGCGGCCATCCGTGAAGCCACCGAAGCACTCAATGAAGGGATGCTCGGGGCCGACATGGATCGCGTGCGCGGAGCCGCCAACAAGCTGGCAGAACTCTTCCGCCAGATCAGCCTGCAGCTCGATCAGGACCGGCACGCGCTCTTTGAACTGGCGGAAAACGCTAAAAGCGCCGACAGCAGCATGCCGATCAGCCAGCGCTACCGCGAGGTGCTGGAAGCCTACGATCATTACTAACTTTTCAATAAGTAGTGTCAGCCCAGGATATAGCGGCACTCTGGCTGCCTAAAAAATGACTTCACGAGTTCGGGGAGCTTCTGGATGCTACGCAAAGCACGGAGTGCGAGTCGCTTCATCTCCTCGGCGCTCTCGACCAACTGGCTCGAAACCTTCCGCTTCACATGAGCCCAGACTGTTTCGTCCGGGTTCAGCTGCGGCGAGTAAGGCGGCAAATAGAACAACTTGAGCTTGCCGTCCAAGCTCTCGATGTAGCTCTTGACCATCTTTGCCTTGTGAATCGGATGACCATCGACGATCAGAAAGACCGGTTTCTCGGCATTGAGCATCAAGCGCTTGAGGAACTCGACGAACACTTTCGCACCGACCGAGCCCTCATGCAGCATGAACCGAAATTCGCCCTGCGTGCCGACGGCCGAGATCATGTTCAGCGAGAAGCGCCGACCCGTCGCCTGCACCACCGGCGTCCGGCCTTGTGGCGCCCAAGTCGTGCCGGTGTGGTAGTCCGAGCGGATGCCCGACTCGTCGCCAAAGTAGATCGTTGCTCCGAGCCGCTTGGCTTCAGCGCGAATCGCGGGGTAGGTCTCCGTCTCCCAAGTGCGCACCAGGACGGGGTCTTGCTGCCACGCCTGGTAGAGCGGCTTCTGGGCGCTGAAACCCAGGATCTTCATCAGGCGGTGAACCGAGGAGACCGACAGCTCTTTCTTGAATTGGCGTTTGATCAAGTGACGAATCAGAGACAGCGTCCACAAGCCGAACTCGAACTTGAACTGCTGCGGGTTGTGGTCACGAACCGCATTGGCAATCCACGAAAGCTCCTCGGCGCTGAGTTTGCTCGGGCGTCCCGGAATCGGCTTGGCGAGCAATGCGTTCTGTCCGCCATTGGCAAAATCGGCGAGCCACCGGAAAACGCTGCGCTCATTCACGCCATACGCCGCCGCGACGCTTTGCACCGTCTGCCCGTCACGTACCGCTTTGACGGCCTGCTGCCGCATGACCTGCAAGGTGTGATGATCGAGAGCTCGGCCGTCGGAAAGTCGTTTGCATTTCATAGGCCATATTATCGCTCACATGACACTACTTATGGGAAACTCAGTATGTGGAGCCGATGAACCAGATGATGGACAGCGGCTCGCAGGGCACCTTCTATCGCTATCTGGAAGAAGCGGAGCGTGCGCTCGACTTGAGCCTAGAGCAATTGTCGGTACAGGGTGCGCTCTACTCGCATCGCCTGCAGTTACGTCAGGTGGCGCACCAGGCCAAGGAGCTGCGGCGCTTTGGCCGGCTGGTGGCGCAACAGTGCGCCGATACACTGCTGCCCCTGCGCGAAGAGCTGCGTCAGCACAACGCACTGACCAGTGCCATCAGCTTGCTGTTGGGGCAGGTGCGCAAACGCGGCCTGCGTCGCGCACTGTCGCGCCCGGCGGATGAGACCGCACTCCCCGTCTGGCGCAATGAGCGCGGTTTCAAATTGCAATTGGGCGATGAGGTACGGGCGGTCATGGCTGCCGCGCACCAATACCAGCCGCAAGCGGTGGCCTTTCCGAAGGATGAGCCCGGCGATGACACTCCCTTGCTGGAGCAGGTGGACGAAGCCGCTATTCGTGCGCATCTGGCCCGCAGCCTGCCAGTGGAAAATCTGCTCGATTGGCTACACCGCCATTACGCCCACCTGCAGGATGCCACCCTGCTGCGCCTGTTCCATGACCTGCAACATGAGCCCTGCTGGCAGTTCGAGGCAGCCAGCCAGCCTGAAAAAACCACGCTGCAGACGATTCGCGTCCTGCATCACCCTCACCGCGTGAGTATCCCGCAATGACGATCCCACACGCTCTGGCAGCCACCCTGTCGCAAATGCCGGCATTGGCCGAGCTGTTCCGCTTGTTTCTCTCCGGCAAACACCTGAATCGAATGGCCGAGCCCGCGCTGTGGGCGGAGCTGGAACAGCACGAGGCCAGCTATGTCGGCTTGTTTGCCGCGCTGGGGTTCGAACTGCGCCTGGATGCCAGGGGCTTTGCCTGGTTTCACAACAGTGACGCCAACAGCAACATCGGCAAGATCAGCCGCCAGCTGGCCTTGCTGTTCATGGTGATCTTCGATGCCCAGGCCAACGCCGGCAAGGCCCTGCAGCGCTTTACCGATTGGCTGATCGACAGCGCCTGGCTGGCCGAGGTCTACAAGCAACAGCAAGACCTGCTGGATGCCGAGGGCCTCAACCTCGACGCCCTGGTGGAGCTGATGGGCCGCGCCTGCAACCTCGGCTTTGCCGTGGCAGAGCCGGCGGGCTGGCGACTGCTGCCCGCTGTATGCCGTTACCTCGATCATTTCGAAAGCCTGGCGTTGACGGCCAAGACCGATGGCGACGAAGAGAGCACGCCTGCAGCGGAAGACTGGACTGCGGATGCACCAGACGACGAGGAGAACACCTGATGCAGTACGGCTTCCAACGTCTGGTCCTGCTGGGGAGTGCCGGCTACTCGCGCGCCGAGCTGCCGCTCGATGGTGCGGTCTCTCTGGTGGCGCCCAACAATACCGGCAAGACCAGCCTGATCAATGCCCTGCAGTTTCTGCTGATCATCGACCGCCGCCGCATGGATTTCGGCGCGCACGACGTAGACAAGAGCCGGCGCTTCTATTTCCCCAACAACAGCGCGTATGTGCTGCTGGAGGTGTCGCTGCCGGAGTCCGGCACCGTAGTGCTGGGCTGCGTGGGCAAAGGGGTAAGCTTCGAGTACGAGTATTTCGCCTATGCCGGGCCGCTGAAGGTCGAGGAGTTCTGCCTGCCGGATGGCACCTTGGTGGCACAACCGCAACTGGCCAGCCATCTGGCGAGCTTTGGGCGCCGGGTGTTCAGCTACAGCAGCAGCGAATTTGCCGACATGGTGTATGGCGGGCGCAGCCGCAAGCTCGCCAGTCAGCAGGACTTCTGCGTTTTCCGGCTGGAGCATGCCAGCGATGCCAGCGTTTTTCAGCGGGTGCTGACCCGCACACTGCGCTTGGACAAACTGCGCTCCAGCGAGGTAAAGGACTATCTGCTGCAGATTTTCCGCCGCGATCTGCCGGATGCCAGCATCGACTTCAAGGCCGAATGGGACAAAGCGTTTGCCGACCTCAACGCCGAACGCAGTCAGTACCTGGCCGCCGTGCGGCTGCAAGCCACTCTGAGCGAACTGGAACAGAAGCAGGAGGCCCGCTTGGTGTTGCGCGGCAAATTGCTGTGCTGGCGCCCCTTGATCGACGCGGCACTGGGTCAGTGGCAACAGCATTACGAGACCCGCCAGCAAACCTTACAGCATGAGTTGGCGCAGTGCGAAGTCGAGCTAACCCGCCTGCGCGAACAGGATATGCAGTCGGCTGGCGAGAAAAAAGAAAGCGAGTTGGAACAAAAGCAGCTCCGCCAACAAAGCGAACAGTTGCGCGCGTTGCAGCAGCGTTTTGCTTTGATCCCTGAGCGCGCCCTGTTGGAGGCGCGCCGCCGCGAGCTGCAAGAACAACGGGATGCGCTGGTGGTACGGATCGGCCAGGCCCAGAGCCGCACGCCTGCGGCCATCGAGCGCGAGCTGGCCCGGATCGAACGGGAATCCGAGCAGCTGGCGCAGGAGTTGCGCACCCAGGGGCAGAACCTGTATCAGCAACTGGCCAGTGTCGTGTCTGCGGAACAGCTCAACGCGCTGAACAAGGTGCTGGCCAAGTCGGTACTGACCCTGGGCAGCGAGGATTTCCGCCTTGATGGCAAGGCCCTGCTTGCGGCCTTGGTCGATGCGAATGCCGGACAATTCAATTTGCCTGGCTTGCAATTGCGGCTGGAAGCCCTGCCGGCACAGTATCAGCAACGGACCCTGGCGGAACTGAGCGAATTGCAGCAGGAGTTGCAGCAACAGCAGGCTCAGCTGCAAGAGCAATTGGCCACCGCACTGGCTCTGGAAAACGTCAAACAGCAACGCCAAGCGCTGGAGCAGCAACTAGCCGAACTGGATGCCGAATTGCGGGACTACGCGCACATGCAGGACTTGCGGCAAAGCGAGGCCGAGCGCGAGGAGCGGCTGCAGACACTGGCGCAAAAGCTCGCCGACCTCGGCGCCAGTCTGGCGCAGTCGGCAGAGCGGCACCGCGCATTGGATCAGCAGCGGCAGCAGCGGCAACAGGATTTGGCGGCCTTGCAGCAGCAACACCGGCAGATCGAGCAACGCCGTCATCAGCGCATCGACCACGAAGGCCCCTTTGCCTGGCTGGCCGAGTTGCCACACCACCCCTGGCTGGCCCAGCCCGAGTTTGCGCCGGAACAACTGGCCGAACGGCTGCAGACTTATCTGACTGACTGCCGCCAGTTGCTGGAGCTGGATGAGCAGATTCGCCATCTGCTGGGTGAAATCCATAGCGGCGGATTGACCAAGTATCAGTTTGTCGGCGAACCGGAAAACGAGATTGTTCGTCTCGTTGAATTCGCCCATCACCTGCCGCAGGAAGCCGAAGCCCTGGAAAAGAAAGTGCGCTCGGCGGTGGTGAATGTGGCCGCCTGCCTGCGCGAACTGCGCGACGGTCTGTTTGCTTTCAAGCGCCGGATGCGCGAGTTCAACCGCAAGATCAGCGGTCGGCAACTTTCCGATCTGGCAGTGTTCAAGATCGAACCCGAAGACGAAACCATTCTGGTCGAAGCCATCGAACTGCTGATCAGTACCGCCGCCACTGTGGACAGCGGCGAAACCTTCGAGCTGTTCAACCAGCAGAGCGTCCTTGACGACGAGCAGCTCAATCGCGCCAAGACCCTGCTGATCGAAGAGGGCAATGCCCGCCACGGCCTGCGCGTGGCCGACCTGTTTCGCCTGCGCTTCTGGGTCGGCAAGGCAGACCGCGAGCCGGAAGCCTTCGATGACCTCGACAGTGCCGCCTCCAATGGCACCGTGCTGATGGCCAAACTGGTGACGGGGCTGGCGATGCTGCATCTGATGCAGGATCAGCGTCGCCCCATCCAGGGCATCTGCTACCTGGACGAGGCACTGGCCCTGGACGCCCGCAATCAGCGCAGCCTGATCGACACGGCGGCGGAGTTCGGCTTCTCGCTGATTTTTGCCTCACCCGCGCCGCTGACGACCGTGCGCTACTGCGTGCCGATTCACACGCGCAACGGCAGCAACCAGATCAGCCGTCATAGCTGGCAGATCATCGAACCGCTGGACGCCTGAGCATGGATCGAACCCTGCGCGCAGCCTTGCTCAAACTGCATGGCCAACAAACCCTGCCGGCCAGCCATTTCACCGCCGCTCAGCGCAGCGCTCTGGATCGCTTTGCCCGGCAGACAGGAGCGGTAATCTGCCAGCGTCAGGGGCGCGGTGATGTTTACCGTGTTGGCGATCCGCGACTATTCGATATCCATCTGAGCGCACTCTCCCCCCAGGTCGGGATGCTGACCACGGAAGACCTGCCGCTGCGGGCGCAACACATCGCCCACGCGCGCGACAGCAAAGCGCGCAACCATCAGCATGAGTGCTACTACCCCTTGCTCAAGGCCGTTGGCGAAAAGGTTCTCTGGCGGCAAGGCGAACACGGGAGCGAACTGCCACTCAGCCAGCTCACGCACCACTTCGGGGCTGCCAGCCTGCGCATTGAAACTGGCGACACCTGGCAAAGCGGGCAGCCGCTCTGGCTGGTGGAGAACCAGGCGCTGTTTGACCGCACGGATTGGCTGCCAGTAGGAACGCAAGCCACCCTGCTGTACTACGGCGGACAGCTTGATGGCCGGCTTCTCGCCTGGCTGAGGCAGCGCCCGCGTGCAAGCCGTGTCGTACTGTTCCCGGACTATGACGGCGTGGGGCTGGCCAATTTCGCGCGACTCTTTGCACAGCTTGGCGACACTTGCGAATGCTGGCTGATGCCCGACTGGCAAAGCAAACTGGCACGCTATGGTAGCCAGCGGCTGTGGCAGGATACGTTTCGGGAGTTCACCAGTGCTGTTCCGCAGTTGCCTGATTATCTGGGTCCGTTAACCGAACAGATGCGCCAATCCGGACGGGCGCTCGAACAAGAAGCGGTCTGGCTATCTGTTCTGTAGGTGCCCTTTGAGTAAGCTCGCAATGTCACCTGGGGCCAGGCCAGCCTCTAGGGACCGCCTCAGCGCCTGCTCCAGTTGTCGCCAGCCCTGCGCTGAAGAGACATTACTGCCTAATGTTTCGGTCAGACGGAACATCAGCCCTTCCAGCAGTTCTTCGTCACCCACGTCCGCTGCGGCCTGCTCCGCCAGCGCCAAGAGGACGTTGTGTGCTGATGCCAACGAGTCGATTGGCACCCCGGCCAATGCTGCAGGGGTGCTGATGACACGATCCACCCTGACGACCGTCGCCAGATCAAGGGCCTGATCGACGCCCGGTTCGATCTCCATGCGGATCAGCACATCGCCAGCCAACAGAAAGCGGGTCTTGATAAGCCCCGGCTGCTCATCCTGAAACAACCACACCGGCTGCTTGTCGGCCAGCAGCTTGCCTAGCACGAGCTTGCTGTCATCCAGTGCCCCACGATCCTGCCACTGGTGCAACACGTCGGTACGCAGGCGCCCGCCTTCCACACCGAGGTGGTGCAACAGGCCGACTAGTCGTTTGGCGGAGATCACCTGTTCCTTGCCACGCAGCCAGACCGAGAGGTTGGCGGTGCGGATACCGGTGGCTTCGGCGATCCGCCCCTGCGTTTCCCCGCGCAGTCGTATCAAGGCGGCGGCAAAGGCTGGCAATTGTTCGTTGGCAAGGGTTGGCATGTCGGGCTCTGTGAATTCACTGTAAATCACTATAAAACTTATTGGCTGACAAGACGAGAGTGCGGAGTTTGGCGATTCGCGCAAACTGCTGTTATAGTAATTTATAGTTCGGCTATTTGGGAGGCCATCATGCGTAAGCCAAAGCAAGCCCGTCCGTTGCGCCTGCGGGAATACGAAGCAGCCATTGCTGCGCTCAAGGAGCAGCATCCCTGGCTTGTCCGGCAGATCGTCGAACCTGCGCCAGGGCATCTGACCGTGGTGGCACATCTGTTTGCCCAGGTGGAATGCCTGCTGCCGCCCACAGTGCTCGCATGCAAGGGCTCACTGTCGGTGAGTTGCAACCGGGATCGCCTGGTCATTCATTACCAGCCGCCGCGACGCCACAGCGAACGTGCAGCAGCAGTGTTCGATCTGATTGCCCAGACCAAGCACCTTTCGCTGCAAAAATGCCCCGTTTGCGGTGTACAGGTTGTCGGGGACGGCATCCGTCCGCAACGCTGTCCGCAACACGACGGCATCCAAGGATTGTTTGCCGAAGAAGTGCGCCGCAGCCGCCAGCTCATCGTCGAACAGGGGGTACAGCAGGTGGTGCACGATCTGGGTAGGGTGACGACTGAAGATGTACGCGCCACCATGGCGGTTCAGGATGAGCCCGTCCCGAGTGAAGCCAAACCGGAGCAGGTTCAGGAGCAGCCGACAGAAACCGCTAAATCAATGCCCTTGCCGAGCATCGTCTTTCTCGATGAAGCCGGGCTGGAGACGTTCGTGGATCGCCACCGACCGAAAGGCGACGACAAGTTCAAGCGCGCACAGGCGATGGCGGAGCGGATCAAGCGAGCGGGCCATGGTAGCCGCCAACTGGGCCTGCTGCCCCCGGACTGGAAAGCCCTTCTGGATGAGTTCGCGCAGGCCTTTCCAAACTTCCATGAACTGGCCGAGCTGATGCGTGATCACTTCGCCTTGTCCAGTCTGGGCGATGGCCGGGTGTCCTGGCCTGCCGTGTTGCTGGTCGGCCCGGCGGGCATCGGCAAAACCGAGGCGGCACGCTGGCTTGCCGATCAGCTCGTGCTACCGTTCCGGGTCTTCGACATAGCGAGTACGCAATCAAGTTCGCCGCTCGCCGGTTCCGAATCATTTTGGAGCAATTCCGAGCCAGGCCAGCTCTTTGAGCTGTTGGCCTACCAGCCACTGGCCAACCCGGTGGTGGTACTCGATGAACTGGACAAGGCCAGTAACGGCAGACCGCAATACGATCCGCTGGCAGCACTCTATACCTTGCTGGAACCGCGCAGTGCGCGGGGTTTCATCGACCTGTCGATCCGCGACTTTGCCATCGACGCCAGTCATGTCAATTGGATGGCGACCGCGAATGAGCTGGAGGCGATTCCGGGGCCGCTACGCTCACGGTTGACGGTGTTGCACATTCAACCGCCCAGGCCGGAGCAGGTCAGAAGCATTGCGCAGTCGATTTACAACCGCCTCCGGGACGAGGCGAGCTGGGGCAGTGCCTTTGCCGAGCGACTGGATGATGACGTCCTATTCCGTCTGCAAGCCTTGCCGCCGCGCAGTGTGCGTCTGGTTCTGCAGCGGGCCTTGGGCGCGGCGGTTCGTGATGGCAGGAGGGTTGTCCAAGTGCGAGACATCAGGCCACTAATTGCGTTCAATCGTCGAGGCGTAGGATTTACTGGAGATGGTTGGGATTGAGCTAGGCAGGAAGATTTGTGCCATTAATCGTGCAACGTGGCGACTCAACATTCAAATGCTGCTATTTGTGCTAGCTAAAATGCTTGCACGGTGAGATGTTGTTTTTTCACACCGTTTGAACAAAATGACAAAAAAGATGAACCAACCGTGCGCCGTCCTGGTGCGGCCGCGCGTCTACATCGGCGACGGGATCGCCATCGGTCCCGGCAAGATCGACCTGCTGCGGGCAGTCGGCCAGACCCGCTCGATTGCGGCGGCGGCCCGTTCTCTCGGCTTGCCCTACAAGCGCGCCTGGCTGCTGATCGACTCCCTGAACGAAGGGTTTGGCCGCCCCGTTGTTGAAACGGCGACAGGGGGCAAAGGCGGTGGCGGCGCGTCCCTGACAACGCTCGGACAGCAACTCATCGAGCGTTATGACGCCCTGGAAGCCAGTCTCAACGCCAGCGCAGGCAAGGAACTGCAAGCCCTGCACGATCTGGCGAACTGATCCATTCTTGATTTCGGTTATGGCTTGGCATGGATGCTGCTGTATGCTTATCGTTATATCGTTTTTGACCTAACGATGTAGCGAACCCGACAAATGCCGTTCAGTGGGTTCTTGTGCCATGACTCGATGAGAAGGAACCTGCCCATGAAACTCCTGCGCTCCTTGCTGCTCGCCTGCTCGCTGCTGTTTGCAACCACCGCCTACGCCGAGAAAGTCACCGTCGCAGCGGCGGCTGATCTGAAGTTCGCGATGGATGAAATCGTCGCCACCTTCAAGAAGGCCCACCCTACCGACGAGGTGGAAGTCATCTATGGCTCCTCGGGCAAGTTCCACACGCAGATTCAGCAGGGTGCGCCCTATGACCTGTATTTCTCGGCCGACATCGCCTTCCCGCGCGAGCTGGTGAAAGCGGGCTTCGCGGCCTCCGAGGTCAAGCCCTATGCCTTCGGCCGCATCGTGCTGTGGAGCGCGGGTATGGATGCCAGCAAGATGACGCTGGCGAGCCTGACCGATCCCAAGATCGCCCGCATCGCCATCGCCAACCCCAAGCACGCGCCTTACGGCAAGCGCGCTGAGGAAGCCTTGCGTGCCTCCGGCCTGTGGGAAAAGGTCGAGCCGAAGCTGGTCTATGGCGAGAACATCGCCCACACGGCCCAGTTCGTGCAGACCGGCAATGCCCAAGTCGGCATCATTGCCCTGGCCTTGGCCGTCAATCCTGAGCTGGCCAGGCGCGGCGGCTACTGGCTGATCCCCGACAAGCTGCACGAGCCGCTGGAACAAGGCTTCGTCATCACCAAGCGGGCCGAGGGCAACGCCCTGGCCCGCCGCTTCGCCGACTACATGAGCAGCCAGCCTGCGCGGGCGGTGATGACCAAGTACGGCTTCGTCCTGCCGGGCGAAGCCGCCGGCAGGTAGGGCACGGCCATGAGCGCATCCGTCCGCAACGGCCAAGGCTTCGTCGCTGGTTCGCTGATCGGCACCCTGGGCGGCTTGATCGGCCTCGGCGGGGCCGAATTCCGCCTGCCGGTGCTGGTCGGCGTGTTCCGTCTCGGCACCTTGGAGGCCGTCATCCTCAACAAGGCGATGAGCCTGGTCGTGGTCGCCGCCGCGCTGCTGTTCCGGGGCGGCACGATTGCGCCGGACACGCTGGCCGATCACCTCGACGTGGTGCTGAACCTGCTCGCGGGCAGTCTCGTCGGGGCCTGGTGGGCAGCAGGCCATGCCATCACCCTGTCGCGCCAGTGGCTCAACCGCATCATCCTGGTTCTGCTGGTCGCCTTGTCCCTGGTCATGCTCTCGGAAGCCTGGGCCGGTGTGCATGAGGGCAGCACGCCGCTGTTCGAGGCCGGACCGCTGCGCTTTGTGGCCGGACTGATCGCTGGCCTGGGCATCGGCATGGTCGCCGCCCTGCTGGGCGTGGCCGGTGGCGAGCTGCTGATTCCGGCCATCGTGCTGCTCTACGGTCTGGACATCAAGCTCGC
Source organism: Pseudothauera hydrothermalis (assembly GCF_003345255.1). Taxonomy (GTDB): domain Bacteria; phylum Pseudomonadota; class Gammaproteobacteria; order Burkholderiales; family Rhodocyclaceae; genus Pseudothauera; species Pseudothauera hydrothermalis. The sequence continues at coordinate 624,455 of NZ_CP029331.1, read as the reverse complement.
GGGCAGTCTGTCGCTGATGGTCAGCCTGCCGACCATGATTGTCGGCTTCGCCCGCTACACCCGCGCCTACGCCTTCCAGGTGCTGCGCGAGGAAAGGCCGCTGATGGGCTGGATGACGGGCGGCTCTATCCTTGGCGCGGCCATTGGCGGCCTGCTGCTCGGCCTGGTGCCGACCGGCGCGCTGATGGGGCTGCTCGGCATCGTCCTGCTGGTCTCGGCCATCAAGACCTTTCAGCACGCGCATTGAGCGGGAGGGAACATGCTGAGCGATAGCGATCTGCAAGCCCTCTGGCTGACCGTGCGCCTGGCGGGCATCGTCACCCTGATCCTGCTGCTGGTCGGCACGCCCATCGCCTGGTGGCTGGCCCGCACCAAGGCGTGGTGGAAAGGCCCCATCGGTGCGGTAGTGGCCTTGCCCCTGGTGCTGCCGCCTTCGGTACTGGGCTTTTACCTCTTGCTGGCGATGGGGCCGAACGGCCCGGTGGGCCAACTCACCCAGGCGCTGGGACTCGGCCCGCTGCCCTTCACCTTCTGGGGGCTGGTCATCGCCTCGGTGTTCTACTCCCTGCCGTTCATGGTTCAACCCCTGCAAACGGCCTTCGAGGCGGTGGGCGACCGGCCGCTGGAGGTGGCCGCCACCCTGCGCGCGTCACCCGTGGATGCCTTCTTCACCGTGGCGGTGCCGCTGGCCGCACCAGGCTTCCTGACGGCCTCGATCCTGACCTTCGCCCACACGGTCGGCGAGTTTGGCGTGGTGCTGATGATCGGCGGCAACCTGCCGGGCGTCACAAGGGTCGCCTCGGTGCAGATTTACGACCACGTAGAAGCGTTGGAATACATGCAGGCGCACCGCCTGGCGGCGGTGATGCTGATCTTCTCCTTCCTCGTGCTGCTGGCTCTGTACGCCTGGCGGCCCAATCCGAAGAAGGGAGGCTGAGATGGCGGGCATCGATGCATGTTTCCGACTCGACTGGCCGGGCTTCTCCCTCGCCGTGGATCTCAGCCTGCCCGGCCGGGGTGTGACCGCCCTGTTCGGGCATTCCGGTTCCGGCAAGACCACGCTGCTGCGGTGCATTGCCGGTCTGGAACGCGCACCGCAAGGGCGGCTCACCGTCGCTGGTCAAGTGTGGCAGGACACCGGGCGCTGGGTGCCAACCCACCAGCGGCCCATCGGCTACGTGTTCCAGGAGGCCAGCCTGTTCGCGCATCTGACGGTGATGGGCAACCTGCGCTACGGCATGAAGCGCAACGGCGAGGCGCAGCGCGTGAGCCTCGATCACGCCATCGAGCTGCTGGGCATCGGGCATCTGCTCGACCGCAAGCCGGATCGCCTCTCCGGCGGCGAACGCCAGCGGGTAGGCATTGCCCGTGCCTTGGCGGTCAGTCCGCGCCTGTTGCTGATGGATGAGCCGCTGGCCGCGCTCGACTTGAAGCGCAAACAGGAAATCCTGCCCTACCTGGAGCGCCTTCACGACGAACTGGACATTCCGGTGCTCTACGTCAGCCACTCGCCCGATGAAGTCGCTAGGCTGGCCGACCATCTGGTGGCGATGGAGGGCGGCCGGGTGCTGGCCAGCGGACCGCTGGCCGAGACGCTGGCCCGCCTCGACTTGCCGATCCGGCTCGGCGAGGATGCCGGGGCAATCCTCGACGGTACGGTGGGCGAAGTGGACGGCAACTGGCACCTGGCGCGCGTCGATTTCGACGGCGGCAGTCTGTGGGCGCGTGACCATGGTCTGACGGTTGGCCGCCGCGTTCGAGTCCGCGTGCTGGCTCGCGATGTCAGCCTGGCCATCGAGCCTGGACAGGGAAGCATTCAGAATGTGTTGCGCGGCGTGGTGGACGCGATGGGCGGTGATGACCATCCTGGTCTCGCGTTGGTGCGGGTCAGAGTGGGTGAGGCGGTGCTGCTGGCACGCCTGACCAAGCGGGCCATGAGCACGCTGGGCGTGGGCGTTGGCATGCCGATCTGGGTGCAGGTCAAATCGGTGGCGCTGATGGAATGAACGCAGGTCTTGATTCGGAAAGGTGGACGTGGATCGCCTGATACTCAAACGGCAGCAGGTATGGATTTATCTGACCGCCATCCTGGCCGGTCTGCTTGTGGGCAGCCTGTGGCCGAGCACGCACGCAGTGTTCGAAACACTGCTGTGGCCCACTCTGGCACTCCTGCTGTTCGCCACCTTTGTGCAGGTGCCGCTGCTGCATGTGCGCGAGGCCTTCGCGGATCGTCGTTTCGTGACGGCCGTGCTGGCCGGGAACTTCGTCATCCTGCCGTTGCTGGTCTGGGGCATGGTGCAGTATCTGCCCTCCGAACCGGTGCTGCGGCTGGGCGTGCTGCTGGTTCTGCTGGTGCCCTGCACGGACTGGTTCATCACGTTCAGCCAGCTCGCGGGCGGCAACGTACCGCGCGCCATCGCGGTGACGCCCATCAACCTGCTGTTGCAGTTGCTCCTGTTGCCGCTGTACCTGTGGGGGATGATGGGCGATGATTTCTCGACGGTGGTGCGTCCTGAACAGGTGTGGCCGGCCTTGCTGGTCGTCCTGCTGCCGCTCCTTGCTGCGGTGTCAGCGGAGCGCTGGATCGAAGCCCGCAGCCATCGGTCCAGGGTACGGGAGCACCTCGTCTGGTGGCCCGTGCCCTTGCTGGCCACGGTGGTGTTCCTGATCGCTGCCGCGCAGGTGGGCACCGTTCGGCAGGCGCTGGGCTTGCTGCCGGTGATCGTGCCGCTGTTCGTGGTGTTTCTGGTGCTCGCTGCCATGCTCGCCAGGGTCCTGGCCTGGTGGCTGGAGCTGCCCGTCGATCAAGGCCGCACCCTGGCGTTCAGCCTGGGCACGCGCAATTCCTTCGTGGTGCTGCCCTTTGCCCTGTCGCTGCCCGCCGGATGGGAAGTGGCGGCGGTGGTGATCGTGGTGCAGTCGCTGGTCGAACTCTTCGGCATGGTGGCCTACCTGTGGTGGGTGCCCCGCAGCCTCTTCAAGTAAGGATCATCATGGAAAAATGGGTCTTCTACGCCTTCGTGTCGATGTTCTTCGCGGGCTTCACGTCGGTGATCGCCAAGATGGGCCTGGCAGGTATTTCGGGCGAACTGGGGCTGACCATCCGCACGCTCTTCGTGTGTGGGTTCGTGCTGATCTTTGCCTGGCTGGCAGTGCCGTTTCAGGAGTTGGCCTTGGTCGGTCAGCGCAATTTGCTGTGGCTGGGGCTGTCCGGCGTAACCACTGCCCTGTCCTGGATTTTTTACTACAAGGCGCTCAAGGTCGGCGACGTGGCCACGGTGGCGCTGATCGACAAGGGCAGCGTGGTCGTCGCCATGCTGCTGGCCTGGCTGCTGCTGCGCGAAGTCATCACCTGGCGCATGGTGGTCGGCGCCGCGCTGATCGTGGCGGGATTGCTGGTCATCGCCCGCAGATAGAACCGGCTTCAGACGTCGCCAGTCATGCCGAACTCGATGGGCGTCTTGACGTAGAAAACCCGTACGTTCTCCTCCCGCAGGCGCGCGAACAGGCGCTCCGCTTCATCGGCGGTCACCGCCATGGTGACCTCCAGCGGCTGGTCGGCCTGCTCGAAGAAATGTGAGGAATGGATGCGGCCCGCGTGCCCATAGCCCTCGTCGGCCGTCGTCAGGGTCGCCCCGCGCAGCCCCAGCCGCCGGGCTTCTTCGAGCAGCCACTCGCCAAGCGGCGTGCATCCATGCCGCCGATCCTGCTGGGTGAAAAACGTCAGTTGGTAGCCTTGCATGCCCGTCTCCTGAATCAGAATCGTTTGAAAGCCGCGACCGTTCCAAGGCCGATCAGGGTCATCAGCAGCGAACCGCCGACATGAACTGTGATGGCCGTCGCCGCCATAGCAAGTCGTCCCTGCTGGACCAAGGTCGTGACTTCGGCGGAAAAGGTCGAGAACGTGGTCAGCCCGCCGAGAAAGCCGGTAATGATCAGCAAACGCCACTCGGGCGCCAGGTTCGGCGCAGCGGCAAAGACCGCCAACGCGACGCCGATCAGGTAGCCCCCGATCAGGTTGGCGGCCACTGTGCCCGGTGGGATCGCGGGAAACAGCATGTTGAGCGATAGGCCCAGCAGCCACCGCGATACGGCACCGAGCGAGGCACCGACGCTGATGGCAAGTATGGAATGGAGCATGCCCTGTCCTCATGGTTTCTTGTTGTGGTTACCTCAGCAAACACAAGATACCGCTTACCGAAGCCAAACCGCGCTGCCGTTGAGCATCAATCTGGCGTTTTCACTGACGCGCTGCGGCGCATTCTTGGCAGAAGACGACAGCCGGATCGGCGTTCAACCGTTCTGGCTCCAAATTGCCGTGACAGGCGCAGCACAGCCCATAGGTGCCAGAGTCGAGGCGGGCCAGTGCAGCCTCGACCTTGCGTTTACGAATAGTCAGCCGCTCCAACAATCCTTGAGCGAGGGCTTGTTGTTGGAGAGCGTCTATACGCGACACCCTGCCGACACTGGATTGATCCAGTTCGACCGGCGCAGCCGACTGCTGCGCCTGCTGAAGCGCCCCAATCGTTTCTTTTTGCTCTATCAGCAGCTGAAGGCGGAAGTGCTCCATGTCCATTGAGGCGACTCCTTCGCTAGCGCAACAGCAGGGTAGGAATGGTCGAGGAACGCAATAGCTCAGTCGTCTTGCTGCCGAACAGCAGGCTGCGCAGCGGTGAGTGACCGAACGCCCCCATGATGAGCATGTCGATGGACTGCGCTTTCACCGTCTTGGCAATGATGCTTTCCGCATCGCCGGGGATCAGCGAGGCGGTCACATCGAAGCCTGCCACTTCCAAGGTGGTCTTGGCCCAGTCAAGTTGCTTGGGGGCATCTGGACTTTCCTTGCCCGACATCAGCAGATAGATCGGCAGACCACGGAACAGCGGGCTGCCCGCAACCATCTCGACGCCACGCCGGGTCACGTTGCCGCCATCGAAGGCAATCATCACGCGCTGCGGCTCTTTGAAGCCTTCCGTTACGGTCAGGCTCGGCTTGTGCAGGGCGCGCACGACGCGCTCGACGTTTCGGCCAAGGTCGCGTTGGGTGGTCTCTGCGGCTTCGCCACGGCGACCCAAAACCAGCAGGCGCACGCCCTCAGCCTGCTCTGCAAGCGTTTCCTCCAGTTCGCCGTGCCGCTGACGAACATCGACCAGTGTGGCCCCGGCAGCAATAGCCCGCTCGCGCAGTCGGTTGAGGAAGAGGCGGCCTTGTTCGCGGGCATGCTTGGTGCGAGCCTCGTCGTCGGCGGAGAGCTTGGTCAGCAGATTTTCCTGGGCGTCGATGCCGATGGCCCCACTGTGATCCTCGCTCGATCCCAATTCTGGATGGCGGTCGATGACGTGCAGGAACTCCAGTGGCGCATCCATGCGCCGAGCTGCCCAGGCAGCGTAGTCGGCCACGTAATCGGCGAAGTGGGATTGATCCACGCAGGCCAGCACTTTGTTTTCGTTCTTCATGATCCGGTTTCCTTTCAGTGGCCCATCAGCATGTCGTCGGCACCGTTCTTGTCATGCACGGCGAACTTGTCCACCAGTGTGGCGCTGGCTTCGTTCAAACCGATGACCTCCACCTCGGTGGCTTCACGGCGGAACTTGATGACCACCTTGTCCAGGGCGCTGACGGCGGTGATGTCCCAGAAATGGGCGCGGCTCACGTCGATGCGCACTTTTTCGATGACTTCCTTGTAGTCGAAGGCATTGATGAATCGATCCGCCGAAGCGAAGAACACCTGACCGGTGATGGTGTAGCTGCGCACGCGGCCTTCGTTCTCGGTGCGAGAGGTGACGCGCAGGATCTGGCCGACCTTGTGTGCGAAGAAGAAGCCTGACAGCAGCACGCCGACCAGCACGCCCTTCGCCAAGTCGTGGGTGCCGACTGTCACTACCACGGTGGCCAGCATCACCACGCTGGAGCTTTTGGGATGCTCGCGCAGGTTGCGGATGGAGGCCCAGTTGAAGGTGCCGATGGACACCATGATCATCACCGCAACCAGGGCCGCCATCGGAATCTGCGCGACCCAGTCGCCGATGAAGACCACCATCAGCAGCAGAAACACGCCTGCGGCCAGTGTGGAGAGTCGGCCACGGCCACCGGATTTCACGTTGATGACCGACTGGCCGATCATGGCGCAGCCTGCCATACCCCCCAGGAAGCCCGAGGCGATATTGGCCACACCCTGCCCCACACATTCGCGGTTCTTGTTGCTGTTGGAGTCGGTCAGGTCATCGACGATGGAGGCTGTCATCATGGACTCCAGCAGGCCGACGACTGCCAAGGTGGCCGAGACCGGGAAGATGATCGCCAACGTTTCAAGGTTCAGCGGTACATCCGGCAGCAGGAACACCGGCAGGCTGTCGGGCAGCTGGCCCATGTCGCCCACGGTACGAATATCGAGGCCGAGGAAGATCGCGGCGCCGGTCAGCACGACGATGGCAACCAGCGGCGACGGCACGGCCTTGGTGATGTAGGGAAAGCCGTAGATGATGCCGAGGCCCGCCGCCGTCATGGCGTAGACGTGCCACGTTACATTGGTCAGTTCGGGCAACTGCGCCATGAAGATCAGGATGGCCAGCGCATTGACGAAGCCGGTGATGACGGAGCGCGAGACGAATCGCATCAAGGCACCGAGCCTGAGCCAGCCAGCGATGATCTGGAGCACGCCAGTCAGGACTGTGGCGGCCAGCAGATATTGCAAGCCGTGCTCTTTGACGAGCGTGACCATCAGCAGCGCCATCGCGCCCGTGGCTGCGGACACCATGCCTGGACGGCCTCCGGTGAATGCAATGACCGTGGCGATGCAGAACGAGGCGTAGAGGCCGACCTTGGGATCGACGCCGGCAATGATCGAGAAGGCGATGGCTTCGGGGATCAGTGCCAGCGCGACAACGATGCCCGCTAGCAGGTCGTTTCGGACATTGGATAGCCAGTCCTGGCGTAAGGATTTCATCATTCTTCTATTCCGTGGTGGTTGCCAGCCAGTGTTGGCGGTTGGGGCGAACGCAAGCGCGTCTTCCCGGCCAGCGGAATAGAGAACGAACCCCGAGTGATCCGGGGCCAGCAAGACGCAGTGAATCGGACGTGCAGCCTCGTGCGAGCGTGGTGTGCGGTTGAAGCTGGCTCGCAGCGAGAAAGAGGCTTACACGGGTAGGAACTCCGATAGTGGCTTGCTGATCCTTTGTGAAGATATACTAACTTTTCAATAAGTAGTGTCAGCCCAGGATATAGCGGCACTCTGGCTGCCTAAAAAATGACTTCACGAGTTCGGGGAGCTTCTGGATGCTACGCAAAGCACGGAGTGCGAGTCGCTTCATCTCCTCGGCGCTCTCGACCAACTGGCTCGAAACCTTCCGCTTCACATGAGCCCAGACTGTTTCGTCCGGGTTCAGCTGCGGCGAGTAAGGCGGCAAATAGAACAACTTGAGCTTGCCGTCCAAGCTCTCGATGTAGCTCTTGACCATCTTTGCCTTGTGAATCGGATGACCATCGACGATCAGAAAGACCGGTTTCTCGGCATTGAGCATCAAGCGCTTGAGGAACTCGACGAACACTTTCGCACCGACCGAGCCCTCATGCAGCATGAACCGAAATTCGCCCTGCGTGCCGACGGCCGAGATCATGTTCAGCGAGAAGCGCCGACCCGTCGCCTGCACCACCGGCGTCCGGCCTTGTGGCGCCCAAGTCGTGCCGGTGTGGTAGTCCGAGCGGATGCCCGACTCGTCGCCAAAGTAGATCGTTGCTCCGAGCCGCTTGGCTTCAGCGCGAATCGCGGGGTAGGTCTCCGTCTCCCAAGTGCGCACCAGGACGGGGTCTTGCTGCCACGCCTGGTAGAGCGGCTTCTGGGCGCTGAAACCCAGGATCTTCATCAGGCGGTGAACCGAGGAGACCGACAGCTCTTTCTTGAATTGGCGTTTGATCAAGTGACGAATCAGAGACAGCGTCCACAAGCCGAACTCGAACTTGAACTGCTGCGGGTTGTGGTCACGAACCGCATTGGCAATCCACGAAAGCTCCTCGGCGCTGAGTTTGCTCGGGCGTCCCGGAATCGGCTTGGCGAGCAATGCGTTCTGTCCGCCATTGGCAAAATCGGCGAGCCACCGGAAAACGCTGCGCTCATTCACGCCATACGCCGCCGCGACGCTTTGCACCGTCTGCCCGTCACGTACCGCTTTGACGGCCTGCTGCCGCATGACCTGCAAGGTGTGATGATCGAGAGCTCGGCCGTCGGAAAGTCGTTTGCATTTCATAGGCCATATTATCGCTCACATGACACTACTTATGGGAAACTCAGTAATTGTATCTGTATAGCGGCGACGCATCAACACTCGGTGTCAGGTTTAGCAATGCCGAACCTGATCTAGTTGCCAATATTGTTCTATCGTCGTTTCCTGACAGACTTCCATGAGGCAATTGCTTCATCATGTCCACTTAATGCCTTGGTCGTTCATGCTGCCACTCTGCCGGATGGCTCCATCTTCTATGCTCGACCGAGACGCCATGCAAATGCCCAGTAGGGATCACCTGACGAGGGAGGCATAAGTCGCAGCCAGCCCAAAGCATCGAAAAAGGCTTGGGCCTGGAGGTTATCAGCCGCCACATAGGCCCTCCAGTTGATGCGCTGCATCCTTGCAGGCAAAGCAAGCAATGTTTCCCCGGCGCGCCGCCCCCAACCCTGGCGGCGGCGCGCCGGATCGACGGCAAAATCACTAATGACCCAGGCATTATTGTCTTGATCGGGAACCAATCCCACAACAGCCGCTAGCGCATCATCGACAAAAAAAGACCATTGCTCTCCTTCGACATCCGTTAATACGTGAGTAAGCCATTCCTCATCCACTGGTCCAAGCTGGCGATGCTGTTGCTCATCGGCAAACCAAGCCTGATAGACAGGAAAATCTGCCTCGACAAAGCGGCGAACCGTCAAGGTGCTTTGCTGGAGACTCATTCAAGCACACCAATCTGGATTTCAATGCGATTTTTGTCGGATTCAGGTCCGTGCCATTCATGATAAACCTCACGACTTTCATTGCTTGGAGCAAGGCCCGCATCCTCAATGCTGCGAAGCAACGTCTGGTATCCGTGGGTGAACAATCTATCCAGAGGACCTTTGAACATGAAGCAAGCGCAGCAAAAAGCCGGCAGTATCGGCAAATCATTGCCTTTCACAGTTACTAACTTTTCAATAAGTAGTGTCAGCCCAGGATATAGCGGCACTCTGGCTGCCTAAAAAATGACTTCACGAGTTCGGGGAGCTTCTGGATGCTACGCAAAGCACGGAGTGCGAGTCGCTTCATCTCCTCGGCGCTCTCGACCAACTGGCTCGAAACCTTCCGCTTCACATGAGCCCAGACTGTTTCGTCCGGGTTCAGCTGCGGCGAGTAAGGCGGCAAATAGAACAACTTGAGCTTGCCGTCCAAGCTCTCGATGTAGCTCTTGACCATCTTTGCCTTGTGAATCGGATGACCATCGACGATCAGAAAGACCGGTTTCTCGGCATTGAGCATCAAGCGCTTGAGGAACTCGACGAACACTTTCGCACCGACCGAGCCCTCATGCAGCATGAACCGAAATTCGCCCTGCGTGCCGACGGCCGAGATCATGTTCAGCGAGAAGCGCCGACCCGTCGCCTGCACCACCGGCGTCCGGCCTTGTGGCGCCCAAGTCGTGCCGGTGTGGTAGTCCGAGCGGATGCCCGACTCGTCGCCAAAGTAGATCGTTGCTCCGAGCCGCTTGGCTTCAGCGCGAATCGCGGGGTAGGTCTCCGTCTCCCAAGTGCGCACCAGGACGGGGTCTTGCTGCCACGCCTGGTAGAGCGGCTTCTGGGCGCTGAAACCCAGGATCTTCATCAGGCGGTGAACCGAGGAGACCGACAGCTCTTTCTTGAATTGGCGTTTGATCAAGTGACGAATCAGAGACAGCGTCCACAAGCCGAACTCGAACTTGAACTGCTGCGGGTTGTGGTCACGAACCGCATTGGCAATCCACGAAAGCTCCTCGGCGCTGAGTTTGCTCGGGCGTCCCGGAATCGGCTTGGCGAGCAATGCGTTCTGTCCGCCATTGGCAAAATCGGCGAGCCACCGGAAAACGCTGCGCTCATTCACGCCATACGCCGCCGCGACGCTTTGCACCGTCTGCCCGTCACGTACCGCTTTGACGGCCTGCTGCCGCATGACCTGCAAGGTGTGATGATCGAGAGCTCGGCCGTCGGAAAGTCGTTTGCATTTCATAGGCCATATTATCGCTCACATGACACTACTTATGGGAAACTCAGTAAACAAAAGGTCAATTCAAATTCTGTATGAGCGTCCTGGGGCATTGAACGTGCAACAAAAATCGACGACCCATTTACGACAAGCCGACGCGCTTGAACCTCTGCACGCATGCTCTCGTATGCCTGTGCTGCCTGTTCGCCAATCTGCGGAATGGTCATGCGCACTTTGCGCTGCAATGCAGTCATTGCTTCTGTTGTATGAATGTTCATGATTTCCTCCTAATTCGTCATGATGTCAAATTAACAGCCGCTGCGCTTCAGTGGAATCCGAGCTGATATGCCATCAAGAGAAGGTGAGATGCTGCTTGAGAGACCATGGTCGACTCCAAGTGTTAACGCCAAAATGACCCGTCCGACAACCAAATCAACCTGCACGACCAGATCAGAAAGATGCCCCCCCCCGAAAGCGAGCACAGAAAGCAAGATGGCGCAGACCACTACCCAGCGCCTTGGCCGCAATCCCGATAAACGCAGTAAACTCCACAGCAACAGGCTCATCGATTCCCGGAGGGCTAGCATGATTAGGCCCGCCGCATGTATTCAAAGAGGTGATCGCCATAAGCCGTGCTGCCATTGCAGCCAAACGGTTCGGCAAACTCGTGCAGGACGATCAGGGAAGCGGCACGCTTATCCATCGGGAAGAACGCTCCCTGCGGCTCGCAGTACATCTCGAAGTCCCCTTGCTTCATGCCGCAGTTTTCGCAGTGGTTCATCCAGTACGAGCTTTGCGTGGTCTTGCTGAAATCGACGCGGTAGTGCCGCGAGAATGCTTTGATGCGTGCCGCCACGGCGGGGAGAAGATCGGTGACGTAGTGAACGATGGTTGGCTCGTCATACCAATACCACGCATCCCGCTCATCGTCCTCTTCGTCGGGTTCCAGCGTTTCATGCCCGGAAGGCAGAATGAACCCGAACACGCTTGTGTGTTCGCTGCACTTCCAGCACGGCTTGGTGGTCTGGGCGATGAAATAGCTGCTTGAGCGAACGCCTATGTCCGGCTCGCTCGGCAACCAACGCCCGAATGCGCCCGCATCTACGCCGTCTGGCACATACCAGAGCTTGCGCTCACCGTCCCAGCGTGCGCCAAGCCGCTTGGCCTCATCCTTCGCGGCGAAGGGTACTGCGAGGTCGATGCGTGGCATACCGCCTCCTCAATCCAGTCCTTTCGCTTCCCAGCCCTGGCTGGTCAGCTTGATGGCGTGCTTGGATTCCTTGCTGCCAACGCCGTCGAGGATGCTCTTCACGACCGGGAAAGCCGCTTGCACCTCGGACTTCTTGGCCCAGTCGGCGAGGTTGTTGACCTTGTAGGTGTAGGTGATGCCCGCCTCTTGGTAGTCGCCGAACTTCATCGGCCCTTCCCACTTCACGATCTTGTCCAGCGCCTTTTTGCCCCAACACAGATCGGTTTGCTTCTCGGTGGTCTTGCCGTTGAGGCCAATGGAGGCGACTTCCTTCTCCTGCGCGAAGGGCTTGGCCGCATCGGTCAGGGTGTAGCGCTTGATCTTGGCTTTAGCACCTGTGGGCTTGCCCATGATCCCCATGATGTCCACCTCGGTGTCCTCGCCCTTGACCAAGCCAGCAGCCTCAAGCGCGGCCATCTGGTTGGCGCTCCCGGCCTGCATGGTCTTTTGCAGGCGCAAGTCCATCTCGGACAGGTCAACCGGCCAACGCTTGGTGTTGAGGCAGAGGTCGCCCTTCTTGTCGAAATACTGCGTCATGGCCGCACCGAAATTCTTTTCGTTGGCGTCGGTCTTGCTGCCGCAGGCGGTGAGTGTGGCGACGCTGAGGGCGGCAATGATGGCGATGTTCTTCTGCATGAATTTCCCTTGTGGTTGTGAATGGAGTTACTACTGATCCCAAGCGTCAATGGTCAGGGCCGCATCGGTCAGGCAGGTGCGGATGCTCTCGGGTCGCAGGTTGACCTTGCCCATCCAGCCGGGAGGCTGGGCGTACTCTTCACCGTCATCCATGCCGAACACCCAGATGCCATCGTCAGCAGGCTTGATGGCGTCACCCGTGATGAGCGGCAGCACGATGTCTGCCGTGGACGTGTAGCGGTTCGGATAGCCGTCGCCGCGCAGCTTGGTGGCCTTGCCTTCCTCGACCAGCTTTTCCAGCCAGCGAATGCCACCAACGCCCGTTTCCCACTCCGCGAGAACTGACTTCTTGCGGTCAATGATGGCGTCCCGTTCTTCCGGTGTTTGCGTTGAAACGACGATCCAGTAGCCGAGCATGATTGGGTCAGGTGGTTGAAATTGCAGAATAATCGCATGAGCGCGAAGAGGGTGTGAATGGGATGACCAAATTTGAAGCGAGTGCAGTTC